>JAOPZF010000200.1 GCA_025964255.1 Solirubrobacterales bacterium | reverse complement strand
TGCGCGGCCCCAATCACTATATGCGCACCTTCCAGGAGCCGGGGGTCGGCGAGAAGATCCTCGGCGACGACGTCGAGCACACCTTCCGCTCGCTGATGCGCGGCCGCGGCATGACCCGGGCCGAGTTCGACGCCGCCCCGAAAGCTATCCAGGAAGTTCCGGCCGGCGTCTTCGTCGCCGACCCGCAGCTGTTCGGCGAGCCGCTCGGCAGTGAGGACAACCTGCGCTTCTACGTAGACGTCTACGAGAAGACCGGCTTCACCGGCGGGTTGAACTGGTACCGGGCGCTGCGCAAGGACTTCGAAGAGGCCCAGGGGTCGAACTATGTGGTCGACATCCCCGCGCTGCTGGTCTACGCCTCCGACGACTGGTTCTTCTTCGAGGCGTCCTATGACGGCCTCGACGCCTACCTCCCTCAGCTAGAGCAACACGAGGTCGCCGACGCCGGCCACTGGGTCCAGCTGGAGAAGCCCGACGAGGTGAACGGCCACCTCACCGGCTGGCTGCAGCGCAACTTCGAGTAGGTCCCCCGCGTTCCGCTGTTCCTTATCTCGGAATAGCCGGGAAAAGGAACAGCGGAAGCACGCCCGGGTGGGGGGAGAGTCTTGGTCCTGCGCCCTTGAAGGGGCGTGCCGAAAACGCAGAAGGAATGGATCAAGCGATTGCAGCATGAGGGTTGGTCAAAAGAACGCGGCGGCAAGCATCAGGTCAAGATGACGAAGCCTGGATCTCGCCCTATCACGCTTCCTGAGAACCCCCGGAGCGCCTACTCGAAGCGGTCCGAGGCGCAATTGGAGCGCGAGCTGACAGGTGGCCTACCAAAGGGATTTAACGGTCACCGTACGAAGGGGGATTGATTACTCTTGAAGCTGATGACGGAGCGGCAGATACACGTGAGGGTGGAGCGAGAGGACGGAGCCTTCTGGGCGACGGTCGATGAGTACCCGGGGGTCTTCGCCACCGGGGATGATCTCGAGGAGTTGCGCGTCGTCCTCGAGGAGGGAATCTGCCTGATGGTGGCGGAGCCCGAAGGCGCAGTGCCCGATCTGCGGGTCTCCACGCTGAAGGTCGAGCCGGCTGGGAGTCTCGCGAGCGCGACGCTGATCGCCGCCTAGGTAGCTTCGGTCCGTTCGAGAGCCAGGGCCGCGAGGGCGGGGACGCCGGTCTCGAGGCTCGCGAAGTACGGGTCGCTGGTGGTGCCGGCGCCGAAGCGGCGGAAGCTGCCCTCGAGGAAGATCGACGCCTTCCAGATCGCCAGCACCTGGTACCAAGGGAGGGCGTCGAGCGAGCGGCCGGTGCGCTCCGCGTAGCGGGCGGCGAGGAAGGCACGATCGGGGAAGCCCGCGCCGCGGGTCAGCGAGGAGAGGTCGCTGACCGGGTTCGGCGGGTCGGTCGGCTCCGACCACATCGCGGTCATGTAGCCGAGGTCGGCGAGCGGGTCGCCGATCGTCGCCATCTCCCAGTCGAGGATCGCGGCGAGGCGGGTGGGGGAGGGGGCGATCATCACGTTGCCGAGGCGGTAGTCGCCGTGGACGACGGTCGAGGCGGGCGACTCGGGCAGATTGGCGGCGAGCCAGTCGGCGACCGCCTCGAGGTCGGGCAGCGGCCGTGTCACGTTGGTCTCGTAGAGCCCGCCGAAGCGCTTCAGCTGCCGTTCGAGGTAGCCGTCGGGACGGCCGAAGCCCGCCAGCTCGTCGTCCGTCGCGTCGACCGCGTGCAGGTCGACCAGCCCGTCGACAAGGCACTCCGACAGCCGCTCCGCCTCGCCGACCAGCCCGGCCGGCATCTCCTCGGTGAGGACGTGGCCGTCGACCCAGGCCATCACGTAGAACGGCGCACCGATCACGCCCTCGTCCTCGCACCTCCCGAGCACCTCGGGCACGGGCGTGCCGTGCGGGCGCAGCGCGCTGAGGAGGCGCGCTTCGCGGATCACGTCGTGGGCCGAGGGCGGCAATGGCCCCTGCGGCGGCCGCCGCAGGACGACCCGCGCGCCCTCGCGCTCGACCAGGAAGGTGAGGTTCGAGTGCCCGTCGCCGATCGGCCGGGTCCGCACCGCCCCGGTCCCCAGCCCGAGCGAGTCGAGGTAGGCGGCGAGCGGCTCTGCGGGGGCCACCTCCGCCAGGTCGGAGGCGCTCACGAACCGGCGGCCGGCTCCGGCCGACGCGCGGCGCGGGCGCGGAGCTGGCGGCGGGCGATCGACCAGAGGTGCGTCTCGGTCGGGCCGTCGTAGATGCGGAAGGGCCGCGTCTCGTCGATCAGCCTGGCCAGCGGCCCCTCGCCGGAGACGCCGGTCGCGCCGCACACCTGGACGGCGTTGTCGACGACCCGATTGACCGCCTCGGCGACGTAGGCCTTGGCGACCGAGGACTCGTGCTTGCCCGACTCGCCGCGGTCGAGCGCCCAGGCGCAGCGCCAGATCAGCAGGCGCGAGGTCTCGATGTCGATCAGTGAGCGGGCGAGCTTCTCCTGCACCATCCCGAGCTCCCCGAGCGGCCGGCCGAACGCCTCGCGCCCGGAGACGTAGTCGAGGGCGAAGTCGTGGGCGCGCCGGGCGGCACCGAGCCAACGCTCGCAGTGGGTGAGGCGGGCGGGGGCGAGGCGCACCTGGGCATAGCGGAAGCCCTCGCCGACGCGGCCGAGCACCGCGTCCTCGCCGACCTCGCAGTCCTCGAAGGAGACTTCGGCGTGGCCGCCGGGAAAGGCGCGGTCGGTGGCGTCGAGGATGCGCTCGATCCGGAAGCCGGGGTTCTCGGCATCGACCAGGAACATCGTCGCGCCGGCGTCCTCGGCGAGCGCCATGCAGATCGTGAACGCCGCCCCTTCGGCGCCGGTGATGAACCACTTGCGGCCGCTGATCGACCAGCCGGAGCCGGTCCGCCGCGCCGTCGTCAGCAGCATCGAGGGATCGGACCCGGCGCCCGGGGCGGGCTCGGTCATCGAGAAGCAGGAGCGGGTCTCGCCGGCGGCGAGCGGCACCAGGTAGCGCTCGCGCTGCTCGGGAGAGGCGATCAAGTCGAGCATGTGCATGTTGCCCTCGTCGGGCGCCGCGCAGTTCAGCGCCTGCGGGCCGAGCAGGCTGTAGCCACACTCCTCGAGGATCACCGCGGTGCCGCGGTGATCGAGGCCGAGGCCGCCGAGCTCCTCGCTCAGCTGCGGCCCGAAGACGCCCCAGCGCTTTGCCTCCTCCTGGAGCTCGGCGCGCAGCTCGTCGGGGGTGCCGTGGGACGAGACGTCGCGCGGCTCGGCCGGGATGGCCACCTCTTGGACGAAACGGGTGACCCGCTCGCGCAGCTCTTTCAGCTCGGGCTCGAGCTCGAAGTCGATCATTCTCCGACCGTATTCACGCGCCGGCGGGCGCTCCAATCGCTCGCGTGCCGCCTTATGTCGAATCTCCAAGCCGGCGCAAGTCGGGTGGGCGTGCGGCTGGGATCATCCTCGTGTCGCGGCTGTCCCAGGAGACGGCGGCATACGACTGGAGGACGAGATGGCACGGATCCCGCTGGCCGAGGAAGCCGAGATGGACGGCTTCCTCAAGGAGATGCACGACGGCGCCGACGAGCGGGACTGGGCGACCCGCCGCGTCGCCCGGGCGTTCGACGCCCACCCGGAGTTCCTCGAGCAGTACCTGGCCTTCTACTACCCGTGGCACAGCAACGCCGAGCAGGCGGCCGGGGTGGCGAAGCTCTCGCCGCGACTGAAGGAGCTGGTGCGGCTGCGGATCGCGCTGCTGAACGGTTGCCAGACCTGCCAGGCGGCACGGCTCGCGCCGGAGACGATCCCCGAGGAGCAGGCGACCGGCGTCTGGGCGGACGACTTTGCCGAGAACCCTGACTACAGCCCGGCAGAGCGCGCCGCGGTGGATTTCGCCGAACGGATGGCGGTCGAACATCACGAGATCGGCGACGCCGACATCGAAGCCCTCCACGAGCACTTCGACGACGGCGAGATCCTCGAGCTGATGATGATGGCGGGCCAGTACATCGGCTTCGGTCGCACCCTGGCGATCCTCCAGCTGGAGACCGTCGCCTGCCCGATCCCGCCACGCTGAGCGCTTGTCGTAGTCGCCAACGCCGACGCCTCCCCTTCGGTCTGGTCGGCGAACGGCGTCAGCGCTTCGACCGCCTTGTCGATGCTCTTCCAGCGGGGTGACGAGCGGCGCGTCCCACGACGATCGCTCCCTACTGGGTCGCGTCGGTCTCGACGAGCCGTCTCAGCTCGGTCTTGGCCACCTTCTCGCCGGCCGAGCGGGGCATCTCGTCGAGGACGATCAGCCGCTCCGGTAGCCACTCGCGGGAGACGCCGCGGGAGAGCATGTCGGCGCAGAGGTCCTCGAGGGTGAGCGACTCGCCGGGCAGCAGCTGGACGCAGAGGCAGACGCGCTCGCCGAAGACCGGGTCGGGCGCCGGGATCGCGGCGGCGAGGGCGATCGCCGGGTGGATCGCGGCCTCGGCCTCGACCGCCACCGCGCTGATGTTCTTGCCACCGCGGATGATCAGGTCGGAGGCGCGGCCGGTGAGGCGGAGGAAGCCGTCGTCGCCGATCTCGGCGAGGTCGCCGCTCAGCATCCAGCCGTCGTCGTTGAGGAGCTCGGCGTTCGCCTCGGGGTCGCGGTAGTAGCCGAGACAGCCGGTCGGGCCGCGGCTCGCGACCTGGCCGGGGCCACCGGTCGCGGTGACGTCGCGCTCGCCGTCGTAGAGGCGGACGTTCATCGCGGCGAGTGGCCGGCCGGCGGTGCCGAGGCGCTGCTCGTCGCCGTCGTCGTGGCGGGTGACGCTGATCGCGCCGTTCTCGTTGGAGCCGTAGAACTGCAGGACGTGGGCGCCGCTGGTCGCCTCGAAGCGCGCCGCCGCCTCGGACGAGACCGCCTCGCCGCCGGTGAAGACGGTGCGCAGCGGGCCGAGGTCGCGTCGCGGCAAGGTCGGCGAGCCGAGCATCATCATCATCTGGGTGGTGACGCAGGCGAGGAAGGTGACCCGGTGGCGCTCGATCAGGTCGAGCATCCGCTCCACCTCGAAGCGCTCCATCAGCACGGTCGGACAGCCGAGCAGGGCGGGCACGAAGTGAGCGCTCCAGAGGCCGAAGCCGTAGGGGCTGGGGACGGCGGAGAGCACCACCTCGTCGGCGCCAAAGGCGCCCGCCTCGATCGCCATCCGAGCGAAGCTGAACCAGCGGTTCTGATTGTGGACGACGCACTTCGGCAGGCCGGTCGTCCCCGAGGTCGAGTTGATCAGGTAGATGCCGTCGGGGTCGAGCGGCGCGGCGGGCGTGGCGGGCGGGGGCAGCGCGGCGCCGTCGAGGGTCGCGCCGGCGAGGCCCTGGGAGGCGAGGTCGGGAAGGACGAGCGCGCGCATCGTGTCCAGCCCGGCCTCGCGGAGGCCGTCGTGGAGCTCGGCGACGGGGCGGCGGGCGTAGCTGTCGTGGCTGATCAGCGCGGCGGCCTCGGTCCGTCGCAGCAGGTGGGCGACCTCGCTGACCCCGGAGCGGGGGGCGACCGCGACGATCGGGTGGCCGGCCCGCTCGCAGGCGAGGTAGGTGACGTGGACGCTCGGGCCGTCCGGGAGGAGAACGGCGAGCGGCGCGCCCGGCTCGAAGCCGGCCCCGGCGAGCAGCCCTGCCAGTTCGGTCCCGAGCGCGTCGTAGCGCGCCCAGCTGAGCGAGCCGCGGTCGCCGATCAGGGCCGGTGCCTCGCCGAGCGCCGCGGCGTTCCGGGCGACCAGGTCGCTGAGCGTTTCCGTCCCCCACTCACCGTCGGCGCGATAGCGTGCGACATCAGGCGCGGGGTGGAACGGGATCTCCTTCGCCGTCCCGGTGGGCTGGGCGACCGACTGCTCCGAAGTCACTCGAGCCTTCTCCTCCATCGGAGGACATCTTAGCTGGCTTCCCAAGCAAGCGCTTGGTATGTTCCGGAATTATGGACCTGCGCCCGACCGCCGCCGACGAAGCGTTCCGCGACGAAGTCCGCGAGTGGCTCGCCGAGCACCTGCGTGGCGAGTTCGCCGATCTGGGCGGCGCCGGCGGCCCCGGCCGTGAGCACGAGGGCTTCGAGGTGCGCCTGGCCTGGGAGCGCGAGCTGGGGGAGGGCGGCTGGATCGGCCTCGGACTGCCCGCCGAGCACGGTGGTCGCGGCGCCAGCCTCGACCGCCAGGTGATCTGGGCCGAGGAGTACGCCCGCGCCGAGGCGCCCGCCCGCGTCAACCACATGGGTGAGCACCTGCTCGCGCCGACCCTCGTCGCCTTCGGCACCGACGCCCAGCGGGAGCGCTTCCTGCCGCCGATCCTGCGCGGCGAGGAGCTCTGGTGCCAGGGCTACTCGGAGCCGGGCGCCGGCTCCGACCTGGCCGCGGTCCGCACCCGGGCCCGGCTCGACGGCGGGCAGTGGCGGATCGATGGCCAGAAGGTCTGGACCTCGCTCGCCGCCCACGCCGACTGGTGCTTCGCCGTGGTCCGCTCAGAGCCCGGCTCGGAGCGCCACCGCGGCCTCTCCTACCTGCTGGTGCCGATGAAGCAGCCGGGGATCGAGATCCGGCCGATCGTCCAGATCACCGGCACCTCCGAGTTCAGCGAGGTCTTCTTCGAGGACGCGACGACCGACGCCGCCAACGTGGTCGGGGAGCCCGACGACGGCTGGCGGGTGGCGATGGGGACGCTCGGCTTCGAGCGCGGCGTCGCCACCCTGGCCCAGCAGATCGGCTTCGGCCGCGAGTTGGCGGCGGTGATCGCGACGGCGCGCCGGACCGGCGCGGTCGAGGACCCGGAGATCGCGGCGCGCCTCGTCGACGCCTGGATCGAGCTGCGGACGATGCGCTACCAGGCGCTCCGCTCGCTGACCGACGGGCAGCCGGTCTCGGCCTCGATGTCGAAGCTGCTCTGGGGGCCGTGGCACCGCCGGCTCGGTGAGCTGGCGATCGACGTGCGCGGCGCCGACGCGACCCGGGTGAAGGCGCCCTACTCGCTCGACGGCGACCAGGCTCTATTCCTCTACAGCCGCGCCGACACGATCTACGCCGGCTCCGACGAGATCCAGCGCAACATCATCAGCGAGCGGATGCTCGGGTTGCCGAGGGGCTGAGCCGTGGACTTCTCCTTCAGCGAGGACCAGCGCGAGCTGCGGGCGATCGTCGCCGCCTTCCTCGAGCGCCACGCCACCTCGCAGCAGGTGCGCGCCGCGGCCGAAGCCGACGGCTTCGCCGCCGAGCAGTGGGCGCGGCTGACCGGGGAGATGGAACTGACCGGGCTCACCGTCGCGCCCGAGCTGGGCGGCGCCGGGGCGAGCTTCGTCGAGGTCGGGATCGCGGTCGAGGAGATCGGACGGAAGCTGCTGCCGGTCCCGTACCTGTCGACCGTCACCGCGGCGGCGGTGCTCTCACATGTATCCGGGGACGACGCCGCGGGCCCGATGCTGGAGCGGATCGTCGGCGGCGCGGCCGCGGCGGTCGGGCTCGATGACGACGGTGCGCTCCATACAAAGGGAGACGTTGTCGATGGCGAGGTATTCGTGGTCGATGGCGCCACCGCCGAGCTTTTCGTGCTGGCGGCGCGCCGCGGATCCGAGCCGGTCCTGGTCGCGGTCGAGGCGGGCGCGCCGGGCTGCGCGGTCGAGCCGCTCGCGACCCTCGATCAGACCCGTCGACAGGCGGCGGTGCGGCTCGAGGGCGCGCCCGCGACCGTGCTCGCCGGCGGGCCTGAGGCGCTCGCCCGCGCCCGCGACCTGCTCGCCGTCGGACTCGCCGTCGAGTCGGTCGGCGCCGCCGCCCGCTGCCTCGACGAGACCGTCGCCTACCTCAAGGAGCGGGTTCAGTTCGGCCGCCCGATCGGCTCCTTCCAGGCCTTGAAGCACCGGTGCGCCGACCTCGCCACCGAGCTCGAGGCGGCGCGATCGACTGCCTACTACGCGACCTGGGCGGTCGACGGCGCTCCCGAGGAGCTGCCGGTGGTGGCGCCGCTGGCCGAGGCGGTCGCGGGCGCCGCGCTCCTCCACGTCGCCGCCGAGGCGATCCAGCTACACGGCGGGATCGGCTTCACCTGGGAGCATGACGCCCACATGTACCTGAAGCGGGCGAAAGCCAACGAGCTGCTCGCGGGCGGCTATCGCGGCGTCCGCCGGCTGGTCGCCGAGCGCGCCGGGATCCTCGGATGAGCGACCCGCGGGTCGTCCTCGTCACCGGCGGCACCCGCGGGATCGGCGCGGCGATCGCGACTGCCTTCCTCGGGGTGGGCTACGAGGTCGTCGTCTGCGGCCGGCGCGAGCCCGAGGACCTGCCGACGGTCGACGGCCGCGCCGCCGGGTTCGTCGCCGCCGACCTGCGTGAGCCCGAGGCGGCGCTCGTCGCGGTCGAGGCGGCACTCGCGTCCCACGGTCGGATCGACCTGCTCGTCAACAACGCGGGCGGCACCGCGCCCGGCCCGGCGGCGGAGATGTCGGCCCGCTCGGCGGCGGCGGTCGTCAACCTCAACCTGCTCGCCCCCTTCTACGTCGCCCAACGCGCCAACCTGGCGATGCAGGAGCAGGACGAGGGCGGCGCGATCATCAACATCGGCAGCAGCTCGGAGGCGCGGCCGGCCCCCGGCACGGCGCTCTACGCCGCCGCCAAGTCGGGACTGCTCGGGCTGACCCGGGCGCTGGCGGTCGAGTGGGGTCCGAAGGTGCGGGTCAACCAGGTGACGCCGGGGCCGGTCAAGACCCCCGGGTCGGCCCGCCACTACGGCGGCGAAGAGGCCCTCGCGGCCGCCGCGTCGGTGATCCCGGCGGGCCGCATGGCGCGCCCCGAGGACGTCGCCGCTGCCTGCCTCCTGCTCGCCGCCGCGGACGCCCGCTACGTCAGCGGCGCCGAGTTGCGGGTCGACGGCGGCGGCGAAGTCCCCGCCTGGCTGACCGCGATCCAGTCGCTCGGCGACTAGCGCGACTCGGCGCGGAGGCCGGCGGCGATCTGGCGGAGCTCGCCCTTGGCGATCTTCGCGCCGGAGGAGCGGGGGATCTCCTCGACTACCTCGAGCCGCTCCGGCAGGTATTCCTTCGAGGCGCCCGCCGCTTCGAGGAAGGCGGTCAGCTCGGTCAGCTCCATCGTGCCGCCGTCATTGAGCTGAACGAAGGCGCAGACCCGCTCGCCGAAGATCTCGTCGGGCATCGCGACGACCGCGGCGAGGGCGACGCGCGGGTGGGCGGCGATCTCCTCCTCGACCTGGGCGGCGCTGATGTTCTTGCCCCCGCGGATGACGATGTCGGAAGTGCGGCCGACGATCGAGAGGTAGCCCTCCTCATCGAGGTCGACGATGTCGGCGTGCAGCAGGAAGCCGTCGGCGGTGAAGAGCTGGGCGTTGGCGCCTGGGTCGTCGAGGTAGCCGATGCAGGTCGCCGGACCCTTGGTGCCGGGCTGGCCGCGGCGGCTCTCGGTGACGTCGTTGCCCTCCTCGTCGAAGAGCCGCATCTCGGTGCCCTCGAGCACCCGGCCCGCGGTGCGCAGCCGGCGCTGGGTCGGGTCGGTGAGGCGGGTCGCGGTGGCGAGGCCGCTCTCGTTGGAGCCGTAGAAGTTGAGGATCGCGGCGCCGGTCATCTCCTCGAAGGCCCGGGCGGGCTCGAAGGGAATCATCTCGCCGCCGGTGTACATCAGCCGCAGCGAGGTGAGGTCGCGTTCGCGCAGTGCCGGGTCGGCGAGCAGCATCCGGAACTGGGTGGAGACGGCGCAGAGGACGGTGACCCGTTCGCGTTCGATCAGCTCCAGCGCCAGCGAGGTGTCGAAGCGCTCCATCGAGACGGTCGGCACGCCGAGGTAGGCGGGGGTGAAGTGCGAGGTCCACTGGCCGAAGCCGAAGGGGGCGGGGATCGCCGCCATGAAGACCTCGTCCTCGGTCAGATCGCCGATCGCGACCGCGCACTGGTGGAAGTACCACCAGCGGTTCTGGGTGTGCATCACGCACTTCGGCAGTCCGGTGGTGCCCGAGGTCGAGTTGATCAACCAGAGCTCGTCGGGGCCGAGGCGGTCGGGGAAGTCGGTCGGCGGCGGGCCGGTCTCGACCCCGTCGCGGAAGATCAGGGCGTCGACGCCTTGCTCGAAGCGGGGGACGACGACGTGGTGGCGGAGGTCATCGAGCTTGGCCTGCAGCGCCTTGAAGTGCTCGCCGGCGGGAGCGCCGCGGTGCTCGTCGAGGGTGATCAGTGCGGTCGCGCGACCCTTGGCGAGGATGTGCTGCGCCTCGCGTTCGCCCGCCCGGACGCCCACTCCCACCGCGACGACGCCCGCCTTCTCGCAGCCGACGAAGGCGGCGTGGACGGCGCCGCCGTCGGGCAGCATCACGCCGACCCGGTCGCCCCGGCCGAGGCCGAGCTCCCGCAGGGCACCGGCGATCCGATTCGCGGCGGCCTCGTAGCCGGCCCAGCTCAGCGTGCCGAGGGGCCCGGCGAAGGCGACGGCCTCCGGGCGCTCGTTAGCGTGGCGGGCAATGTGGTCGGCAAGCGAGTCATCTCCCCACCAGCCCATCCGGTGGTACTCGGCAGCGGCCCTTTCGCGGTCGATCCCATGCTCCTTCATGGGCCACAACCTAGCAAGCGCTTGGTAAGGTGGTGAACAGGATGAGGGAGCAGGTCCACACGAGCGACGTCCGCGTCACGGTCAACCCCGCCGAGCTGGGCGAGGTCGAGATGATCGTCCGGGTCGTCGCCCCGGCGGCTCCCGCCGAGGGTGCGCCGATCTTCTTCTGCGTGCCGGGGATGAGCTATGGCAAGGAGTACTTCGACCTGCCGATCGACGGCTACAGCTTCGCCCGCGCCGCCGCCGAGGCGGGCTGCGTCGTCGTCGCCGTCGACAACGTCGGCACCGGGGAGAGCGAGCGCCCCGCCGACGCCGGGGCGGTGACGCTCGCCGCGATGGCCGCCGCCAACGCGGCCGTCGCCGGACGAGTGTGCGAGCGGCTCGCCGCGGGCGATCTGGTGCCGGGCCTGGCGCCGCTCGCGTCGTCGCCGACGATCGGGATCGGCCACTCGCTCGGCGGCTGCCTCGTGGTCCTCCAGCAAGCCGCCTTCGCCAGCTTCGCCGCAATCGCCGTCCTCGGCTTCTCCAACCAACCGCTGGAGGGGATCTACGAGGAGCACGAGCGCGAGGCCGAGCTGACCGACGCCGAGCGCTTCGCCTGGGCGACCGAGCACCTGCCGCCGAAGCTCTGGGGGCGGCCGTGGGAGGAGCTCGATCCCTACTTCGAGCTGCCGCGGGAGAACTTCCACGAGCTCTTCTACGCGCCGGGAACCGCCGCGGAGGTGATCGCGGCCGACACCGCGACGGCGACCTCGACGCCGCGCACGGCGGCGATCGAAACGACGATCCCGCGCGTCTCGGCGGCCGCGGCCGCGGCGATCGACGTCCCGGTCCTGCTCGCCTACGGGGCGACCGACCTCTCGCCCGATCCGCTCGCCGAGGTCGCGACCTACCCCGCCGCGCCCGACATCACCCTGCTGCGCCTGGACCGCTCGGCGCACTGCCACAACCTCTCGCCCGACCGCCACCTGCTCGCCCGGCGCCTGCTTTCCTGGGCCGACGGGGTGATCGCGTGACGGACGCCGCCGCGGTCGTCGGCCTCGGCGATCTCGGGATCGCGATCGCCCGCCGCCTGCACGCGGTCGGGGTCGTGGTGGCCGGGATCGACGGGGTGCCCGAGCGCCGGGCGATGTGGGAGGAGGAGAGCGGCCGCGCGGCGCTCGCCTCGACCGCCGAGCTCGACCCCACCCAAGCCCCGCGTGTCTTCTGTTGCGTCCGCACCACCGAGCAGGCCGAGGCGGTGATCCTCGACCTGAACGGGCGGCTCGGCCAGGATGCCGTCGTCTACGTGGTGACGACGCTCGCCGTCGACTTTGCCCGCGACCTCGGCGCCCACGCGGCCGCCGACGGGCCGCGGCTGGTCGAGCTGCCGGTCTCGGGCGGGCGCGGCGGCGCCGAACGCGGCGAGCTGATCGTCCTCACCGGCGGGCCCGCGGTGACCGACGGGGACGCCGCCTTCCTCGAGCGCACGCTCGCCTCGCTCGTCCTGCCGATGGCGCGCTACGGCGAGGCAACCCTCGCCAAGCTGCTCAACAACGCCCTCGCCGCCTACAACGCGCTGGCCTACGCGAGCGCGGTCGAGCTCGCCGCCGCTGCCGGGCTCGACGTTGCCGCCACCGCCGAGCTCCTGCGGCGCGGCTCCGGCGGCAGCTGGATGGCCGACGCCTTCGCCGGCCTGGTCGACGACCTGCTCGCCAAGGACGCCGGCCTGCTCGCCGCCGAGCTCGGGCCGCTGCCGACGATCGACCTCGGCGATCCCGACGCGCTGCCCCCCGCGCTCGCCCGCGCCCGCGAGCTCCTCGCCGACGCCTGACTGGTCGATTCCACGGGGGGCGTCTTCGCGACGGGGGCGGCCGTCGCGCCCGTCCGAGTCACGGGAGATTCAGGGAAGGTCACAGGGACGGGAGGAACTCCACTCTTCCGTCACCCTTGCCCCGGTTCGTCACAGGTCCGCGAGGAAGGTCACAGGTCCTCACCTGTCCCGCCACCCTTCGCGGAGGGTCGACAGGTGCCGTTCGTCGTTTGTACCCCTATACGGCTACAAGCGACGAACGGCAGTTCTCGACGCCCGGAGAAGACGGGAGGAACCGTGACGTTCCATGGGTCTTCGTCACGGATCCCGCGCCTTCGTGACCGATAACGCGCTCCTTCCTGGCGGAACACGCCCGAACCCGTGACCTCTCCCCGCACCCTCGGCCGTCTCGGCCACGGCCACAGCCTGCCCGGGCCGTGGCCGAGACGGCCCCGTCCTTTTCAGCTCAGGGCGGCAGCCGGCCGCCGTCGAATCACCGCCTAAGGCGAGAGCGGGCGGTTGGTCCAGCCGCCCTCGTCGCGCGGGTACCAGCCGCCGGCCGCCTTGGTGCCGCCGTCGACGTGGATCGTCGTCCCGGTGACGAAGGCCGACAGCGGCGAGGCGAGGAAGAGCGCGGCGCCGGCGACATCCTCTGGCGTGCCGTGGCGGGCGAGCGGGACCCAGGTGCGCCAGCGCCACCGCTCCGGGTCCTCGACCCAGTCGGCGTAGGGCAGCTGCGGGGATTCGACGACGTCGGGCGCGATGTCGTTGACCCGGATCCCATCTGCCCCGACCTCGAGCGCGAGGCTGCGACCGAACGCCACGACCGCCGCCTTGTAGGCGGAGTAGACGGCGTGCCCGGGGATCCCGCGGAAGGCCTCGACCGTGGTCAGGTTGACGATGCTGCCGCCGCGCCCGCGCTCGATCATCCCCGGCAGGACGGCCCGGGTCACGGCGAGGACGTGCTCGAGGTTGATCGCCCGCTGCGCTTCCCAGCCTTCGCGATCCTCCTCGGCGAAGAGGGTCGGCGGGCGGAGGAAGTGGCCGACGTTGTTGACGAGGATGTCGGCCGCGGCGGCGCCACCGATCTGCTCGGCCGCCGCGGGCGCGGTGACGTCGAGCTCCAACAGCTCCAGCGTGGCCGGCGACGCGAGGCGCGCGCCGAGCCGCTCCAGCGCGGCCCGGTCCCGGTCCACGGCGACGACGGTGGCGCCGTGTGCGAGGAAGGCCTCGCTCACCGCGCCACCGATCCCGGCCGCGCCGCCGGTGACGATCGCGCTGCGGCCGGCCAGCAGCGGGCCCGGCTCGAGCGCGACCGTCACCGGCGCCTCAGTCCTCGGCGCGGGGGCGGCGGCGCTGCAGCTGGGTGATGCCGACGGCGGCGATCAGGACGGCGCCCTGGAAGACCTGGGGGGTCCAGTTCGGCGTCCCGGCGAGCAGCAAACCGACGCTGCCGGTGCCGATCATCAGCACCGCGACGACCGTCCCCCACGGGTTGAAGCGGCCGTGGCGGAACTGCGAGGCGCCGACGAAGGCGGCCGAGAAGGCCGGGATCAGGTACTCGGGGCCGACCGAGGGATCGGCCGAGCCGATCCGCGAGGCCAGCGCGATGCCCGCGAAGGAGCCGAGCACGCCGGAGAAGAGCAGCGAGATGGTGCGGATCCGGCCGACCCGCAGGCCGACCAGGCGCGAGACCTCAGGGCCGTAGCCGGAGGCGTAGACGCGCCGGCCGAAGACCGTCTGCTCCAGCACGTAGCCGAGCACCAGCATCGCCACCAGCAGGTAGATGACCGGGAGCTGGACCCCGCCGATGCTGGTCGCGGCGATCTTGGTGAAGCTGCCGGAGACCTTGCCGGTGATGATTTCGTCGCCGGAGACCCACAGCGTCGCTGCGGCGATGATCGAGCCGGTCGCCAGCGTGCCGATGAACGAGTCGATCTTCATCCGCACGACGACGATCGCGTTGAGCGTGCCGATCGCCAGCCCGGCGATCAGGGTCAGCGCGACCGCTGCCCCGAGCGGCAGGCCGAGCGTGTTCAGTGCCCAGCCCGCGAAGACACCGGAGAAGCCGATCGTCGAGCCGATCGAGAGGTCGAAGACGCCGGCGGCCAGCGGCATCACCACGGCGAGCGCGGCGAGGCCGGTGATCGCGTACTGGTTGACGACGCTCTTCGCGGTCTGGGCGGTCGGGAAGAGGCTCGGCTTCCAGACGGTGAAAACGACGATCAGCAGAATCCATACGTAGATGGCACCGATGTTGCGAAAGCTGAGTGACTCGGCCCAGCCCGGCAGACGGTGGCTGCTGGATGCCGGCGGCGGCGCGGCTTGAGCGTCGACGGACATGCTTGCGATCTCTCCTTCCCGGGGATTGACGGCAATCGTTCGGCTGATTAGTCTCCAGCCAAGCGCTTGCTTGGTTGGGAGCATAGCCTACGAGCAACCATTTGAGGAGAGGATCCGTTGAGCCCCGATTCCACCACCCCGCAGCCGCTGATCCAGATCGAGCACCTCTCGAAGACCTTCCCCGGGCAGCGCGCCCTGAAGGACGTCAGCTTCGAGATCGGCCGCGCCGAGATCCACGCGCTGGTCGGTGAGAACGGGTCCGGCAAGTCGACCCTGATCAAGACCCTCTCCGGCTTCCACGACCCGGATCCGGGCAGCGTCGTGCTGATCGACGGCGAGCCACTCGAGGTCAACTCGGCCGCGGACGCGCGCCGCCGCGGGCTCCGTTTCGTCCACCAGGACCTCGGCCTGATCGGCGAGCTCTCGGCGACCGAGAACGTCGGCCTCGTCTCCGGCTTCGCCACCATCGGCCCCGGCAAGATCGCCTGGTCGCAGCAACGCCGTCTGACCCGCGAGCTGCTCGAGCGGATCAACGTGGAGATGGATGTCGACTGCCCGGTCGCCGAGCTGAAAGCGGTCGAGCGGAGCGCGCTGGCGATCGCCCGCGCGCTCGACGACACCCACGGTTCGATCTCCCTGCTCGTCCTCGACGAGCCCTCGGCGGCGCTGCCGCCGGCCGAGTGCGAGGCGCTCTTCGCGGTCTGCCGTGAAGTCCGCGCCAAAGGCGTCAGCATCCTCTACGTCTCCCACCGCCTCGACGAGATCCTCAACCTGGCGGCGCGGGTGACCGTGCTTCGCGACGGTGCCTACCAGGGGACCTTCGCGGCGAAGGGGATGGACCGCGCCCGCCTCGCCGAGCTGATCGTCGGCAGCGCGGTCGAAGAAACCGCGGCCCAGGCGCCCCGCCCGCCCGCCGACGCCGAGCCGGTCCTCTCGGTCCGCAATCTGCGCAGCGAGCCGCTGGCCGGGGTCGACTTCGACGTCCTGCCGGGCGAGGTGCTCGGCATCGCCGGCCTCTCCGGCTCCGGGCGCGAGGTGCTGGCGGCGGCGGTCTGCGGGGCGGTCCCGGCCGACATGCAGCTGGCGATCGCCGGGCAGCCGTGGGCGGGGGAGATGGACCCGCTCGAGGCGGAGCGGCTCGGCCTGGCGCTGGTCCTGCCCAACCGCCACCCCGACGCGGCGATCGCCGACTTCACGATCGGCGAGAACATCACGCTCGGCCGGCTGCCCGAGTTCTCCCGCGGCGGCCGCGTCAACAAGAAGCGCGAGCGGGAAGCGGTGATGGAATGGATCGAGCGCCTCGACATCCGGCCCGCCCACCCCGACCGCCTCTACGGCCTGCTCAGCGGCGGCAACCAGCAGAAGGTGCTGCTCGCCAAGTGGTTCGGGATCGACCCTCGCGTCGTCTTCATGGACGACCCGACCAGCGGCGTCGACATCGGCGCCCGCCACGCGATCTACGACGTCGTCCGCGACTACGCGAAGACCGGCGCCGGCTTCGTCGTCTGCTCCTCCGACATGGAGGACTTCGTCGGGGTCTGCGACCGGGTGGTCGTTTTGATCGAGGGACGGGTGACCGAGGAGCTCTACGGCGAGGCGGTCAACGAGCGCGAGCTTCTGCGGGCGATCTCGGGTAGCGGCGACCGCTCCGCGACGCCCGCCTGAACGACCAAGCAACTGCTTGACAGTCGCGCAAGTGTGCGCTTAGTCTGTCCCGAGCAAGCGCTTGGTTTTTGCGCGTGCGCACCACTGTGAGAGCTGTGAGAGGAGAGGGTATGAAGTTGCACATTGCTTCCGCACGCGTGTTTGCCGCGGCCGTCCTATGCATGATCGGACTGGCCTTGGTGATCGCCGGCTGCGGTGGCGGATCAAGCAGTAGCAGCACTAGCAGCGGCGGCAGCACCGAATCGAGCGAAGGCTCGAGCGGCGGCGCCGCCGGCGAAGGCTCGTCGAGCTCGGAAAGCGCCTTCCCGAAAGCCGCCGAAGCGAACGCCGAATTCGAAGAACGCCCGACCACCATCGGGATCGAAACGCCGGTCGGGAAACCGATCCCGAAGGGCAAGACCATCGACTTCATCCAGTGCGGCGTCCCCGCCTGCAAGACCGAGGGTGAACTCTTCGAATCGGCGGCGTCGGCACTCGGCTGGACGGTCAACTCGATCAACGCCGGCACCACGCCGGAGGAAATCAAGGCCGCCTACGACCAGGCGATCAAGGACGAACCGGATGCGGTGCTCGGGTCGGGTTACCCGCGTTCACTGTTCAATCCGGAGCTCGAAGAACTGAAGGCCAAGAACATCCCCGTGATCGAGTTCTTCGTCGAGGAAGAAGCCGGCAACGGCATCACCGCCGTGCTCGGTGGAATTCCGACCTCTGAAACCCAGGGGAAGATGATGGCCGACTACATCCTCGCCCACAGCACCAACGAATCGATGGAAATCGGTGTTGTCAACGCGCAGGGTTTCGAAACGGTGACCGGGACGGCCGCCTCGGTCGAAAAAGTGTTCAGCGAAGAATGCTCCGGATGCAAGGTGAAGAAATTGGAAGCGCCGCTGACCGCGATCGGCAAAGACCTGCCGCAGCGGATCGCCAGCTTCCTCACCGCGAATCCCGGGATCGAATGGACGACGGTCGGCTATGACGACATGGTCACCGGCCTGCCCACCGCGCTGAAAGGCGCCGGGGTGGAAAACGCGAAGCTGACCACGGTGAACATCAGCACCTCGATCGCGCCGTACATGGCGAACGGGGAATACCTGCAGTCGACCGTGGGGTCGAGCTTCCCCGAGGTCTACTGGCGGGGGATCGACCTGCTGGCCCGTCTCTTCGCCGGGGTCGAATACAAAGAAGACGAAAACGACTCGACGCTGCCCTACTGGACGGTCACCAAGGAAACCTTGCCGACCACGGAAGAAGAATTCCCGGTCGTCGAAAACTACGAAGAACAGTTCAAGCAGCTCTGGGGCGTCGAATAAGCCCTCCGCGACAGCTCCGGGCCATTTCCTGCCCGGAGCTGTCGCGACTGCTCTCCCATCGGTAATCGACGAGCACAGACCGGAGGATCTTGATGGCGCTGGCCGGACTCGCCTACAAGGGCGCGCTGTACATCGACGGCGATTGGGTATCCCCGTCGGGGGAGTCAACTGAGGATGTCGTGAACCCGGCCACCGAGGAGGTCATCGCCTCCTTGCCCGTCGGCGAGCTGGCGGAGTGCGACGCCGCGCTGGCGGCCGCGCGGCGGGCCTTCGAGGAGGGACCGTGGCCGCGGATGTCGGGGGCCGAACGGTCGGCGACGCTGCTGCGGATGCTCGATGTCCTGCTGGCCCGGCGGGACGAGCTGATCGACCTCGTCATGACCGAGACCGGCGCGCCACAGGGACTGGCGGCCGGCCTACACGTCGACACGACGCTCGCCCACTTCCGTTTCTTTGCCGAGGCCGCCGCCTGGCCCAACGTCGAGCCCCTTCCCTACGACCTGACCGAGCGCGTCGGCGGGGGACGGCTGCTGGGAAGCCAGGTACAGGTGTACGAGCCCTACGGCGTGGTGGTGGCGATCAGCCCGTTCAACTTCCCGCTCCTCATCAACGTGGCCAAGATCGCGCCGGCGATGGCGATGGGCAACACGGTGGTGCTGAAGCCGTCACCGTTCACGCCGCTCGAGGCCTTCGTGCTGGCCGAAGCGGCTGAGCAGGCCGGGGTCCCCGCGGGGGTCCTCAACGTCGTCACCGGAGGCACCGACGTCGGCCAGGCGCTCACCTCCGACCCTCGGGTCGACCTGATCACCTTCACCGGCTCCGACACGGTCGGCGTCGCCGTCGCCCAGCAGGGAGCCGACACGCTGAAGAAGGTCGTCCTCGAGCTCGGCGGCAAGTCGGCCCTGATCGTGCGCGAGGACGCCGACCTCGAAGCGGCCGCCCAGTTCGCGGTCGGCCAGTACACCCTGCAGGCCGGCCAGGGCTGCAGCCTGTGCACTCGCCATCTGGTGCACAACGCCGTCCGGTCCCAATTCCTCGACCTGATGGCCCGGAATTCGCAGGCTCTCCAAATCGGTGACCCGGCGGTGGGCGGGACGACGATGGGCCCGCTGATCCGGGAGCAACAGCGTCAACGGGTGGAACGCTACGTGGACGAGGCCCGTGACGACGGGGGCGAAGTGGTCACCGGTGGCCGCCGGCCGGACGACCTGGATCGAGGGTTCTTCTACGAGCCGACCATCCTCACCGGGGTCGACAACACTTCGAAGGTGGCCCAGGAGGAGATCTTCGGCCCGGTGGCGGTCGTGGTCGGGTTCGACTCCGACGAGGAGGCAGTGACGATCGCCAACGACTCGCCGTTCGGCCTGTCGGGAGCCGTCTTCTCGAAGGATTCCGGGACCGCCTTCGAGATCGCCCTCCAACTGCGGACCGGGCAGGTGAGCCTGAACGGGGGGAGCGGCGGGATGAACTCGTGGGCGCCGTTCGGCGGTTACAAGCGCTCCGGCATCGGCCGCGAGTACGGCGTCGCCGGAGTCCGCGAGTTCTGCCAGACCAAGGCCATCCACTTCAACGCCGGATAACCACCGAAAAGGGAAGGGACCACATGTCCAAACTGGAGGGAAAAGTAGCGTTCATCACCGGCGCGGCTCGGGGGCAGGGCCGGTCCCACGCCGTTCGACTGGCCGAGGACGGGGCCGACATCGTGGCCGTCGACGTCTGCGCCGACGTGGAGACCGTGCCGTACCCGCTCGGCACGGCTGACGAGTTGGCGGAGACGGCGAAGCTGGTCGAAGCGGCCGGTCGTCGCTGCGCCACCGCCACCGCCGACATCCGCAGCCTCGAGCAGCTCGGCGCGGCGGTGGACCTGGCCAAGGAGACCTTCGGGCAGATCGACATCCTCGTCTCCAACGCGGGGATCTGGTCCGGGTCGAGCGACTCGTGGTCGCTTGACGAGGAGACCTGGCAGACGATGATCGACATCAACCTGACCGGCCAGTGGAAGACGGCCAAGGCCGTGATACCGACGATGATCGAGGGGGGGACCGGAGGGGCGATCACCATCACCAGCTCCACCATCGGCCTCAAGGCCACCACCGGGAACGTCCACTACACGTCGGCCAAGCACGGCGTGATCGGCCTGGTGCGCACCCTCGCCCACGAGCTCGCTCCCCACAACATCAGGGTCAACGCCGTCTGCCCGACGACGGTCAACAGCCCGATGATCACCAACGATGCTCTCTACTCCCTCTTCCGACCGGACCTGGAGTCCCCCTCGCTGGCCGACGCCGAACCGGGGCTGAACGATCTGAACCTTCTCGACGTCACCATGATGGAGCCCGCCGAGGTCAGCGCGGCGATCAGCTGGCTCGTCTCCGACGACGCTCGCTACGTGACCGGCATCGCGCTCCCGATCGACGCCGGCTCGACCGCCAAGTAGGCCTGATGGATCTCGGGCTGAAGGGCCGGTTGGCGTTGGTCACCGGGTCGACCAAGGGGATCGGGCACGCCGTCGCCGGCAGCCTCCTCGACGAGGGCGCGGCGGTATTCGTCCACGGCAGCAGCGAGGCCACCGTCGCGGACGCCGTCGGCCGGCTGGAAGGCCGGGGTGAGGTATATGGCGTGGCCGGCGACCTGTCCGACCCGGCGGCGCCGGCGGCGATCGCCGAGCGGGTCGCGGCCGTCGGCCGGCCGGACGTGCTGGTGAACAACGCCGCGGTCTACCGGGTCCAGTCCTATTTCGACCTCGCTGACGATGACTGGCGTCAGGGCCTCCAGGCCAACCTGCTGGCCGGCGCCGCGCTGGCCCAGAAATTCCTCCCCGCGATGCTGGAGCGGGACTGGGGCCGCGTCGTCTTCGTCTCCTCCGACTACGGGATCCAGGTCAACCCGGATCTGATGCCGTACTCGGTGGCCAAGGCGGCCGTAATCGCCCTGAGTCGGGGCCTGGCCGTCATGACCCGAGGTACCGGGGTCACCGTCAACACGGCCATCGCCGGGCCGACCTGGACGGAGGGGTCGGCCTCGTTCCTCGACGCGGCCAACACCGAGGGCCGGCCGGTCGAGGAGGTCAAAAGCGAGATGTTCGAGCCGGGGGGTTTCCTGGCCGACACCTTGACCGGGCGGTTCGCCGACCCCACCGAGGTCGCCGCGGTGGTGGCATTCCTGTGCTCCGAGCGGGCGTCGGTGGTGACCGGTGCCGCCCAGCGGGCCGACGGGGGCACGATCAAAGCCGCGCACTAGTGATGGCCGACTTGATGCCGGAGCCGTCGTCTCTCCTCGCCGCCTACGCGGCCGCGGTCGATCGCCGCGACCTCGAGACGCTCCGCGCGCTCTTCCTCCCCGACGCGACCCTGACGGTGCGGCGGGGAGGAGGGGAGCCGGAGGTCCACCGGGGTTACGAGGGGCTGGCCGACGTGATCGAGATGCTCGGGCAGTTCGAGGCGACCTTGCACGAGCCGTCGGGGTTGGTCGTCGTGTGGGATGGCGGCGACGAGGCGAGCGGTGAGTCGGTCTGCGTCGCCCACCACGTCACCCGTGGCGAGGGGAATGAAGGCAGCGACCTGATCCTCCGCGGCCGCTACTTCGACCGCTTCGCCCGCGACGGGCGCGGCCCCTGGCGCTTCGTCGCCCGCGAGCTCCGAGTCCTCTGGACCGAGAAGCGCCCCGTCCGCCTCCCGACGTAGTGCGTTCGCACTTTCCCGTACTGGTTACGGCAAGGTGCGAACGCGCCGACGGAGGCTAGGCGACGGCGGCGCGCCAGGCGGCGCCGAGGCCGGCGATGAACTCGGGGGCGGCGTCGGGGTCGGGGCAGGCGCGGGCGAGGTTGACGTAGAAGTCGGTGGCGCCTAGCTCGCGGACCTCGGCGAGGCGCTCCATGCTGCGCTCGACGCCGGCGTCCTCGTCACGCGGCGACGGCAGGCCGATCCGCACGCGGACCTGGCCGGGGTCGCGCCCGCCCGCTTCGAGCGCCGCGTCGAGCCGCTCGATGCCGGCGGCGATGTCGCGCCGGCGGGCGGTCGGGCTGGGGATCCAGCCGTTGCAGCGCCGCACCAGGCGGGCCAGGTTGCGGTCGTGCAGGTCGCCGCCGATCCAGAAGGGGATGCCGCCCGGCTGAGCCGGGCGCGGCTCGCAGTAGACGTCGTCGAAGCGCAGCCGGGGGGACTCGAAGTCGGTCGGGCCGCCCCGCCAGAGCGCCGTGCAGGCGTCGAGCGCGTCGTCCAACAGTCGTCCCCGCTCGGCGAAGTCGAGGCCGGCGGCCTCGTACTCCTTGGCGAGCCAGCCGGTGCCGACGCCGAGGTCGAGGCGGCCGCCGGAGATGACGTCGAGGGTCGCCGCCGTCTTCGCCAGCAGGGCCGGCGGGCGCAGCGGCGCGATCAGGACACCGGTCATCAGCCGCGCCCGCGAGGTGCGCCCGGCGATCGCGGCGAGGCAGGTCAACGGCTCGAGCCAGTGGGCGTCGGGCTCGGTCGCGAAGGGCCCGTAGGGGTAGCCGGAGAGGTCGCCGCCGAGCACGACGTGGTCGACCAGCACCAGGGTGTCGACGCCCGCCCTGTCGGCGGCGACGGCGAGGTCGAGCAGGCGCTCCCAGTCGCTGCCGAGGTAGGAGCCGTAGTTGTCGAGGCCGACGTGCAGGCGCGGCGGCAGCGCGGCGCGGCTCATGCGGCGGCGGCCGGCGCCTGGTCGGCGAGCCGGTGGATCGACCCGCCGCGCAGCTTCTTCGCCTCGTCCGGCACCCAGCTCGGGGCCGTGGCGACGAAGAGGTCGCGGCCGCCCGGGCCGCCGACCGCCACGGCGTAGGGACTGGGGAAGGGGACGCGCCGGTCGACCTCGCCGCCGGGCGCCACCCGGACCAGCTCGTTGCCGAAGGGGAATGCGACCCAGATGCCGCCCTCGGCGTCGACCGCGATCCCGTCGGGAAAGCCACCCTCGAAGGAGGTGAGGGTGCGGCGATCGCTCAGCGAGCCGTCGGCGGCGACCGTGAAGGCGGTCAGCTTGCCCGGCACCGAGCGCGTCTCGGCGACGATCAGGGTGCCGCCGTCGGGCGTCGACGCGATCCCGTTGGGGAACCAAAGGTCTTCGGCGACGACCCGTGCCTCGCCGTCGGGCTCGACCAGGAGGAGAGGGGTCGGCCTCGGGGGGTCGGGCGGGGCGGAGCCGTCGCCGAAGTTGCCCACGTAGGCGCGGCCGTGGCGGTCGACGTGCATGTCGTTGGTATGCCAGGGCGCCAGCGCGGAAAGGTCAGCGTGCTCGTGCGGGCCGTCGGGGTCGAGCCGCAGCAGGCGGCGGTCCTGCATCGAGACCACCAGCGGGGTGCCGTCGGGGAGGAAGCCGAGGCCGGAGGGGCACTCGGGCACCGAGGCGATGACCTTGGGCGCGCCGCCCGGCTCCAGCCGCTGCACGGTATGCGCGTGCATGTCGGAGAACCAGAGCGCGCCGTCGTGCCAGCGCACCCCCTCGGGAAAGGTCAAACCCTCGGCCAACGTCTCCGAACCGGTCGTCTGCATCGCTCCCTCTCCGCGGCCCTCGCCGCGTGTTGACCTCACTCGGTGCGTAGGATATAAACCAAGCGAGCGCTTGGTCAAGTAATGAACACCGTCGACACCCTCAAACCCGCCCCCGAAGCCGCCGGGCTCGAGCTGGGAACCCGTCTCGTCTCCTACACGGACCGCGAGGCGATCCTCTACGCGCTCGCCGTCGGCGCCGCCGCCGAGGACCTCGACCTCGTCTTCGAGCGCGACCTCCGCGTGCTCCCCACCTTCGGCCTCGGGCTCGGCCTCTGGGCCTGCGACGAGCTCCGCGAGCGCGGCTTCTTCTACTCGACGAACTCGCTCCACGCCGGCCAGCGGCTGGAGGTCCTCGGACTGCTGCCGCCGAGCGGCGAGCTGGAGCTGGTCGCCCGGGTCACCGACGTCTGGGACAAGGGGAGCGCCGCGATCTTCGACATCGAGGTCGGCTGCGAGCACTTCCGCGCCGTCTACTCGATCTTCGCCCCCGGCCAGGGCGGCTGGGGCGGCGAGCGCGGGCCGAGCGCCCGCCGCGATCCCGAGGCTGCGCCGACCCGCGGCGCGCGCCTGCAGACCAGCCGCGAGAGCGCCGTCCTCTATCGGCTGACCGGCGACCGTCACTTGATCCACGTCGACCCCGAGGCGGCGCGCGCGATCGGCCGGCCGCGGCCGATCCTGCACGGGCTCTGCACCCTCGGCTACGCCGCGCGCTCGCTCCCCGCCCTGTTCGGCCGCCGCCCTGACGAGACGGCCGGGCTCGAGGCTCGCTTCGCCGCTTCCGTCCTCCCCGGCGACCCGCTCGAACTGCGCGCCTGGGAGCCACTCGACGACGGCAGCGTCCCCTTTTCCGTGGCGACCCCGGAGGCCGTGGTGCTGAGCGGCGGCCTGATCCGGTTCGGCTGAGCGCCGCCGCCACCCATCATCGACCGAAGGAGAGAGTCTTGTCCGAGGAAGCCGTAGTCGTCGCCGCCGTCCGCACCCCGATCGGTCGGGCCGGCAAGGGAACGCTGGTGCCGATGCGCGGGGACGACCTCGCCACGATCGCGGTCGAGGCGGCGCTCGCCCAGGTGCCCGAGGTGCGGCCCGACGACATCGAGGACCTGATGCTCGGCTGCGGCCAGCCGGCCGCCGAGCAGGGCTTCAACATGGCTCGCATCGTCGCCGTGATGTCGGGCCTGGTCGAGGTCCCCGGCGTGACCGTCAACCGTTACTGCTCCTCCTCGCTGCAGACCGTGCGGATGGCGACCCACGCGATCCGCGCGGGTGAGGGCGACTGCTTCATCGCCGCCGGCGCCGAGTCCTGCAGCCACTTCGACAAGGGCAACGCCGACCGCGTCCCGGACACCAAGAACCCGCGCTTCGCCGAGGCGATGGCGCGGACCGAGGCGCGGTCCCACCCCGGAGTCGAGCCGTGGACCCCCGCCGAGGGCCTGCCCGACGCCTACATCGCGATGGGGTGGACGGCGGAGAACGTCGCCGACCTCGAGGGCGTCACCCGCGAGGAGATGGACGCGTTCGCGGCCCGCTCCCAGCAGCTCGCGGTGGCGCGCCAGGCGGAAGGCTTCTTCGATTCGGAGATCGTCCCGGTCACCCTCCCCGACGGCACCGTGGTCGACCGAGACGACGGCCCGCGCCCGGGGACGACGGTGGAGAAGCTCGCCGGCCTCAAGCCGGTCTTCCGCGAGGACGGCCGGGTGACGGCGGGGAACGCCTGTCCGCTGAACGACGGCGGCGCCGCGATCGTCCTCACCAGCCGCAGCTTCGCCGAGGAGCGCGGCATCCAGCCGCTCGCCCGGATCGTCGCCACCGGCGTCTCCGCGGTCGATCCCGAGATCATGGGCCTCGGCCCCGTCGGCGCCTGCGAAGCCGCTCTCCGGCGGGCGGGGATGACGATCGACGACGTCGACCTGGTCGAGATCAACGAGGCCTTCGCCGCCCAGGTCATCCCCAGTGCCCGCCGGCTCGGCGTCGACCTCGACAAGCTGAACGTCAACGGCGGCGCGATCGCCCTCGGCCACCCCTTCGGCATGACCGGCGCCCGCATCCTCACCACCCTCCTCAACGGCCTCCGCCACCGCGACGCGACGATCGGCCTGGAGACCATGTGCGTCGGCGGCGGCCAGGGCATGGCCCTGATCGTCGAACGCCTGAGCTGATCCGCGCGGGGTCTCACTGCTGCCGGCCGGCTACCGATCGGCCGGCAGCAGCTGGAAGGCTCCGCCCTGGAGCGGTTCGATCGGGCGGAAGTCGCGTTCGTCGAAGGTGAGGAGGCGGACCGTGTCGAAGCGGGCCGCGAGGACGGCGACGGAGCAGTCGGAGAGCCCTAGTCCGAGGTCGGCGTAGCGGGCGTCGAGGCTCGCCACCGTGGCGTAGTCACTTGGCGTCAGGCAGGCGACCTCGTAGCGACGAGCGGCGAGGTCCTCGAGGAAGGCGCGCCGAGCGGCCTGGCCGAGGCGGACTCCGAGCATGTAGTCGACCTCGGCCGCGACCTGCGCCGGGAGGATCAGGTCACCTGGCTCGTGGCGCAGCACCTCCAGCAGGAGCCCGCGGCGCGGCTCGTCTTTGTCGGCCAAGGCGACGAGCGGCGCCGCGTCGCAGATCAGCGTCACTCGCCGAAGCCGTCCAGGAGGTCCTCCTCGGGGATCTCGGAGATCGGTCGGGGATCATCGTCGACGCGGCTGAAGCCACGCGCCAGTGCGAAGTTGCGGTCGCCCTTCCCGATCGGGTCGTAGCTCGCGATCGCGTCGCGGATGATTTCCGCCTGCGACCGGCCGAGGTGCTCGGCGAGGTCGGTGAGCCGCCGGACCTGCCGGTCGTCGAGGTAGACGCTCGTCTTCTGCCTGGTGGTTTTCGGCATGGGCGGAGTGTAGGGCATACGTAGGGTATGCCCCAACAGCGCCTTGTGACGGCGGGTCAGCCGGCGGCGCGGGCGCGGAGCTCGGTCTTCAGGACCTTGCCGGCGGCGTTGTGGGGGAGCTCGTCGACGATCTCGACGCGGCGGGGGACCTTGAAGTTGGCGAGGCGCTCGCGGCAGGCGGCGATCACGGCTTCGGGCACGAGCGAGTGGCCGGGCTTGCCGACGATGTAGGCGAGGCCGACTTCGCCGAGCCGTTCGTCGGGGGTGCCGACGACGGCGCACTCGACCACGTCGTCGAGGCCGAGGATCGCGTTCTCGACCTCCGCGGGGTAGACGTTGAAGCCGCCGACGGTGAGCATGTCCTTGAGGCGGTCGGTGATCGTGAGGTAGCCGCGCTCGTCGAGGTGGCCGATGTCGCCGGTGTGGAACCAGCCGTCGGGCTCGATCGCCTTGCGGGTCGCCTCCGGGTCGTCGAGGTAGCCGAGCATCACGTTGGGGCCGCGGAGCTGGATCTCGCCGGACTCGCCCGCGGGTAAGACGGCGCCGTCGTCGCCGACGATCCGCACCTCGAAGTCGGCCGTCGGCGCGCCCGAGGTGTGGGCGATCGTCGCCGGGTCGTCGCCCTCCCGGCACATCGTCACCACCACCGCCTCGGAGAGGCCGTAGGCGGTGATCACCATCTCGAAGCTGAGCTCGCGCTGCATCCGCTCGACCAGGGTCACCGGCACCACCGCCGCGCCGGTCACCGCGAGGCGCAGCGAGGAGAGGTCGCGCCGCTCCCGCCCCGGGTAGGCGAGCAGGGTCTGGAAGATGGTCGGCGGCCCGGGGACGATGGTGACGCGGTCGCGCTCGATCATGTCGACCACCGAGTCGAGGTCGAAGGTGATGACCGGCAGCATCGTCGCCCCGCGCAGAAGGCAGACGACCCAGCCCGCCTTGTAGCCGAAGGTATGGAAGAAGGGCGCGATGATCATGTAGACATCGTCCGCGCTGACCTCGGCGCAGTCGGCCCAGGCCTCGGCGACGGCGAGCGTCTGGCGCTGCGCCGACATCGCGCCCTTCGGCCGGCCGGTGGTGCCGGAGGTGAAGAGGATGTCGGAGATGTCCTCGGGCCCGACCGCCTCACGGCGCGCCGCGAGGGTCGCCGCGTCGACCTCGGGGGCGCGGGCGAGCAGCTCCTCCCAGGTGCGGACCTCCGGCTCGGCGGGCTCGCCGCCGCCCTCGATCGGCACCCGGACGATCAGCTCCAGCGCGGGGAGGCCGGGAACGGGGCCGGGGCTCTCGCCGCTCGCCCGCTCGGCACCGCGCAGCGTCGCCAGGTAGTCGTTGTCGAGGAAGCGGTCGGGGAGGAAGAGGACGCGGGTGCTGGTCCGCTCGAGGATGTCGAAGGCTTCGGCCCCGGTGAAGCGGGTGTTGAGCGTGACCAGGACCGCGCCCGCCGAGTGAAGCGCCAGCGAGGCGACGATCCAGTGGTAGGTGTTCGGCGACCAGATGCAGACGCGGTCGCCGGGCTCGACCCCGGCGGCGATCAGGCCGCGAGCGGCGCGGTCGACGTGCTCGCCGAGCTCGGTGTAGGTGAGGCGGGTCTCTCTGTCGATCACCGCGGTGCGATCGCCGTGGCGCTCGACCGCCTCGGCGAGCACCGCCGGCAGGGTCTGCTGGTCGCTCATCTCTCCTCCTCCGTCCCCGGGCCAAGCAATTGCTTGGTCAGCATATCCGACATCTGGTCGCCGATCGAGGCATCGATCGAGTTCCCGGATGACCCTCTCATTCGCCCACCAGCGGCGCCATCGCCGCGTCCAGCTCCTCGACCTCCCAGCGCCCGTCCTTGGTCGCGTTGGCACCGTAGTGCCAGCCGAGGAAGCGGCGGATCTCGCCGCCTTTGGCGTAGAAGACCTGGCCGTTGACGTCGCCGCCGGCGCCCAGTAGCCAGGCGACCAGCGGCGAGACGTTGCCGGGGTGGTAGACGTCGAACTCCGCCGGGTCGACGGGCGCGGCGACGAGGTTGGCGAAGGCGGGGACGTCGGCGGTCATCCGCGTGCGGGCGACCGGGACGACGCCGTTGACGCGGACCCCGTAGCGGCCGATCTCCTCGGCGAGGATCAGGGTCAGCGAGGCGATCGCCGCCTTGGCGGCACCGTAGTTGCTCTGGCCCACCTGGCCGATCAGCCCCGAGGTGGAGGGGACGTTGACGACCGAGGCGTCCACCGACTCGCCCGCCTTGGCGAGCCCGCGCCAGTGGCGGGCGAAGGCGTTGGCCGGGCAGTAGGTCGCGCGCAGCTGGCCACGGATCACCGCGTCCCAGTCCTCCTCGCCGAGGTTGACGAACATCCGGTCGCGCAGCACGCCCGCGTTGTTGACAAGGCCGTCGACCTTGCCGAACGCCTCGAGCGTCGCCGCCAGCAGCGCCTCGGCGCCGGCCATCGTCGCGACGTCCTCGGTGCTGGCTAGGGCGCGGCCGCCCGTGGCCTCGATCTCGGCGACAACCGCGGCGGCGAGCGCCGGGTCGGCGCCGGTGCCGTCGGGCTCGCAGCCGTTGTCGTCGACCACCACCGCGGCGCCCTCGGCGGCCGCCAGGAGCGCGTGCTCGCGTCCCAGGCCGCGGCCCGCCCCGGTCACCACCACCACGCGGTCGGCAAGCGTCTCCATCCATCCTCCTCAGGTCGTCCCGGTCCTCGGTCGGTCCCGTCCCCGAACCGTCCCGTCCCACTCACTTGAGCAAGCGCTTGGTAGTTTAGCTGGAGTGGACCTGACGCTCTCGCCGCGCTGCCTCGAGCTCGCCGCCCGCCTCGAGGATTTCCTCGAGCGCCGCGTCTACCCGGCCGAGCCGGTGTACGCCGAGCAGCGCGCCGCCGCCGGCCCCGGCGACCACACGCTGCCGCCGATCGTCGAGGAGCTGAAGGCGCAGGCGCGCGAGATCGGCCTCTGGAACCTCTTCCTGCCCGACCTCTCCGGCCTCTCCAACCTCGACTACGCCCACCTCGCCGAGCTGACCGGTCGCTCCCCCTACATCGCCCCCGAGGCGCTCAACTGCGCCGCCCCGGACACCGGCAATATGGAGCTGTTGCACCTCTTCGGCACCGCGTCGCAGAAGGAGCGCTGGCTCGAGCCGCTGCTCGACGGCCGCATCCGCTCCGGCTTCTCGATGACCGAGCCCGAGGTCGCCTCTTCCGACGCCCGCAACATCGCCACCGCGATCATCCGCGACGGCGACGACTACGTCATCAACGGGCGCAAGTGGTGGACGACCGGCGCCGCCGATCCGCGCTGCGCGCTCCTCGTCGTGATGGGGAAGACCGACCCCGACGCCGCGCCCCATCGGCAGCAGTCGATGGTGTTGGTGCCGCGCGACGCGCCCGGCGTGACGGTCGTCCGCAGCCTGCCGGTCTTCGGCTTCGAGGACCAGCACGGCCACTGCGAGATCCTCTTCGAGGATGTGCGCGTGCCCGCCGCCGAGATCCTCGGCGGCGAGGGGGAGGGGTTCGCGATCGCGCAGGCGCGGCTCGGGCCGGGCCGCATCCACCACGCGATGCGCTCGATCGGAATGGCCGAGCGGGCGCTGGAGATGTCCTGCGAGCGGGCTGACGAGCGGGTCGCCTTCGGCGGGCCGCTGTCGGACCAGGGGGTGGTGCGGGAGCGGATCGCCGAGGCGAGGATGGCGATCGAGCAGGCGCGCCTCCTGGTGATGAAGACCGCC
Source organism: Solirubrobacterales bacterium (assembly GCA_025964255.1). GTDB lineage: Bacteria > Actinomycetota > Thermoleophilia > Solirubrobacterales > 70-9 > VAYN01. Next base: position 80,051 of record JAOPZF010000200.1, on the reverse strand, counting down.
TGGATGATCGACCGGGTCGGCGCCGACGGGGCGCGGACCGAGATCGCCGCGATCAAGATCGTGGCGCCGCGGGTCGCCGAATCGGTGCTCGACACGGCGATCCAGATCCACGGCGGGCTCGGCGTCACGAACGACGTGCCGCTGGCGCGGATGTGGGCCTCAGCGCGGATCCTGCGGATCGCCGACGGCCCCGACGAGGTCCACGTGCGCAGCGTCGCCCGCGAGGAGCTGCGCCGCCAGCGCGCTGCGCGCGGCGCTGGATGAAGGCGCTCATCGGGCGGCCTCGGCGCCGCGGAGCTCCGGTAGCAGCGGCGCCAGGCCGGGGGCGGCGGCGCGGGGGACGGTGAAGTAGGAGACGCCGAGGCGCTCGCGCAGGCGCCGGAGCTTGGCGACGATCTCCTCCGCCGGGCCGATCAGGACGAAGGGCGAGTCCGCGAGCTCTGCCGCCGCGACGCCGAGGCGCGCCGCCACCGCGGCGGTGCGGCTGGTGCCCTCCGCGGCGGTCGCCGTGACCTGGCAGGCGAGGACGTTGACGTGCAGCTCGATCTCGGCGAGGCGCGGCCCGGCGGCGGCGCGGACGGTCTCCACCGCGGCCTCGACCCGTTCGGAGGCGGTCGCCCCGGCGGCCAGCGAGGAGCGTAGGTCGGCGCCGCCGAGCGGGACGTTGATGCCGACGATGTCGGCCTCGCGCGCGGCGAGCGCGAGCACCCGCGGCCCGCCCCCGCCGATCATCACCCGCGGCCGCGGGCCACGCACGGCCGGCACCACACCCTCCAGCCGGTAGTGCTCTCCGGCGAAGTCGAACGGCTCGCCGGCGCAGTAGAGCTTGACGATCCGGACGGCCTCCGTCAGCCGATCGATCCGCGCGCCGGGTCGGTCGAACGGCAGGCCGAGCTGTCGATAGTCGGAGGCGTCCCAGCCCGCGCCCAGCCCGAGCTCCAGCCGCCCGCCGGAGATCGCCTGGACCGTCATCGCCTCCTGGGCCAGCAGCACCGGCGCGCGATAGTCGTTGGCCGCGACCATCAGCCCGAGCGCGAGCCGCTCGCTCCAGGCCGCCGCGGCGGCGAGCGCGGGGAGCGGTCCCATCATCGAGAGGTGGTCGCCGAGGCAGAGCGAGGAGTAGCCGAGCGCCTCGATCGCGGCGACGGTGCGGCGCCATTCGCCGGCGAGGTCGCCGAGCAGGCCGGACGGCCCGACGCCGAAGCGGAACGGTCGGAGCGCGTCCACGCGTCCACTCAACCATCGGCTCATCGTCACGTCAAGCAATCGCTTGCTTGTTAGGTTGGGACGATGGAGGCCATCGACCTCGCGTCACTCGAGCCGTGGCTCCGCGCCCGGCTGCCGGCGGCGCGGCCGCCGTTCCGTCTGCAGCGGCTGGCGGGCGGGCGCTCGAACCTGACCTTCCTGCTCGCCGACGCGACCGGCGGCGAGTGGGTGCTGCGGCGCCCGCCACTCGGTCCGCGCCAGTTGACCGCCCACGACGTGCTGCGCGAGGGGCGGATCATCGCCGCGGTCACGGAGACCGCGGTGCCGGTCCCGGCGGTGCTCGGCGCCGAGGACGGCCTCTGTCCCGACGGCTCGCCGCTGCTGCTGATGGAGCGCGCTCCGGGCGTGGCGGTGCGTGGTGCGGCGGCGGCGGGTGACCTCGGCGCCTCTGCCCGGGGGCGCTCCGGGCGTGCGCTCGCCGAGACCCTCGCCGCGCTCCACACGGTCGACCCCGCAGCGGTCGGCCTCGGCGACCTCGGCCGCGGTGGCGGCTACGTCGAGCGCCAGCTCGCCCGCTGGAACCGTCAATGGGAGGAGGGGAGGACACGGGACCTCGAGGCCCTGGCCGAAGCGCACGCGCTGCTCGCGGCGCGGGTCCCGCCGCAGTCACGCACCGCGATCGTCCACGGCGACTTCCGCCTCGACAACTGCCTGCTCGACCCGGCGGGCGAGGTGACCGCGGTGCTCGACTGGGAGATCTGCACGCTCGGCGACCCGCTCGCCGACCTCGGCCTGCTGCTCGTCTACTGGGCCGAGCCGGGCGACGAGATCACCGCGCTCGAGGACCCGCCGACGCTCGCGTCGGGCTTCGCCTCCCGTGCCGAGCTGCGCGACCGCTACGAAGACGCGGCCGGGGTCGATGCGAGCACCCTCGATTTCTACGAGGCGTTCGCCTGGTGGAAGCTCGCCTGCATCGTCGAGGGCGTCTACGCCCGCGTCAGCCGTGGCGCCCTCGGAGAAGTCGACCGGCCTGCCGCCTCCTTCGCCGCCCAGGCCGAGCGGCTCGCCGCCCAGGCCCACCGAGCAGCCACCGGGGGCCCGCGATAGGCGTGCCGGCCGCGGACCGAAAAGGAACCAAACCACGCGCCAAGCAGATGCTTGGGTAGGGTTACGGTGATGGCATCGAGCGGACGGACGACGCGGCGGGCGTCGAAAGGCAAGTCTGAGACGCGACCGCGCCGCGGCGAGGCCGTGCGCCAAGCCGAGTTGCTGGCGATCGCCGCCGACCTCTTCGCCGACCGCGGCTACGTCGCGACCACGGTCCGCGACATCGCCGACGAGGCGGGCATCCTCTCGGGCAGCCTTTACCACCACTTCGACTCGAAGGAGTCGATGATCGACGAGATCCTCTCGACCTTCCTCGAGCAGACGCTCTCCTCCTACGAAGCGGTGATCGCCGAAGGCAAGGGGCCGAAGGAAACCTTCGAAGGCCTCGTCCGCACCTCGCTCGAATCGATGGTCGAGAGCCGCTCGGCGATCCTGATCTACCAGAACGAGGGTCGCTTCCTCGCCGCCCAGCCGCGCTTCTCCTACCTCACCGGGGCCCACGAGAAATTCGAGAAAATGTGGACCGACGTCCTGAAAAAGGGCGTCAAAAGCGGCGAGTTCCGCGACACGATCGACCCGAAACTGGTGTACCGCCTGGTCCGTGACACCGTCTGGACCGCGCCCCGCTGGTACCGCCCCGGCGGCTCGCTGAAGCCGGAAAAGATCATCGGCCAGTACCTGGCCGTCCTGGTCGACGGCGTCTCCAAGCACTAAGTGACCGAGGGCGGCGTGGACGAGTCGGACCTGCGCCGGCTCCTCGATCGTCAGCAGATCCACGATCTCGTCCTGCGTTACTGCCGGGCGATCGATCGAATGGACATGGAGGCGGTCAGGAGCTGTTATGAGCCCGGCGGCGTCGACCACCACACTGGCTTCAGCGGCGACCGCGACCAGTACGTCGCCTGGGTCGGCGAGGCGATCGGTCGCTTCGACGGGACGATGCATGTGGTCGCCAACCACCTCGCCGAAATCGACGGTGACGAGGCGCGGGCCGAGAGCTACGGGCTTGCCTACCACTGGGGCACGCCGGCCGCGGAGCCGCGGCTGAACTTCGTCTCCGCCTTCCGCTATGTGGACCGCCTGCGGCGCCACGACGAGGGCTGGCTGATCCGCGAGCGCTGGGCGCTCCGCGAATGGACGCGCGCGCTCGCCGCCGGCGACTGGATCCCCAAAGAGGGGGAGGGACCCGGGGGGCAGCGCGGACCGGGTGATCAGATTTACCTGGTCGGCGCGCCGCGGGGTGGTTCGCGGCCCCGGCTTGACACGCCGCCGAAGTTCGTCTAGGAATTCCAACCAAGCAAGCACTTGGTCATGGGAAGACCGGGTGTGGGATAGCCCTGACGCACGGAGGAGACGAACCTTGGACCCCGTTGCCCTGTACTCGCGGCTGGCCGCAAACGGCCCGCCCCTGTTCTTTCCGGACCCGCCGTCCCCGGTCACCTTCAACCTCGACCAGGGGATCCCGGCCGAGGAGACCTTCCCGGTCGAGGACCTCAAGCGACTCGCCGGCCAGATCCTCGACACCGACGGGCCGCGTGCCCTCGAGTACATCTCCTTCGGCTACGAGGACGACGAGGACCGGATCCTCTACCTCGCCACCTACATCGAGCTGGTCCTCGGCTACACCGGCCTGCGCGATGAACTCGCGAAGTGGATGACGGGCCGCGAAGGTCGCGAGTTCGGCGCCGACAACTTCATCCTCGCCTCCGGCTCCGTGCAGGCGATCGCGCTCGCGATCAACGCCTTCGTCGACCCCGGCGACGGCGTCCTGGTCGAGGCCGCCAGCTTCCCCTACGCGATCCGCTACATGGAGATGCGCGAAGCCGACGTGCGCAGCGTGGCGATCGACTCCGAAGGGGTGGACGTCGAGGACCTCGAGCGCCAGATCCTCGCGATGAAGGCCGATGGGGTGCGGCCGAAGCTGATGTACGTGATCCCGACCTTTCAGCTTCCGACCTGCGTGCAGACGCCGCTCGCCCGTCGCGAACGCCTCCTCGAGCTCGCCGAGGAGCACGAAATCGTCGTGCTCGAGGACAACATCTACGGCGACCTCCGCTACGAAGGCGAGTCGCTGCCGACGCTGCTCAGCCTCGACCGCTCGGGCCTCGTCCTCCAGTCGCACGGCTTCAGCAAGATCGTCGCGCCGGCGCTGCGGATCGGCTGGGTCTGCGGTGACGAGAAGATGATCGAGGGGCTCGCCGGGGTCCGACAGGACCTCGGGGTCAGCCAGTGGCTGGCGCGGATGATGGCCGCCTTCATGGCCGAGGGGAAGCTCGACCCCCATATCGCGATGGTCAACGATGTCTACCGCCACCGCCGGGACACCGCGATCGCGGCGGTGCGCGAGCACTGCGGCGACTTCGTCCGCTTCGACGTTCCTCAGGGCGGCTTCTACCTCTGGCTCGAACTCGACGACGCGGTCGACTGGGACCAGGTCGGTCCGCGGGCCGCCGAAAACGGCGTCATGTGTCGTCCCGGCGAGCGCTTCATGGCCGACGGTGACTCTCGGCGCTTCCTTCGGCTGGCCTACAGCCACGCTTCGGAGGCCGAGCTCGTCCGCGGGATCGAGGCGCTCGGCGCCGCGATCCGCTCCGCCGCCAAGGCCCCGGCGGGCAACTAGCCCCGCCCTTCATCCACCTAAAGGGAGATACGAAATGAAGAGCAAGTTGTACTTGCTGTGCGCGGTTCTTGTCCTTGCCGGTCTGCTCACCGCCTGTGGCGGGGGCGGCAGCTCGAGCTCCAACTCCACCTCGACGGCCTCCTCCGGCGAAAGCGTCGCCGGCAGCGGCGGTAGCGAAGAAGCTTCCTCCGGCGACGCGGTCCTCACCGCGGCGAAGAAATCGGCGACCGAATCGAGCCAGACGCCGACCACGATCGAAGCTGCCGAATTCGGCCCGGTCACCCCGCAGAAAGGCGCCCTCATCTACTTCATCGGCTGTGACCAGTCGATCCCCGGGTGCGTCGCCCAGGTCAAAGGGTTCGAAGCCGCCGCCGACGCGGCCGGCTACTCGACCACGGTCTGTGACGCCAAGTTCGAAGTCGCGGCGTTCCAGAACTGCATGAGCCAAGCCGTCCAGGCCGCGCCCGCGGCGATCGTCAACAACGCCCGCCCGCAGTCGGACGCGCCGGAGGCCTACAAGAAGGCGCACGAAGCGAACATCCCGGTCTTCGGCCAGTTCACCGCCGAGGAACCGGAACCGAAAGAAGGGAACGTGGGCGAGGTCGGCTACGTCTGCGAACACGAAGCCGAACTGCTGGCCGACCAGATCATCGCCCAGACGAACGGCGAAGCCAACGTCGCCGTCTTCGCCGACACCGTCTACCAGTGCAATCAGCAGCGGGCGAAGGGGTTCGAAAACGTCCTCTCCGAATGCAGCGGCTGCAGCATCGAAACCGAAAGCTTCTCGGCGGCGACGATGCAGACCGACCTCGGCCCGGCGATCCAGGCCACGATCCAGCGCAATCCGGAACTCGACTGGATCGTCGCCGCTCCGGGAGCCGCGGGCTCGCTGGCCGCGGCCTCGGTCCGCGAAGCGGGCAAATCGAGCGAAATCTCGATCGGCACCTTCGACGGCGAAGAACCGGAGCTCGAACTCCTGCGCAAGGAAGAAATCGTCAAGCTCGACGTGCTCTCCGGGATCTATGAAAACGGCTGGTGCGTGGTCGACCTGATCAGCCGCTACCTCGCCGAAAGCCCGGTCCCCGGCGGCATCGAGAACCCGACCCAGCAGGTGCTGACGCCGTCGAACGTGCCGCCCGAAGGCAGCTTCGAGGGCGCCGAAAACTACGAAGAACAGTTCACGAAGCTGTGGGGCGCGAGCTAGGCCGTGAGCCTGCTCGAGCTCCACTCGATCTCCAAGACCTTCCCCGGGCAGCGTGCGCTGTCCGGGGTCGATCTGGAGGTCGCGGCCGGTGAGGTCCACGCGCTGGTCGGGCACAACGGCTCCGGCAAGTCGACCTTGATCAAGGTCCTCTCCGGCTTCCACGAGCCCGATCCCGGCTCCGGGCCCGCGCTGGTCGACGGCCGCGAGGTCCGCTTCGGCGACCCCGAGGGGGTCCACGCGGCCGGCATCCGCTTCATCCACCAAGACCTGGGGCTCGCCGACGGCCTCTCGGTCCTCGACAACCTGAAGCTCGGCTCCGGGCTCTACCGCACCGCGCCCGGCTGGCGGATCCGCTGGCGCTCCGAGCGCGCCGACGCCCGCCGCCGGCTCGCGGCGCTCGGGCTCGAGCACCTCGACCCCGAGGATGACGTCGGCCGGCTCGGCGCGGTCGAGCGGACCGAGGTCGCGATCGCCCGCGCCCTTCAGGACGAAGACCAGGTGCGGGTGCTCGTCCTCGACGAGCCGACCGCGGCACTGCCCGACCGCGAGGTGGGCAGGCTGTTCGCGCTGGTCCGGCGTCTCGTCGCCGGCGGCGTCGGCGTCATCTACGTCTCGCACCGGCTCGAAGAGGTCTTCGACCTCGCCGACCGGGTGACGGTGCTGCGCGAGGGCGTCCTCGTCCACTCCTCGCCGGTCGCGGCGATCGATCAGCGGGCGCTGGCGCGGCTGATCGCCGGCTCCGACATCGTCGCCCCGGTGCGGGCCGGCGCCCTCGGCAAGGACGCCGAGGGCGAGGAGCTGCTGCGCTTCGAGGAGGTCTGGACCGAGGGCGAGCTGCGCGGCGCCGACCTCAACGTGCGGGCCGGCGAAGTGGTCGGCGTGGCCGGCCTCTCCGGCTCCGGCGTCCATGACGTGCCGCGCACCCTGCTCGGCGGCTCGCGGGTGACCTCGGGACAGATCACCGTGGCCGGCGCCACCGTCGGCGAGCTGGGACCGACCGCGCTTGCCCGCCTCGGCGTCGCCGTTGTCCCGGCCGGCAACCACCGCAAGCGGATCGCCGGGCTGACCGTGCGGGAGAACCTGACGATCTCCGATCTCGGCCCGTTCTGGTCGGCCGCCCATTTCAATCACCGCGCCGAGCGCGCCGAGGCCCGCGAGCTCCTCGACCGGTTCGGCATCCGGCCGCGGGAGCCGGAGCGGCCGATCGAGCTGCTCAGCGGTGGCAACCAGCAGAAGGTCTACGTCGCCCGCCTCCTGCGCACCAGGCCCCGCCTCCTGGTGCTGGAGGAGCCGACCCAGGGGGTCGACGTCGGCGGCTCCGCCGACATTCTTCGCTTCATCGTCGACGCCGCCCGGGAGCACGGCGTCGGCGTCCTGCTCTGCTCGTCGGACCTCGAAGATCTCGCCGGGGTCTGTCAACGGGTGCTGGCCTTCCGGGCGGGCCGCATCGCCGCCGAGCTGGTGGGCGAGCAGGCCACCCGCGAAGCGATCGTCGAGGAGTGCTACCTGGCCGAAGGAGGCCCGATCCATGTCGCAGACCGCTGACCCCGGCGTCGCCACGGAGGGCGGCCCGACCAAGAACCCGCCCGCCCGGCGCCATCAGGCGTCGCTGCTCGAGCGCTTCGCCGGGCCGGGGTTCCTGGTGGTGATGTTCGTCGTCTTCACGGCGCTCATGCCGGACACCTTCCCGACCTACAACAACCTGATCGCGGTCGTCAACAACCAGACGATCACGGCGATGGTCGCGCTCGGCCTGCTGGTGCCGCTGGCGGCGGGGGTCTTCGACATCTCGATCGGCGGCATCCTCACCCTGTCGGTGATCTTCTCGACGCTGATGTTCCAGACGACCGGCGGCGACATGCCGGTGCCGGTGGTGATCCTGCTGACGCTCGGGATCGGCATCCTCGCCGGGCTGTTCAACGGCATCCTCGTCGTCCGGCTCGGGATCGAGCCGTTCATCGTCACCCTCGGCTCCGGCTCGGTCTTCATCGGGATCTCCCAGCTGATCGCCAACGGCAAGGTGATCTCCGAACACATCCCCTCGGGGTTCACCGACCTCGGGCGCGGCGAACCGCTCGGCATCCCGGCGCCGATCATCTACGTGGTCGTGCTCGCCGCGATCCTCGGCTACGTCTTCGTGATGACGCCGCTCGGCCGCAAGATCTACGCGACCGGGGCGAACCGCGACGCCTCGCGCCTCGCCGGGGTGCCGACCGACCGCATCCTCTACCTCGCCTTCATGACCTCGGGGGTGTGCGCCGCGGCCGCCGGGCTCCTCTACGCGATGCGCATCGGCGCCGGTCAGCCGGAAGTCGGCTCCCAGTACCTGCTGCCCGCCTACGCGGCGGCGTTCCTCGGCTCGACGATGATCAAACCGGGGCGCTTCAACGTGCTCGGCCTGCTGGTCGGGTTGGCGATCATCGCGATCGGGATCAACGGCCTGCAGCTGGAGGGGATCCCCTCCTGGGTGATTCCGACCTTCCAGGGCGCGGCGCTGATCATCGCCGTAGTCCTGACCAAAGTCCGCGGCCGACGGGGCTGAGGACGAGTTCGACCAATGCAAGGAGGACAGATGGGAAGTGTTGACGCGGGAAACCTCGACGGACAGGTCGCCTTCATCACGGGTGGGGCCCGTGGTCAGGGTCGATCACACGCGCTGGCGCTGGCCCGCGAAGGGGCGGACATCGCCGTCTGCGACATCGCCGCGCAGCTGGAGACCGTGCCGTATCCGCTGGCGGGGATCGAGGACCTCGAGGAGACCGTGCGCCAGGTCGAGGCGCTCGGCCGCCGCTGCGTCGCCGTGCAGGCCGACGTCCGCTCGACCGAGCAGCTGGAGGCCGCGGTCGCCGGCGCGATCGAGGAGCTCGGCCGGATCGACATCCTGCTCGCCAACGCCGGCGTCTGCGGGTTCGGCGTCTTCTGGGAGATCACCGACCAGATGTGGGACGAGATGGTCGACACCGACCTGACCGGGGTCTTCAAGACGATGCGGGCGGTGGTGCCGCACATGATCGAGCGCGGCTACGGCCGCGTCGTCGCCACCTCGTCGATGGGCGGTCGCATGGGCAATCCGAACCTCGCCCACTACGTCGCCGCCAAGTGGGGCGTGATCGGGCTGGTCAAGACCCTGGCGCTCGAAGTGGCCGACAAGGGGATCACGGTGAACGCGATCTGCCCGGCCACGGTGGACACCGCGATGGTCCATAACGACGCCCTCTACGGCCTCTTCGCGCCCGACATCGAGCACCCGACCAAAGCCGACGTCGAACCTCGGTACACGGCGATGAACCCGATCCCCGAGCCCTGGACGCCGGTCGAGGAGATCTCCGCCGCGGTGCTCTATCTGGTCTCCGAGGGCGCGCGGTCAGTGTCGGGGACGACGCTCGACGTCTGCATGGGCGCGAGCGCGAGGATGCCATGAGCGCGGCGAATGGCTTCGACGGGGCGGTGGCACTCGTCACCGGTGGCGCCCGCGGCGTCGGGGCGGCCTGCGCCGCCGAGCTCGCCGCGCGCGGCGCCGACGTCGCCCTGCTCGATCTGCCGAGCGCGAACGACCTGACGACGCCGTCCTACCCGCTCGCCTCCGACGCCGACCTGGAGGTGAGCGCGGCCGCGGTGCGCGAGCACGGGCGCCGCTGCCTGGCGCTCCGCGCCGACGTTCGCGACCACGACGCGGTCGGCGCGGCGGTGGCGCGGGTGCGCACCGAGCTGGGGCCGATCCGGCTGCTCGTCCACGCCGCCGGCATCCGCACCGTCGCCCCGGTGGCGACGCTCAGCGACGCGCAGTGGGCGGAGACGGTCGACGTCAACCTCAACGGCACCTACCACGTGCTGCGCCAGGTGGTGCCGACGATGATCGCCGGCGACGGCGGCCGCGTCGTCGTCGTGAGCGGCGACGAAGGGCGCCGCGGGGCGCCGCGGCTCTCCCACCAGGCGGCCGCCGCCTGGGGGACGATCGGGCTGGCCAAGTCGGTCGCGGTCGAGACGGCCGACGCCGGGATAGCCGTCAACGTCGTCAGCACGACTCCGCTCGACACGACGATGTTCAACGTGCCCGAGTCCTGGGCGCAGGCGGCCCGGGCGGAGTCGGCCGACGCCGAGGAAGCGGCCCACGCGCTGCGCGTGCGGCACCCGCGCTCGCAGGCGTTCGCGCCGGTCGAGCGGGTGGTCGACGCGGTCCTCTACCTGCTCGGGCAGCCCGGCGAGGAGCTGACCGGCTCGGTGCTCGACGTCTCGATGGGGCTCAGCGCCCTCAACTCGGTCTGATGGAGGTGGGAACGATGGGAAGGTTCGAGGGAAAGGTGGTGGCGATCACCGGCGCCGCCCAGGGGCAGGGGCGCGAGCACGCGGTCCGCTTCGCCCGCGAAGGGGCCGACGTGGTCGTCTCCGACCTCTGCGGGCAAATCCCCTGCGCGTCGCCGATGGGGACCGCGGAGGGGCTGGCCGAGACGGTGGCGCTGGTCGAGGAGACCGGTAGGCGGGCGGTGTCGATGACCGCCGATGTCCGTGACCCGGAGCAGATGCGGGAGATGTGCGCGAAGGGGATCGAGGCCTTCGGCGCGATCGACGTGCTGATCGCCAACGCCGGCATCGGCGCCTACGGTCCGTTCGCCGAGATGAGCGACGAAACCTGGCACGAGATGATCGCGATCAACCTCGGTGGCGTCGCCCACGCGGTCCGCGCGGTCGTCCCTCACATGCTCGAGCGCGGCAGCGGCCGGATCGTCTGCACCTCTTCGGAGGTCGGCCGCGAGGGCGGTCCCAACAACGCCAACTACGCGAGCGCGAAGTGGGGCGTGATCGGCTTCGTCAAGTCGGTGGCGATCGAGCTGGCGCCGGCGGGGATCACGGTCAACGCGCTGGCGCCGATGTCGGTTGCAACGGCGATGTGCCACAACCCGGCGACCTACGCGCTGTTCCGGCCAGACCTCGAGGATCCCGAGCCGGGGGACGTCGCCGACGCCTTCGGGACGCTCAACCCGATGGCGGTGCCCTGGTTGGAGCCGAGCGACGTCGCCGACGCGGCGCTCTTCCTCGCCTCCGACGAAGCCAAGTTCATCACCGGCGTCTGCCTCGACGTCGCCGGCGGCTGGAACGCGTTCCATGCCGCCTGACCCAGGCGCGGCGAAGCGCGGCCGCTTCGATCTGCCCGGGCTCGCCTTCGCCGGGATGTCGCAGGCGGTCCGCGACGGCGACCTCGTCCTCCTCTCCGGCCAGGTCGCGCTCGACGCGGCCGGTGAGGTGGTCGGCGAGGGCGACTGGGACGCCCAGGCCGAGCAGGCGCTCACCAACCTCGAGGCCGCGCTCGCCGCCGCCGGCGCCGGCAACGAGGACGTGGTGAAGCTCACCTGCTTCCTCTGCGACGCGGACGGATATCCCGCCTACGCGGCGGCCAAGAGCCGTCGGTTCGCTGCCACCGCCCCGGCCTCGACCTGCGTGATCGTCGCCGGCCTGCTCGACCCACGCCTCCTGCTCGAGGTGGAGGCGATCGCCGTCGTCCGTCCCTCGCCGACCGCCTAGCCAGGCCGAGACACGCGCGGTCGACTTCAGGGCCCCCATAGGGGCCTCAAGGTCGACCGCGTGATTCGGGCCCGCCCCTCAGCGCTGGGAGTCGCGCATGCTGCGGGCGTCGTGGCCCGCGAGGTGGTCCTCGCTGCTCTCGGCGTTGTGGGAGTGGGCGGCGTGGTGGAGGCCGAAGACCGAGTCCATGCCGGACTGCAGGCCCATCAGGTCCTCGCACTGGTTGACCGCCATCTTGGTCAGGGCCAGGCCCATGCGCGGCATCTTCGCGATCCGCTCGGCGACGTCGACGGTCTCAGTCTCGAGGTCGGCACGGGGGACGACGCGGTTCACCATCCCCAGCTGCAGCGCCCGCTCGGCGCCGACTTTCTCACCGAGGAAGAGGAATTCCTTGGCGAAGCGGGGGCCCATCACCCAGGGGTGGGCGAAGTACTCGACCCCGGGGATGCCCATGCGGACCACCGGGTCGGCGAAGAAGGCATCGTCGGCGGCGATGATCAGGTCGCAGGACCAGGCGAGCATCAGCGCGCCCGCCACGCAGGCGCCCTGGACCGAGGCGATCATCGGCTTCGGCAGCGCCCGCCAGCGCCGGCACATGCCGAGGTAGACCTCCGACTCGCGCGCCATCCGCTGCTCGGCGCCGGTCTTGTCCGGATGGTCCCACCAGAGGCTCGCGCGGCGCGGGAAGAAGGCATCGACATCACGGCCCGGGCTTCCGATGTCGTGGCCGGCGGAGAAGTGATCGCCCGTCGCGGCGAGGATGATCACTTTCACCTCGTCGTCGGCCGCCGCCGCCGCGAAGGCGTCATCGAGGGCATAGGTCATCGCCGAGTTCTGGGCGTTGCGGTACTGCGGCCGGTTCAACGTCACCACCTGGACCGCACCTCGCTTCTCGCTCGTCACCACCTGCCCCTCGGCCGCCGCCGTCTGCTCGTCGCTCATCGCAAACTCCCTTCCATGTCGAGGCCGAGCGCCGCGGCCACCCGCGCACGCTGCCATTCCGCATCGCCCCACCCGCGGCTGCTCGCCCAGACCCGCATGGCGAAGAGGTGGAGGTCGTACTCGGTCGTGTAGGCGATCGCGCCGTGCGCCTGCAGCGCCGTCGCCGCGACCTGCTCCGCCGCGTCGGAGGCGAGCGCCTTGGCCATCGCAACGTCGCGGTCGGCGGTGTCGGCGCCGGTGTCGAGCGACCAGGCGGCGCGCAGCACCGCGGGCGCCGCGAACTCGACCCCGAGCAAGGCGTTGGCCAGCTGGTGCTTGACCGCCTGGAAGGTGCCGATCGGGACGCCGAACTGGCGGCGCTCCTCGGCGTAGGTGACGGTCATCGCCAGCAGCGCCCGCGAGAGCCCGATCAGCTGCGCGGCGGCGCCGAGCGCGCCCCGCTGCCAGGCGGCGAGGCAGGCCTCGTCGGAAGCACCGATCTCCTCGCCTGCGGCAAGGTCGGCGAGGACGCCGACCTGGCGCGCGCCGTCGATCGACTCGGCCGGCTCGGCCCCTCCGCTCACCCGCCGCACCGGCGCGCCCGGCCGCTCCGCGACCAACAGCATCCCGGTGTCGCCCGCCCACGGGATCGTGGCGCCGCCGTCGAGCGCGCAGGCCACGAGCAGCTCGCCGCCCACCAGCCGCCCGACCGCGTCCTCGTCCCCGGCCGCCGCGAGCAGCGGCCCGGCGACGAAGGCGGTCTCGACGATCGGCAGCGGCAGCGCCACCCGACCGGCCTCCTCGAGCAGCGGCACCACGTCGCAGGCGCCGAGCCCGAGCCCGCCCGCCTCCTCCGGCACCGCCGCGCCGACGACGCCCATCTCGGCGAGCTTCGCCCAGACCGCGGCCACTCGCGGCGCCGCGGCACCTTCGTCCCAAGCCTCTCGCACCACGGCGGGCGGGCACTCGCGCCCGAGCAGATCACGGACCGCGTCCCGCAGCGCCGCTTGGTCGTCGGTCAGGGCAAAACGCATGCGATCCTCATTTCCTCGGCAGGCCGAGCAGCCGCTCGGCGACGATGTTGCGCTGAATCTCGTTGGTGCCGGCGTAGATCGGGCCGGCGAGGGCGAAGAGGAAGCCGCGGCTCCACGGCCCTTCGAGCTCGGCGGCCGGCCCGAGCAGGTCGAGCGCCGTCTCCTGCAGCCGCACGTCGAGCTCCGACCAGAAGATCTTGTTGAGGCTCGAGCGCGCCCCCGTCTGGGTCCCCTCGCTGATCGCGGTCACCTGTTCGAGCGTGAACAGCTGGTAGGCCTCGGCGTCGATCCAGGCGCGGGCGACCCGGTCGCGCAGCAGCGGCGTCGCCGCTTCGCCGCGCTCGGCCGCCAGCTCGATCAGCCGCTCGGCGGCGGAGAGGAAGCGACCCGGCGAGCGTAGGGTGAGCCCGCGCTCGGACCCGGTCGTCGCCATCGCCACCTTCCAGCCCGCGTCGACGTCGCCGATCACCGCGTCGTCGGGCACGAAGGCGTCCTCGAGGAAGACCTCGGCGAAGCCCTCGTCGCCGTCGAGACGGTCGAAGCCGCGCACCGTCACCCCGTCGATGTCGAGCGGCACCATGAAGTAGCTGAGCCCGCGGTGGCGCTCTGACTCCGGGTCGGTGCGGAAGAGGCCGAACATGTGGGTGCAGAAGGCGCCGCGCGTGGTCCAGGTCTTCTGCCCGGTCAGCCGCCAGCCGCCCGCCTCCTCGTCGCGCACCGCGCGGCTCTTGGTCGCGGCGAGATCGCTGCCCGCGCCCGGCTCCGACCAGCCCTGGCACCAGAGGTCCTCGGCCGCCGCCATCCGCGGCAGCACCCGGTCTTGCTGCTCTGGCGTGCCGAACTCGAACAGCGTCGGCGCGAGCAGGAAGATCCCGTTCTGGGTGACCCGCATCGGCGCGCCCGCGCGGTAGTACTCCTCCTCGAAGATCAGCCACTCCCAGATCGAGGCGTCGCGGCCGCCGTAGGCCTCGGGCCAGGAGACGACGGCCCAGCGCGCCTCGTGGAGCAGCTTCTCCCACTCGAGGTGCTGGGCGAACCCCTCCGCCGTGTCGCCGGAGGCGAGCCCGGTCGGGACGTTGGCCTCGAGCCACCCGCGCGCCTCGGCGCGGAAGGCCTGCTCGGTATCGCTGTAGGTGAGGTCCACGGCTCAGCCCTCGCCCGGCGCGCCCGCGCCGTCGCCCTTGCCGAAGTCGTCGCGGACCTTGTCGGCGACGCCGCTGAGGTTGAGCTCGAAGGTGAAGCCCTGCTCGTAGCGGTAGCTGCGGCGCACGTCCCAGAGGTCGATCCCGTTGAGGGACTCCTTCGCGGCACGGATCACGGTCGGGTCCTTGGCGGCGATCTGGGCGGCGACGGCGAGCGCCGCCTCGCGCAGCCGCTCGGGCGCGACGACCTCGAGCACCGAGCCGAAGTCGTGCAGCTCGGCGGCGGTCGCGGTCGCCGACGTGTACATCATCGCCCGCGCCTTGTGCTGGGGGACGAGGCGGGAGAGGTGGGTGGCGGCGCCGAGCGCGCCGCGGTCGACCTCGGGGAGGCCGAAGGTCGCGTCCTCGGCGGCGACGATCACGTCGGAGTTGCCGACCAGGCCGATCCCGCCGCCGAGGCAGAAGCCGTTGACCGCGGCGACGACCGGCACCGCGCACTCATATACGGCGGCGAAGGCCTCGAAGCAGCCGCGGTTGGCGCCGATCAGCGCCGACTGCCCCTCGCGCTGGATCTCCTTGATGTCGACGCCGGCGTTGAAGCCACGCCCCTCGGCGCGCAGGACGACGACTCGCACCGCCGCGTCCTCGCCGAGGCCGCGGACGGTCTGCCCGAGCTCGAACCACGCTGCCACCGGCAGCGCGTTGACCGGTGGGTAATCGACGACGACCTCGGCGATGCCGCCCTCGTCGACGGTCGCGGTGATCTTGCCGGGATCGCTCATCTCTCCTCCTCGAATCGCGGTGCTTGGGCTTAAGGCTTAAGGGTGCTGCGAGCTGACCGAGACGACCTCGCCGGTCATGTAGGCCGAGTAGTCACTGGCCAGGAAGACGATCGTGGTCGCGATCTCCCACGGCTCGGCCGAGCGGCCGAAGGCCTCGGCGGCGGCGAGCTGGTCGAGCAGCTCCCGCGGCGCCGCCTTGGCGAGGTTCTCGTGGATCGCGATGCTCGGCGCGACCGCGTTGACGCGGACGCCGCGGTCGGCGACGTCCATCGCCGCGCAGCGGGTCAGCGCCATCACGCCGGCCTTCGCCGCGGCGTAGTGGGCCTGGCCGGGCTGGGCGCGCCAGCCGAGCACCGAGGCGTTGTTGATGACGACGCCGGAGCCGCGCGGCGCCATGTGGCGGAGCGCGGCGCGGGTGCAGCGGAAGGTGCCGTTGAG
Organism: Solirubrobacterales bacterium; assembly: GCA_025964255.1. Classification (GTDB taxonomy): domain Bacteria; phylum Actinomycetota; class Thermoleophilia; order Solirubrobacterales; family 70-9; genus VAYN01. The sequence goes on along the minus strand of JAOPZF010000200.1, from coordinate 64,077 downwards.
GGTGACGTCGAGGACGACCGACCATTCCTCGTCGCTCATCTCGAGGATGCTGGCCTCGCCGCCGAGGCCCGCGTTGTTGACCATCACGTCGATTCGGCCGAGACCCGCGACCGCGGCGTCGATCATCGCCCCGACCTGCGCCTCGACGGTGACGTCGCAGGGGATCGCCAGCGGGGTCTCGCCGGTCTCCGCGGCAAGGCGCTCGGCGGCTTCGCCGAGGCGGCGCTCGTGGCGGTCGGAGATCGCCACCCGGGCGCCCTCCTGGGCGCATCGGAGCGCCGTCGCGAAGCCGATCCCGGTGCCCGCGGCGGCGGTCACCAGCACGGTCTTCCCGTCCAGCAGACCGTGGCCGGGGGGCGGGGTGGGTGCGGTTCGGGGGTTACTCTCAGACATGCGGGATCAGCTTAGTCGGGCATTTGGAACCTAGCAAGCGCTTGCTAGATTACCGGCGGAGGAGAGTTTGGTTTGATGACCCTGGAATCAACCCGTACGGCGCTGGTCAGCGGCGCCGCCAGCGACATCGGCCGCGCCGTCTGCGCGTCGCTGCTCGCGGCGGGCCTGACCGTGCTGGCGACCGACCTGCCTGGCGAGCGCCTCGACGCGCTCGCCGCCGAGCTCGAGATCGAGGCGCTGCCCGCCGATCTCACCGACCCGGCCCAGGTGGCAGCGCTCGGCGAGCATCCGGTCGACGTCCTCGCCGCGGTCGCCGGGCTGCCGGTGGTCGAGCGTTTCGCGACCAGCGATCCGGTTGGCTGGGACCTGCTCTGGCAGGTCAACCTACGGGCGCCGATGCTGCTCACCCACGCTGTGCTCCCCGGGATGACCGAGCGCGGCTGGGGCCGGCTCGTCTACGTCTCCTCCGACAGCGCCCGCGCCGGCGCCGGGGGCGAGGCGGTCTACGCGGCGACCAAGGCGGGCCTGCTCGGCTTCGCCAAGTCGGTCGCCCGCGAGGCGGCGAGAGCGTCGGTGACCGCCAACGTGATCTGCCCCGGCCCGATCGATACCGAGCGCTCGCGGGCGATCCTCGACGAGCGACCCCGCCTCCGCGAGGGGCTCCTGCGGGCGATCCCGCTCGGCACCCTCGGGACGCCCGAGGACGTTGCCGCCGCGGTCGCCTATCTCGCCTCGCCCGCCGCTGGCTACGTGACCGGCCAGACGCTCAGCGTCAACGGCGGCATCACGATGAGCTGAGCGGCCGCCCGGCCGCACTCACTCCCAGCAGCCGAGCGGCCGCCCAAGCTCGAGCGGCGCCGCGCCGACGGCGCCCAGGAGCGCGGCGCGGACGGCGGCCAGCGCCTCGTACTGGGCGAAAGGGCGCGGCGCGACCGCGACCAGGGTGAACAGTGATACGCCCGCCTCGACGTAGCGGACCAAGCCTTCGACGACGTGCTCGGGGGGGCCGATCAGGCAGTAGCGCTCGACCCGTTCGAGCGGCAGTCGGTAGAGGCCCTCGAAGTATGCGCGCGCCTCCTCGCGCCCGCCCGCGATGTCGTCGCAGACGTTGATGAAGACGCTGACGCCGATCCGCGGGGCCTCCGTGTGGCCCGCCTGGCGGGCGAGCTCGCCGAGCCGCTCTCGGTGCCTGGGCACCCCGCCGGCGTCGACGAACGCACCGAGCCAGCCGTCGGCGAAGCGGGCGGCGCGTCGCAGGGCGGCGTCGCTCCGCCCGCCGATCCACAGGGGCGGCGGTTCCGCCGCGGGCCGCAGCTCGGGGATCGGGAGGTCCACCGGCGCCCCGACCCGCGCCGGCCGGCCTTCGAGCAGTCGTGGCAGGGCCTCGAGGAAGGCATCGGTCCGTCGCCCCCGCTCCCGCACCGGGACGCCCACCGCCTCCCACTCGGCCGGGTTCTCGCCGCCGACCCCGACCCCGAGCAGCAGCCGTCCGCCGGAGAGGAACTGCAGCGTGGCGATCTGCTTCGCGAGCCAGGCGGGCTCGCGCATCGCCGCCAGCACCACGCTGGTGCCGAGCATCAGCCGCTTGGTCGAGGCGGAGGCCGCGGCGAGACAGGCGATGCATTCGAGCCAGGGCGGGTTGAAGGCCAGGTGGTCGCCGACGAAGGCGATGTCGAAGCCGAGCTCCTCGGCCGCCCGGGCGGCCTCGGCGGGGTTCATCAGACCGGTGCCGGTGGGGTCGAAGATCGGCAGCTGGGGGCCGACCGCCAGCGCCGGACCCATTTAACGGGCCCGGTCGAAGAAAGTCCGCAGGGCGGCCGTGAAGTCCGGGCTCGGGTAGTAGGCCATCACCGACTCGATCTCGGCCTGCAGGGCCTCGGCGAGGGGCGCCTCCGTCGCCAGTCGGGTGAGCCGCTTGACCTCGCGGACCGCCTGCGGGCTCTTCGCCGCCACCTCCGCGGCGATCTCCCGCGCCAGCGCCACCTCCTCACCGTCATCGGCGACGCGGGAGACCAGGCCGATCTGGCAGGCCTCGGTCGCGTCGAGCCAGCGGCCGGTGAGCAGAAGGTCCATCGCCCGCAGCGGGCCGACCAGGCGCGGTATCCGCTGGGTGTTGCCGCCGCCGGGGATGAACCCGCGCCGCATGTGCTGGTCGCCGATCCGGCAGGAGCGCGCGGCGACGAGGACGTCGCAGCCCAACGCCAGCTCGAGGCCACCCGCCAGTACGTGGCCGTGGAGCGCGCCGATCACCGGCTGCGGCATCCGCTCGAAACCGACGATCACCTCGCGCAGCAGGTTCAGGTAGGTGCGCGAGGTGGCCCGGTCCACGTGCATCGCCTCGACGTGCTCGAGGTCGGCGCCGGCGCAGAAGGTGGGGCCGGCGCCGCGCAGCAGGATCGCCCGCACCTCGGGATCCTCGAGCGCCTTCGCCTGCGCTTCGCGGAGCGCCTCCAGGATCGGCACGTTCAGCGTATTCAGCTTCTCCGGCCGATTCAGCGTCAGCTCGAGGACGCGATCCTCCGAGCGCTCTTCGCGGAGGATCATGCGCGCGCCTCCGTCCGCGCCCAGGCGTTCAGCTCGCGGGCGATGATCCCGCGCTGGATCTGGTTGGTCCCCTCGAAGATCTGGAAGATCTTCGCGTCGCGCATCATCCGCTCGACCGGGAAGTCCTTGACGTAGCCGAAGCCGCCGAGCACCTGCACGGCGTCGGTGGTGATCTTCATCGCGACGTCGGTCCCCCACGACTTCGCCATCGACGCGTAGACGGTCGTGTGCGGCGAGCCGAGGTCGACGAGGCGGGCGGCCTCGTAGGTGAGCGTGCGCCCCGACTCCAGCGCGATCGCCATGTCGGCGAGCAGGAACTGCAGGCCCTGGAACTCGCCGATCGCCTTGCCGAACTGCCGGCGCTCCTGGGCGTAGAGAAGGGCCACGTCGAGGGCCGCCTGGGCGATCCCGAGGGCGACGCAGGCGATCAGCGGCCGGGTCTTGTCAAAGGCCTCCATCACGTAGCGGAACCCGCCGCCCTCGACCCCGATCAGCTGGGTTGCCGGGAGGCGGACGTCCTCGAGCACGCACTCCGCGGTGGTCGAGCCGCGTAGGCCCATCTTGTCCTCGAGTTTCGCGACCGAGAAGCCTGGCGTATCGGCGTCGAGCATGAAGGCGCTGATGCCGCGGGCGCGGTCCGCGACCGAGCCGGTCCGGGCGAAGACGCAGAAGAGGTCGGCGATACCGCCGTTGGTGATCCACGACTTGCGGCCGTTGAGGACGTAGTCGTCGCCGTCGCGCACGGCGCGGGCGGTGATCGAGGCGGCGTCGGACCCTGAGTCGGGCTCCGAGAGTGCGACCGCGGTGAGCGTCATCGGCGTCGCCACCCGCTTCAGGTACTCGTCGGCGACGTCGCCGCCCGCCGCGCGCAGGATCAGTGCCGTGACCAGGCTCGGGCTGACCACCAGCGAGGCGACCGGCGTCGCGTAGGCCAGCTCCTCGGCGACGACGCACTGGAGGCCGAGCGAGGCGTCGGCCCCGCCATGCTCCTCGGGGACCGCGAGGGAGAAGAGGCCGAGCGAGTCCATCGTCTCGATCGCCGCACGCGGGAACTCGCCGCTGCGGTCGATCTCGGCGACCAGCGGCCGCAGCTCGGTGCGGGCGAACCGACGGACTTCGGCCCGGAACATCGTCTCCTCGGCGTTCAGCCAGGTCGGTACCGCGTCACTGGCGTTCGGCAACGTCCACCTCCATCTAGTCCCGTTTTCCCGGCGCTCACCCTAGCAAGCGCTTGCTAGACTGGCGCAAGCAATTGCTTGGGTGATCGAGGGAAGGGAGCGAGCGATGAGCGAGGACGGACGGCTGCGGTTGGTCGACGCACACGTACACCTCTGGGAGCCCTCGGCGCGTCCCTGGTACCCGGCGATGCAGGACCCGGTGGCGGCGAAAGCGTTCGCCGGGCTCGGCGACGTCACCCGCATGGCCCGCGACTTCCTCCTGCCGCAACTGCGCGAGGAGACGAGCGCGGTCGAGCTGCTCGGCCTCGTCCACGTCAGCGCGGTGAGCGCGCCGCGCGTGCATATCGAGGAGGGCGTCTGGGTCGACGGCGTGCTCGACGAGATCGGCCTGCCCGCGGTGACGATCGGCGCCCTCGAAGCCGACCAGAGCCGCGCCGCGATCGAGGCCGACCTCGACGCCCAGGCCCGGAGCCCGCGCTTCCGCGGCATCCGCGTCCTCACCGGGCTCGACCCGGCGGGCGGCACGGCGGCCGACATCTGCGCGGCGCTCGACGAACGCGAGCTCGTCTTCGACCTCGTCGCCCACCCGGCCGGCGCCGCCGCCTTCGCGGCGCTGCTGGAAACCTGGCCCGACCTCCACGTCGTGCTCGAGCACTCGGGCTGGCCGACCGCGATCGACGAGGACGGGCTCGCCGCCTGGCGCGCCGGGATCGACCGGCTCGCCGCCCTCCCCAACCTCGACTGCAAGGTCTCCGGCCTCGGTATGGCCACCCACTCGCTCGACCCCGCGACGCTCCGTCCCTGGATCGAGGGCTGCCTCGAGGCCTTCGGCCCGGCCCGCTGCATGTTCGGCGGCAACTTCCCGGTCGAGGCGATGTACGGGGACTACTCGACGCTGATCGACTCGGTGAGCGCGACCGTCGCCGGCCTCTCCGACGCCGAGCGCCGCGCCTTCTTCGTCGACAACGCCCGCCGCGCCTATCGCCTTGACGCCGAGGGCGCCCGGTGACGATCTCGGCGCTCGGGGACCACGTCCCGAGGATCGCCCCGACCGCCTGGGTCCATCCCGACGCGACGATCATCGGCGACGTCGAGATCGGCGAAGGCTCGAGCATCTGGCCGGGCGCCGTTCTGCGCGGTGACTTCGGCGCGATCCGGGTCGGCAAGCGGACCAGCATCCAGGACAATGCCGTGCTCCATGCCGGGCCGGTCGCCCCGACGATCGTCGGCGACGACTGCATCGTCGCCCACCTCGCCTTCATCGAGACGGCCACCGTCGAGGACAGCTGCATGGTCGCGGTCGCGGCGCAGATGCTGCCCGGCTCGATCCTGCGTCGCGGCACGACCGCCGCGGCGGGCGCGGTCCTGGCCCGCGGCCTCGAGGTCCCGAGCGGCTACCGCGCCCAGGGCGTCCCCGCCGAACTGGTCCGCTCCGACAGCCCTGGCGCCGACTACATCGCCGCCGGCGCCGTCGAGTACGCGGCGATCGTCGGCCGCTACATCGCCGCCGGAATCGGTATCACCGGGGCCGACTTCGCCGATCGGGGAGCCGAATCCGCCGCTCTGCTTGACTCGGCGGCCCGGGGAAAATAAGGTCTAAAACCAAGCGCTTGCTTGTTCAAGCGCCTTCGATATGCCGGACGGACTTCCAGACAAGCGGATGAATGAGGACCAGGTCGTGGCGGAGCTGCGCTCCGGGATGACGCTCGGGATCGGTGGTTGGGGTTCGCGCCGCAAGCCGATGTCGCTGGTCCGCGCGATCCTCCGCTCGGACCTCACCGACCTCACCGTCGTCTCCTACGGCGGCCCCGACGTCGGCCTGCTCTGCGCCGCGGGCAAGGTCCGCAAGGTGGTCTACGGCTTCGTCTCGCTGGACACGATCCCGCTCGACCCGCACTTCCGCGCCGCCCGCCAGGCGAGCACGATCGAGGCGGTCGAGTACGACGAGGGGATGGTCTTCTGGGGCCTCTACGCGGCCGCCAACCGGGTCTCCTTCCTGCCGCTGCGGGCCGGGCTCGGCTCCGACGTGATGCAGATCAACCCCGACCTGCGCACCGTTGCCTCGCCCTACGGTGGCGACGAGCTGGTCGCGATGCCGGCGCTGAAGCTCGACGCCGCGATCGTCCACCTGAACCGCGCCGACGCCCAAGGCAACGCCGAGTACCTCGGCCCCGACCTCTACTTCGACGACCTCTACTGCCAGGCCGCCGAGCGCGCCTATGTCTCCTGCGAGGAGGTCGTCCCGACCAGCGAGCTGGGCCAGGTCCACCCGGCGACGATGCGGATCAGCCGCGCCTACGTCGCCGGCGTCGTCCCCGCCCCGAACGGCGCCCACTTCACCTCCTGCGAGCCCGACTACGACCGCGACGAGGCCTTCCAGCGCACCTACGCCGAGGCGGCGCGCGACCCCGAGGCCTGGGCCGCCTTCAGCCGTCGCTACCTCGATGTCGACGAGGCCGGCTACCAGGCCGCGGTCGCCGAGCTTGCCGACACCGCCGGGGCGACGCGGTGAGCGACGCGACCCGCGCCGAGGTCTGCGTAGTCGCCTGCGCCGAGGTCTGGCGCGACGCCGGCGAGATCCTCGTCAGCCCGATCGGGATGGTGCCGACGGTCGGCGCCCGCCTCGCCCGCGCCACCTTCGCGCCGGAGCTGCTGCTCGGCGACGGTGGCGCGATGCTGGCGGCCGGCGTCTGGCCGGTCGGTGAGCAGCCCGAGTCCTACGAAGGGTGGCTGCCCTACCGCTCCGTCTTCGACCTGGTCTGGAACGGCCGCCGACATGTGATGATGATGCCGAGCCAGATCGATCGCCACGGCAACGCCAACATCTCCTACATCGGCGCCGACTTCGCCCGGCCCGACGTGCAGCTGCTGGGCGTCCGCGGCGCCCCGGGGAACACCGTGAACCATCCGACCAGCTACTGGTTGCCGCGCCATTCGACCCGCGCCCTGGTGCCGCGCGTCGACATGGTCGCCGGCGTCGGCAACGACTCGGCCGCGGCCGCCGGCCCCGGCGCCGAGCGCTTCCACGACCTGCGCCGGCTGGTCACCAACCTCGGTGTCTTCGACTGGAACGGGCCGGAGGGGACGATGCGCATCGTCTCCCTGCACCCCGGGGTGGGCCGCGACGAGGTCGCCGAGGCGACCGGCTTCGAGCTCGGCGCCGACGACGAGGTCGCCGAATCCCGCCTGCCGAGCGACCAGGAGCTGCGCCTGATCCGCGAGGAGATCGACCCGAAGGGAGCCCGCGACCGCGAGGTGCGAGCGTGACCGAGGTGAAGCCACGGATCTCGACCCCGCTCACCGAACTGCTCGGCATCCGTCACCCCGTGGTCCAAACCGGGATGGGCTACGTCTCCGACGCGACGCTGACTGCGGCGACCTCGGCGGCGGGCGGGCTCGGCATCCTCGCCGCGGGCCCGATGGACATGGCCGAAATCGAGGCCGGGGTGGCGGCGGTGAAGGAGAAGACCTCCGAGCCTTTCGGCGTCAACCTGCGCGCCGACAACCCCGAGGTCGGCGCCGCGATCGACCTGCTGATCCGCGAGAAGGTCAAGGTCGCCTCCTTCGCCCTCGCCCCGAAGCCGGAGCTGATCGCGCGGCTGAAAGAGGCGGGCGTGATCGTCGTCCCCTCGATCGGCGCCGTCCGCCACGCGCAAAAAGTCGCCGCCTGGGGCGTCGATGCGATCGTCGTCCAGGGCGCCGAGGGCGGCGGCCACACCGGCCAGGTGCCGACCAGCCTGCTCCTGCCCGCGGTCGTCGACGCGGTCGACATCCCGGTGATCGCGGCGGGCGGCTTCTTCGACGGCCGCGGCCTGGTCGCGGCGCTCGCCTACGGCGCGGTCGGGATCGCGATGGGCACCCGCTTCCTGCTGACCAAGGAGAGCCCGGTGCTCGACTCGGTCAAGCAGCGGTACCTCGGCGCGAGCGTCACCGACGCGGTTGTCACCACGGTCATCGACGGGGTGCCGCAGCGGGTGCTGATGGGCGGCCCGGTGCGGGACCTGGAGCGCTCCAGCGGTCTCGGCCGGCTCGCCGCCGGGACCCGCAACGCGGTCGCCTTCCAGCGCCTCTCCGGAACCAGCTGGCGCGACATGATGCGCGAGGGGCTGGCGATGAAGCGCTCCCACGAGCTGTCCTGGAGCCAGGTGCTGATGGCCGCCAACGCGCCAATGCTCTACCGCGCCGGCCTGCACGAAGGCCGCGAGGACATCGGCATCACGGCCAGCGGCCAGGTGGTCGGGCTGATCGAGGACATCCCGAGTTGCGAAGAATTGATCGATCGCATCGTCGCCGAGGCGGCGGCGGTGCTGAGGAGGTTGGATGAGCGGGATCGTTGAGGACCGGGTCGCGATCGTCACCGGCGCCGGCCAGGGGCTGGGCCGGGCGCACGCCCAGGCGCTCGCCGCGGCGGGGGCACGGGTCGTCGTCAACGACGTCGGCGAGAACGCGAAGAAGGTCGCCGACGCGATCGTCGCCGCGGGCGGCCAGGCGATGCCCTGCGTCGCCGACGTCGCCGATTGGGAGCAGTCGAAGCGGCTGATCGACACCACCGTGGAGTGGTTCGGCGGGCTCGACGCACTGGTCAACAACGCCGGCATCACCCGCGACCGGATGCTCGTCTCGATGAGCGAGCAGGAGTGGGACGACATCGCGCGGGTCAACCTGAAGGGCCACTTCTGCCCGCTGCGCCACGCCGCCGCGTACTGGCGCGAGCGCTCGAAGGCGGGCGAGGAGGTCGGCGCCCGGGTGATCAACACCAGCTCCGGCGCCGGGCTGCTCGGCAGCGTCGGGCAGGGTAACTACTCGGCGGCGAAGGGCGCGATCGCGACGATGACGCTGGTCGCCGCGGCGGAGATGGGGCGCTACGGCGTCACCGTCAACGCGCTCGCCCCGGCCGCCCGCACGCCGATGACCGAGACCGTCTTCGCCGAGCAGATGGCGCCCCCCGAGGAGGGCTTCGACGCGATGGATCCGGCCAACGTCTCGCCGCTGGTCGTCTGGCTGGCGAGCGAGTCCTCGGGCGCGGTCAGCGGTCGCGTCTTCGAGGTCGAAGGCGGCACGATCGGCGTCATGGACGGCTGGCAGTTCGGCCCGCGGGCGACCCGTGAGCGGCGCTGGGAGCCGGAGGAGATCGGCGCCGCGGTCGCGGATTTGATCGAGGAGGCGCCGAACCCGGCGCCGGTCTACGGCGCGTGAGCGCGGAGGTGGAGTGAGAGATGCCTGAGGCCTACATCGTCGACGCGGTGCGCAGCCCGGTCGGGCGGCGCGGCGGCGGACTCGCCGCTATCCATCCGGCCGACCTCGGCGCCCATTCGCTGAGCGCCCTGGTCGAGCGCACCGGGATCGACCCGGAGGCGGTCGACGACGTCGTCTTCGGCTGCGTCGACACGATCGGCCCGCAGGCCGGCGACATCGCCCGCACCGCCTGGCTCGCCGCGGGGCTGCCCGAGGGCGTGCCCGGCACCACGGTCGACCGCCAGTGCGGCTCCTCCCAGCAGGCCGTCCACTTCGCCGCGCAGGGAGTGATGAGCGGCACCCAGGACCTGGTCGTCGCGGGCGGCGTCCAGAACATGAGCGCGATCCCGATCTCGGCGGCGATGATGGCGGGGCAGCAGTTCGGCTTCGACGATCCCTTCCGCGGCTCGACCGGTTGGCAGGCGCGCTACGGCGACCAGGAGATCTCCCAGTTCCGCTCCGCCCAGATGATCGCCGAAAAATGGGACATCTCGCGCGAGCAGATGGAAGAGTTCGCGCTGGAGAGCCACCGGCGGGCGATCGCGGCGATCGACGGCGGCTACTTCGAGGGTGAGATCGTGCCGCTGGCCGGGGTCGAGGTCGACGAGGGGCCGCGGCGCGAGGCGAACGTCGAGAAGATGCGCTCGCTGCCGCCACTGACCGAGGGCGGCATCGTCACCGCCGCCGTGGCCAGCCAGATCTCCGACGCCTCGGCGGCGCTGCTGATCGCCTCCGAGGCGGCGGTGAAGGAGCACGGACTGACCCCGCGGGCGCGCATCCAACACCTCTCGGTGCGCGGCGGCGACCCGGTCTACATGCTGACGGCGCCGATCCCGGCGACCCGCTGGGCGCTCGAGAAGACCGGCCTGACCCTCGACGAGATCGACCTGGTCGAGATCAACGAGGCCTTTGCCTCGGTCGTCCTCGCCTGGGAGAAGGAGCTGGGCGCCGACCCCGCGAAGGTCAACGTCAACGGCGGCGCGATCGCCTTGGGCCACCCCCTCGGCGCCACCGGTGCGCGCCTGATGACGACGATGCTCGCCGAGCTGGAGCGCCGCGGCGGCCGCTACGGCCTGCAGACGATGTGCGAGGGCGGCGGCCAGGCCAACGTCACCATCATCGAGCGCCTCTGAGCACTGTGGCCGAGGACTTCCGCGAACGCGACGGCGCGGCGCTGGTAGCCGGCGGCAGCGGCGGGGTGGGCGGCGAGGTCTGCCGGATGCTGGCGTCCCGCGGCGCCGCGGTCGCACTCTCCTACCGCTCGCGACCCGAGGCGGCCGCCGCGGTGGTCGCGGAGATCGAGGCCGCGGGCGGTCGCGCCGCCGCCTTCCAGGCCGACCTCACCGACGAGGCCTCGGCCCGCCGGCTCGTCGCGGCGACCCGCGAGCGCTTCGGCGGGATCCACACCTACGTCCACGCCGCGGGCCCCTCGGTCGCCCAGCGCCACCTGAGCCGGGTCGAGCCCGCCCTCTTCCGCGAACACCTCGAGGCCGAGGCCGTCGCCTTCTTCAACACCGTCGCGCCGCTGCTCGAGGACCTGCGTGCGGCGCGCGGCTCGATCGTCGCCGTGACGACCGCGGCCACCGATCGCTTCGCGGTGCGCGACGGCCTCTCGGCGGTTCCGAAGGCGGCGGTCGAGCTCCTGGTCCGCGGTCTCGCGGTCGAGGAGGGACGCTTCGGCGTGCGCGCCAATTGCGTCGGGCCGGGAATGCTCGAAGACGGCATGGCCGCGACCCTGATCGAGAGCGGCGATCTCGACGACGCGGCCCTCGACGCCGCTCGCGCCAACATCCCCCTGCGCTCCTTCGGCACCGCCCGCGACATCGCCGAGGCGGTCTGCTTCCTCGCCTCCGACCGGGCCCGCTACGTCACCGCGCAGATGCTCAACGTCGACGGCGGCTATGCCGCCTGAGTTCGCCGGACGGGTCGCGCTCGTCACCGGCGCCGCCTCTGGGGTGGGGCGGGCGACGGCCCTGCTGCTCGCCGCGCGCGGCGCCGCGGTCGCCTGCCTCGACCGACGTGCCGGCGAGGTCGACGCCCTCGCGGCGCAGATCGTCGCGGCGGGCGGCGAGGCGCTCGGCGTCGAGTGCGAGCTGCGCGATCCGGCCGCGATCGACGCCGCCCTGGCGCGGTCGCTGGAGTGGCGCCCGCGCCTCGACGTCGTCGCCCACGTCGCCGGGGTCGGCCTGCGCCGCCGCGCCGAGGACGTCGCGCTCGTCGACTGGGAGCGCGTCGTCGAGGTCAATCTGCGCGCCCCGTTCCTGCTCACCCGCGCCGCGATCGATCCCCTCGTCGCGGCGGGCGGCAACGTTGTCGCCGTCTCCTCGCTGGCCGGCCTCGAGGGCTGGCCCTACAGCACCGTCTACGGTGCCTCGAAGGGTGGCCTGGTGACGATGATGCGCTCCTTCGCCCTCGAGCTCGGCCCGCGCGGCGTGCGCGTCAACGTCGTCTGCCCCGGCGGCGTCGACACCCCGCTGCTCGACGATCTCGACGACATCCCCGACGCCGACCCGGCGATCGCCAAGCGCGGCCGTGGCCTCGACGACACCCTCGCCGCCCCCGAGCAGGTTGCCGCCGCGATCTGCTTCCTCGCCTCCACCGACGCCTCCCACATCAACGGCACCACCCTCACCGTCGACGGCGGCGCGAGCGCTTAGCTCGCCCGGGATCGCGGCGGTGGGCCGGGCCTGAGCGCCCGGAAGTCGCGGTTCCTGGCCATTTCCCGCCACATCCCGGCCGCGTAGGCAGAGCGGTCGAGGGCGCGTAGGGCGGTGGCGCGGAGGAGCTCGGCCGGGGAGCCGGCGGCGGTCCAAGCCGGGATCGAGTCGACCAGGAACGCGGCGAGAAGAGCGGTGCGGACGCGGCGGTTGAACGGCGCGGCGGCGAGCCCGAGCGGCAGCCACTCGCGCGTCAGCACGCGGGCCAGGTTGGCGGTCGCGTCGGCCTGGCCGCGCAGTGCGACCTCGGCCAGTGCCCGGCGCGAGCGCCCGTCCTTGCCGCGGCGGGTCATGATCGCGGTCGAGGTGGCGAGCGCCGGGACGAGCGCCCGCGGACCGAGTAGCGCGGTCGCGCCCCAGACCGCGACGCTGTGTCGGCTCGCCCGCAACGGCGCGGCAGAGCTGCCGTGGCGTCGCACCAGCTCGATTGCCGACCGGCCGTATCCGGCCCGCTGGCGGGCGAACTCGCTCACGGTGGGCCGGGGTCGGTGGAGGACCTCGCGGCTCGGTACGTAGCGCGCTCGCCGGCCGGCCGCGAGCGCCCTCCAGACCAGGTCGACGTCCTCGCCGAAGCGCAGCGATTCGTCGAAGCCGTCGAGCTCGAGCAGCGCGTCGCGGCGGCCGAGCAGGGCCGCGGCGGGCAGGTAGGCGACGCGGCGCTCCGGACCGACCAGGCTCGCGGCGGCGCCGAGGTCGAGCGGCGAGCCACGCTCCTCGTAGCGGGCGAGCGGCGAGTGCCCCGGGGCGCTGCGGACCCGCGGGGCGAGCAGAGCCAGGTCGGGGTCGTCGGCGAAGAGGCCGCCGAGCCCGCGACGCCAATCCGGCGCGACTTCGCAGTCGGCGTCGACGAAGGCGACCAGCTCGCTCGTCGCGGCGGCGAGGCCCGTGTTGCGCGCCGCCGCCGGGCCGCGCCGGGTGGGGTGGCGCAGGATCCGCGCGCCGGCCGCCTCCGCGCGCGCCGCCGAGCTGTCCCGCGATCCATCGTCGACGACGATCACCGGGCCTTCGGCCGCGAGCGCCGCGACCAGCCCGCCGAGCCACTCGCCGCCGTCGAGCACGGGCACGATCGCGGTGACCATGGGGTCGCCCTTGCCGTCACCGGGCAGCGGGTGAAGGATTCCGTGGCGCTCGAGCCGTCGCGCCAAGGTCGCCATGGCGCCGGTCGGTTCGTCTCCGGCCAGGATCGCGTCGAGCGCCCGCCCGCCCGCCGCGCTCAGCCGCAGGAGGCGTGGCGGGGTGCCGCCGATGAGGAGGCGGCCACCGTCGCGCCGACGCACCGCGGCGTCAAGCTCGAATCGCGGCGCCCCGCTCATCGATCGGCGTCCGTCGCGAAGCCCGCGGCGAGTCCGACGAACGCCGCATCGATCAGCTCGAGCAGATCCTCGTCCTCGCTCGCCACCCAGCGTTCGAAGGAGGCCATCGCCGAGCCGAGCGCCGCGTAGCCGATCACCCGCGGCACGAGGTCGTCGGGCGCTTCGCCACGGCGCCCGGCGGCCCAGGTGGCGACGACGCCGCGCCACTCGGCGTAGCGGAGCGCCGAGTGCGCCTGCAGGGCCGCGGTCCCGGTGATCAGAGTCATCCGCGTCCGCAGACCCGCCTCCTGCTCAGGTGGGTAGCGGTTCGACTCGACCACGCCGCGGCGGAGCGCCTCCATCAGCGGCAGCCCGGCGCCTTCGTCGAGCGTCTCCCGCAGCCGCTCCATCACCCAGTCGAAGTCGCCCCAGGCGATGTCGTTCTTCGACTCGAAGTAGCGGAACAGGGTGCGCCGCCCGACCCCGACCGCGGTGGCGATGTCATCGACCGTCGTCGCGTCGAAGCCGCGCCGGGCGAACAGGTCGAGCGCGATCCGTTCGATCTCCGCGTGGGTGGTGGTGGGGGGTCTTCCTAGCGACATATGGCACTCAGTGCTATAAAGCTTCCGGGAACGTAATTCACCGAGGAGGATTTCATGGGCTCTGCACCAAACGATCCGGTCGTCGAGAACGAGGACCAGGAGCTGGTCGAACAGGACCTGTTGGTCGAGGACGTCTCGATCGACGGTATGTGCGGCGTCTACTAGGGCCATCCCGATGAACGGCGCACCCCAGATGTCGCTCGACGGCCGCTGGCGGCTGAACCCCCAGGTCGCCCTGCGGCCGGAGCGCTTCGGCGCGCTTGCTTACCACTTCGGCAGTCGCCGGCTCTCGTTCTTGAAGAGCCCGCGGCTGCTCGAGGTGGTCCGCGGCCTCGAGGCCGCACCGGACCCGATCGCCGCCTGCCGCGCCGCCGGCGTCGCCGAGGCGGAGCTACCGAACTACCGCAGCGCGCTCGCCACCCTCGCCCGCACCGACATGATCGTCCCCGTCGAGCCCCAGGAGGTCGCCGCATGAAGCTGGTCGAGGAGTTCGAGCTCGGCCTCGACGCGCCGATCTGCATCACCTGGGAGCTGACCTACGCCTGCAATCTCGCCTGCGTCCACTGCCTCTCCTCCAGTGGCAGGCGCGACCCGCGCGAGCTGACCACCGCCGAGGCCAAGGGCGTGATCGAGGAGCTCGAGCGGATGCAGGTCTTCTACGTCAACATCGGCGGCGGCGAGCCGACCGTGCGGGGGGACTTCTGGGAGCTGCTCGACCACGCCGCCGAGCACAACGTCGGGGTCAAGTTCTCGACCAACGGCAGCCGCATCGACGCCGCCGCCGCGGCTCGTCTGGCGGGCTCCGACTACGTCGACGTGCAGGTCTCGATCGACGGCGCGACCGCCGCGGTGAACGACGCGGTCCGCGGCCCCGGCTCCTTCGACACCGCTCTCGGGGCGCTCGAGCGGCTCGCCGCGGCGGGCTTCCAGCAGCCGAAGATCTCGGTCGTCGTCACCCGCCAGAACGCCGGCCAGCTCGACGACTTCAAGGTGATCGCCGATCGCTATGGGGCCCAGTTGCGGATCACCCGGCTGCGCCCGTCGGGCCGCGGTGCCGACGTCTGGGATGAGCTCCATCCGACCGCCGACCAGCAGCGCTCTCTATATACGTGGCTGCTGGAGCACGGCGACGACGTCCTCACCGGCGATTCGTTCTTCCACCTCTCTGCCTACGGCGAGGCGCTGCCGGGGCTGAACCTCTGCGGCGCCGGGCGGGTCGTCTGCCTGATCGACCCGGTCGGCGACGTCTACGCCTGCCCGTTCGCGATCCACGACGAGTTCCTCGCCGGCAACGTGCGCGAGCCGCGCGGCTTCGAGGGCGTTTGGCGCGATTCCGAGCTCTTCACCGAGCTGCGCCGTCCCCAGTCCGGCGGTGCCTGCGAATCCTGTGGCCACTACGACGCCTGCCGGGGAGGGTGCATGGCGGCGAAGTTCTTCACCGGCCTGCCGCTCGACGGCCCCGACCCCGAGTGCGCGCTCGGCCACGGCGAGCGCCTGCTCGCGGCGCGCGGGGAGGACCTGGCGATCCCGGCGCCCGCGGTCGACCACTCGCGGTCGAAGCCGTCGCGGCTGCGTGACGGCGGCCCGGAGCGTCCGCCGGCGAAGGTCTGCGACGAGAACCCGCTCGCCGACTTCCTCGCGACCGGCGGCCCGGTCGGCCCCGTTGCCCAGGCCTGAGCGATGGCGTCGAGCAACGAGTGGTTCGAGTCGGTCGAGGAGGCGCGCCGCCGCGCTCGCAAGCGACTGCCGTCGTCGGTCTTCTCGGCGCTCCGCGCGGGAGCGGAGTCGGGGACGACGCTCGGCGACAACGTCGGCGCCTTCCGGGAGCTCGGCTTCGTCCCCCGGATCGCCACCGGCAAGGGCGGCGGCCGGGCGATGGCGACGACCGTCATGGGCCAAGAGCTCGCGATGCCGGTGCTGATCTCGCCGACCGGCGTGCAGGCGGTCCACCCGGAAGGGGAGGTCGCGGTGGCGCGCGCGGCGGCCGGGGCGGGGACCGCGCTCGGGCTCAGCTCCTTCGCCTCGAAGCCGCTCGAGCAGGTCGTCGAGGCGAACCCGAAGACGTTCTTCCAGGTCTACTGGCTCGGCTCGCGGGAGCGGATCGAAGGCGTCCTCGAGCGGGCGCGGGGGGCCGGCGCCGCGGGCCTGATCGTCACCGTCGATTGGTCCTTCGCCCATCGCCGCGACTGGGGCAGCCCGGCGATCCCGGAGAAGCTCGACCTGAAGGCGATGGCCTCGCTCGCGCCGCAGGCGCTGGTGCGGCCGCGCTGGCTCGCCTCCTATCTGCGCTCCGGCGAGCTGCCCGACCTGACCACCCCGAACCTGGAGCAGGAGGGCGCGCCGGCGCCGACCTTCTTCGGCGCCTACGGGGAGTGGATGATGACCCCGCCGCCGTCCTGGGAGGACCTCGCCTGGCTGCGTGAGGCGTGGGGCGGGCCGTTCATGCTGAAGGGCGTCACCCATCCCGACGACGCCCGGCGCGCGGTCGAGATCGGCGCCACCGCGATCTCGGTCTCAAACCACGGCGGCAACAACCTCGACGGCACCCCGGCGACGATCCGCAACCTGCCCGGCGTCGTCGCCGCGGTTGGCGACGAGGTCGAGGTCCTGATCGACGGCGGCTTGCGCCGCGGCTCCGATGTGGTCAAAGCACTTGCGCTGGGTGCCCGCGCGGCGATGATCGGGCGCGCCTACCTCTGGGGTCTGGCGGCGAACGGCGAGGCCGGCGTGGCCAACGTCCTCGAGATCTTCCGCGCCGGGATCGAAGAGACCTTGAACGCCCTCGGTCGCGATTCGATCGACGACCTGGTCCCCGAGGACGTCCTGATGCCGCCGGGGTTCACGCGGCGATGACCGAGATGTGGCTCGCCGACGCGACGTCACCCGAGGTCGAGGCGCGCACTGCGGCTGGGCCGATGACGCTGCTGGTGCCGCTCGGGGCGACCGAGCAGCACGGGCCGCACCTGCCGATCGGCACCGATGCGGCGATCGCCGTCGCCCTCGCCGAGGGGGCGGCGTCCGAGGTCCCGGGCGCGATCGTCGCCCCGGCGCTGCCCTATGGCTCGAGCGGAGAGCACCAGGATTTCGCCGGCACGCTTTCGATCGGCGCGGAGGCGACCGAGCTCGTGCTGATCGAGCTCGCCCGCTCGGCGACCGAGACCTTCCCCCGCGTCCTCTTCGTCAACGCCCACGGCGGCAACGTCTCGCCGCTGACCGCCGCGGTCCACCGCCTGCGCGAGGAGTCCCGCGACGTCCGCGCCTGGAGTCCTCGCCTCGGCGGCGATGCCCACGCCGGTCGAACCGAGACCTCCTTGATACTGGCGCTGGAGAGCGGGGTGCGCGAGGAGCTCGCCGAGGCCGGTAGCGCGGCGCCGCTCGTCGATCTGATTGACGACCTCCGCGCCGGGGGCGTCCGGGCCGTGTCCGAGAACGGCGTCCTCGGCGACCCCGCCTGTGCCTCGGCGGCGGAGGGACGCGCCCTGCTCGCCGCGGCGATCCGAGACCTCCGCGCGACGCTCGTCGCGTGGAGGCCCGCGCAGCCGCTGAGCGCCACCGGGGAGTCGCGATGAGCGCCGTCGCGATCGTCACCGGCGCCGGCCGCGGGATCGGGGCAGCCACCGTCGCCGCGCTCGCCGCCGAAGGCCGCCGCGTCGTCGCCGTCGATCGCTGTGGCGACGACCCGCGCCTGCCCTACGCGATGGCGAGCGCCGCCGACCTCGACGCCGTGGTCGCGGCGGCCAACGAGGCCGCGGGCGAGGAGCGCGTCCGGGCCGAGGTCGCCGACGCCACCGACACCGCCGCGATGGCCGCGGTCGTCGCCCGCGCCGAGGAGTGGGGCGGGGTCGAGGTCATGGTCGCCAACGCCGGCGTGATCGCCGGCGGCGCCCCCGCCTGGGAGCTCTCCCGAGACGAGGAGGACGCCGTGGTCGACGTCTGCCTGCGCGGCGTGATGGTCGCCTCCCGCGTCGCCATCCCGGCCCTGCTGCGTCGCCCCGAGCCCCGCGCCGGCCGCTTTATCGCGACCGCCTCCGCGGCGAGCCTCCGCGGCCTGCCCGGCCTCGCCGCCTACTGCGCCGCCAAGGCCGGCGTCTCCGGCTTCGTGCGGGCGCTTGGGGTCGATCTTCGTGGCACGGGGATCACCGCAAACGCGGTCGCCCCCGGGTCGACCGACACTCCGATCCTGGCCGAGAGCGCCCGTCTCTACGCCCTCGACGGCGCCCCCGCCTTCGCCGCCCAACAGCCGATCGAGCGCCTCATCGACCCCGCCGAGATCGCCGCCACGATCGTCTTCTTCTGCGGTCCCGCCGGCGCCGTGACCACCGGCACGACCGTCTCAGTCGACGGCGGGCTCTCGATCTAGGACCTCCATAACCCGCGAGGGCAAGGGGGGGAACGTGCTTCAGATCAACGGCAAGCAGCCGACCATGCCGACTGCCGCCATCGGCAAGGGCTCCTGACGTCCTGGGTCCTCGGCCGGATGTGGTCGAGGACCCACCTCCACCTTCTTTGGATCAGCTTCCCAGGCAGACGGCCGTGACCTGTGCTTTGCCGGTGCCTTCCAAGTTGCTTGAATTTCTCCTCATAGCTCTGGCCCCGCCGACGAAGCCAGTCGTAATCCGCCGACATCCGCGCACACCCCCGCATATCCGATGCACTTTGGGCGCTAGTGCCGAAAGTGAAGGGGAATCAGCGGCCGGTTCGAAGCGCTCCCCGGAATCCGACTTGCCCCGTTTGCAGGGGCTTCGAGGCGATGGAGCTAGGCGGATTCGAACCGCCGACCTCCTGGGTGCGATTGGCGCTCAGACTCTTCTGAGATTCCAAAAATACCTGGATTTGCAGCAACTTTGCGACGATCGCGTAGGTCACCGAAATCGCGATTGGTGCCTTTATGCGGCGATATGTGGTCGTTTCTGGCACCAGGGCCGAAAAGTGCCAGGTGATCAGCCGCCGGGTTTGAGGCGCTCGCCCACGGCTTTCTTGAGGCCGTGAAATGGCTGGCCATTTTCGCGAGGAAGCCACCAGCAATCTCCTCTGCCTCGCGGGTTGGTGCCAGCTCCGCTTGACTATGGGCGCATGGCACCAATGGTTCTTGAGCGTGACAATCCAACCGTCTCGCCGCGGCCCGATGGCAACTCCGAGGCCAATACCGCGGTAAAGGCCGGCTTCGTCGATCTCTTCGCCGGGATCGGCTGTGTGGCGCGTGGATTCGAGCGGACGAATCGCTTCGAGCCTCTAGCGCTCGTCGACATCGATCTCGACGCCCGACGCAACTGGGAGCGCAACCATTCTCACGTCGATTATCTTGCCGCAGACGTCGCCGAGCTGGAGATCGCCCAGCTGTTGGAGTGTGCCGACGGTCGTGAGATCTCAGGAGTTGTCGGATGCCCGCCGTGCCAAGGTTTTTCCGCCGCTGGCCGTCGACGAGGTGATGATGAGCGCAACAGGCTCCTCGCCTCGTTCTTCGATGTAGTTCGGAGGCTGACTCCGCGGTTCTTCGTCATGGAGAACGTGCCAGCAATTCTTCGTAGGGAGGAGCTCCGGGCACAGGAAGAGGCGCTTGAAGGGCGTTTCGCGATCAAAGCCGGGATCGTGAACGCGGCACTTCACGGCCTGCCACAGACGCGGGAACGGGCGGTGGTGATCGGCATCGACCGTGAGCTCGGCGTCGAGCCGACGCTTCCCCCGGCCAGTCACCTGGGAAGCGCCGAGGTGTTCGCCTACGGCCTCGGCGACCTCGTTACGCCGACGGCGGCGAATCTCGCCAAGACCTTGGGCGCGAGCCCGCAGATCGGAGCGAGGCATGAGGAACGCTACGACCCAGCCGACGGGCTCCCGCCCCGACCGGACCTCCTCCGGAACCTAATCACGGTATGGGATGCAATCGGCGATCTGCCTTCGTTGGACCCGGGCCGAGGGGTCCCGGTCGCGACCCCCAGCGAATACGCGATCGCCTTGGGGGCGGGGGAGCGCGACCCCGCGAACCACGAGGCCTGGGGCCACGCCGAGGAGACGGTGGCCCGACTGGCGTCGATCCCTGAGGGGGACAGGCTGAAGACCGAGCGTCGCTACTACAGCCAGGCTTACGCCAGGCTGCACCGGCGGGGCCTTTCGCGGACGATCACCACCAACTTCCACAACGCGGGGTGCGGCCGCTTCACGCATCCGCTCGAGTCGCGGACGATCACTGTCCGCGAGGCCGCCCGCCTGCAGGGAATCGAGGACGACTTCTCCTTCGTAGGCCACGGCGCGCTGCAGGAGCGTCTGGTTGGCAACGCGTTCCCGCTTCCCCTCGCCGAGTCGATCGGCCGCCACCTCGCGTCCCAATTGGACTCGGTCGGAGCTTTGGATTAGTAACTCCAACGTTTGCAGCGCAGACGAATTTTAATCCGTCCGAAGGGCGGCGTTAACCTCTAACCGGCAACGGGTTAATCAAGCGAGGAGACGCCAAATGGCAGATGCATTCCCCGATCAGGGTCCGCAGGCAAACGACGACGCCTCACAACCGGCCGATGTCGAGACGATCGGCCTCGATGCGACCGATGAGGACCCCGCGGCCGGTGGCCGACTGGCGATCGGCCGCGTAATCAGTGACGAGGCGTCCCCTTCGTTCTTCTCCGTCCGGTTCCGGATGGACCCGGGCCGCTTCAGCGCGCCGGGCCGCTTCGTCGCCATCGAGGCCCGGGCCGAATACGGCCAGGACGTCTTCCTGCTCGCCAGGGTCGAAGACGTCCGCGAGTTCAACCCGCACGAGGACGCCGCCTCCTCGACCCTCCGCGAGGCTCTCCCGTTCGGGACGTCCTACGCGACCGAGGGAGCCTCGACGGTCATTTATCGCCTCGCCCAGGCCGAGCCGCTTGAGGAGGCGATTCTGGGCGACGACGGCAGGCTCGACCACATCCGGGCGATCTCGACGATGCCGCTCGCAGGGGCCCGCGTCTTCGAGGCCGGTCCCGAGCTGACGGTGGCCGCGCTCGGCTTGTGCGAGGTGCCCGAGGAAGGGCTCGACATGGGGACTGTCTACGGGGCCGTGGACGTCCCGGTCGTCCCGGCGAAGGAGGTCGTTCAGCGCCACATCTTCATCGGCGGGGGGATCGGCTCCGGCAAGAGCTACACCCGCGGCGTCCTCGCCGAGGAGCTCCACTCCTGGGGCGTCCCGCAGGTGAACATCGACGTCAACGGCGAGATGAGGCAAGCGACGGGGGAGCTTGGCGGCCGAAACCTGGTCCCGGGCGAGGCTGGCTTCACCCTCCCGCTCTCGGCGCTCTCCCCGGCCGACGTCGTCGATGCGGTCCCCTCGATCAACCGTGGGACGAACATGGAGACCCTCCTCCGCTTCTCCCATGAAGTCCTCCTCCGGGAGGTCGCGAACGGGAAGCGCAAGCACTTCGGCGTCGAGGACCTTGTCGGCCAGATCGAGGACTGCGCGTTCACGCTCGAGATGACGACTGGGAAAGGCCCCGATCGGCAGCCCGACCGGCGCACGGTCGAGCCGACCAAGCTCCGGACCCGGAGCCTCGAGCGCCTGCCGTTCCTGGGCGAGCCGTTCGACTGGTCCGCGGAGCTCGTCCCGGGGGCAGTGATCAACATCGACTGCACGGGGATGCCGATCGGCGAGCTGCGGCTGATCTGCGCCTCGGTTGCGCGCGATCTGCAGCAGCTCGCCCGGCAGCGGGCGATCCCCTTCACGGTCCTGAGCATCGACGAGTTCCACCTCGTCGCCCCCTCCGACGACTCAGCGGTGACCACGCAGGTGCTTCGGGAGATCGCCCGCGTCGGTCGTCACTATCGGCTCGGCCTGATCCTGACCACCCAGAGTCCCTCCGACGTCGACCGCTCGATCCTCAAGCGCCTGCTGACCCGCTTCCTGCACGCGATCGAGCCCGACCAGCTCGACGCCTTGAAAGGCGTGTTCTCCGACGCCTCCCAGGATCTGGTCCGGTCGCTGCCGAAGCTGCCGCAGGGCGTCTGCGTTCTGACGGGCGCCTTCGAGACCGTGCGGCATGCCACGCTGCTGCAGGTGCGAGAGCGAAAGACCACCCACGGCGGCGCGACGCCGGACATATTCGGAGACCTCGCCGCGCATGGTTGGGCCGAGAAGCGGGCGTTCACCTCGCCGACGGAGAAGTCGTGAGCGTCCCCGCGCGTCGCATCTCGGTCGACGAGCGCGAACGCACGATCCTCGAGTTCGTGCGGGCTGCTGGCGAGGGCGGCGCCAGCGTCAAGGACATCTACACGGGCGTCGGCGAGCAGCTGGGAGACGAGGTCACGATCCAGGCCTACTACAAGCTCCTCGCCCGCATGCAGGCGACCGGCCGGCTCGAAGAGGCGGCCGCCGACGACGGCGAGCGGCGGTTCGTTGTCGCCCCCTACCTCCACCCCGAGACGGCTCTCAGCCTCGACGACGTCTACGCCCTTATGGAGGAGCTCGAGCCCACCGACGCGATTGCGAGGGTGATCGACGCCCGGGAGTACTTTGATGAGCGCCGCAAGGACACCCTGGTCCGCGCCGCCGAGGCATTGCTAGAGGAGGATCCCAGGGAACTGATGATCGGCCTGCTGCTTGATCGGGCGCGCGAACTCGAGGCAGACGTCGAGATGTTGGCCTCCGCCGAGCTCCGCGACCCAGAGCTCGAGGGGCGCGTTAGGGGGCAGCTCAAGGAGTTCCATCGCCTGGCCTACCGGATGCTCGGGATCTCGCGTCGGGCCCTCGACGCGCCCTATGAGCTCGTCGCCCCCCATACGATGACGAGGCCCGGGCCGCCGTGGGTCCGTGTCGATGAGGCGCTGCTCCGCGCCGAGATATCCGAGCGCGTCTTCGGCGAGCGTGTGATCGAGCTGATCGACGTCAACGGGGTGCGTGATCGGGAGGAATGGAACCGGACTGCTGTGGCCGGCACCGACGGCAGCACCTACGCCAGCGTCCTTCAGATCAATACGGCCCAGGGATTCATCGACGATGTCGGCAGCCAGATTGTGACCTTCAACAACAGCGTCGCCTACGTCCAGCCAGGCGCCTCCCAGCGCCTGGCGCAGGGCGAGCGGCCCTATTACTCGGTGCCGATGAGCCGCAGCGCGATCGACGACAAGTCGAATCGCGGGATGGTGATGGCCCACTTCATGTACCGGTATCTCTCGGAGTCCGAATACGAACACATGGCCAAGTGCGCCACCGACGTCGTCCAGTGGCGTGCCGACAAGGCGGTCTTCTCCGGAGACGCGCGGGCGATCGGGACGGGGGCCACCCTGCCGAAACCCCGGGTGCACTTCCGCGACGGCACGATCACCCCGCAGGAGCGCGAGTACGGGCACTACAGCCGAGATAACGCCTACGGAGACATGGTCCGTGAGGGAATCTCCCTGAGCCGCGACATCCTCGACCGAGTCCGCTCGGCGCCAGCCCCGGTTGTCTTCGCGGGGGCGGTGAAGACCACTCAGGCCCAGCTCTTCGCCACCGTTCTCAACTGGTACATCTCACGCGGCTCTGTGATCACCCGTGGCGAGCCGATCGACGCAGGCTGGGACCTGACCCGGGCCGCGCACATTGCCGACAACGAGGCGATGAGCCTGCTCCTGTCGACGCTGAACGACCGGCTCGGCCCGGGCCAGCACTTCGTCACCTTCCAGGTGATGCGGCCCTTCCACTCACTGACCGAGTACTACTACCGTGGCCCCGAGGATCACGACGCTGCCGCCTGGGTCGAGTTCTTCCGCAAGAAGCAGGGGCGCGAAGAAGAGGACTATCAGTCGAACGTCCTCCCCCAGCCGCCATGGCTGACGCAGTTCTCCGACCTGGAGGACGAGAACTACGTCTTCATGTGCGGGCATGCCGACTACGTCTCCTTCTACATCGGTCACACCGGCGGCGATCCGGCGCCCGTGGCGCCCCGCTACGAGTTCATGGAGTCGCTCCGGGCCATGGGCCGCGAGCAGGCGAGCGAACGGGTCGAGCGGAACGTGCGGCTGATCGTCGGCGCCCTCGATCGCACCGGCCTCTCGGCGGACCGCGACCACAACTTCATGTCGCGGAAGATGCTCGTGAAGATCATCCCGGCCGTCGTCTTCAACGCGCACGAGATGTGTAAGGCATTGGGTCGTCAACTCGATACCGAGCTGCGGTCGATCATCCTCGCCAACTTGCAGGGCATCCGGAGAGCCAAGCATCTTCCGCCCGGAGAGGCTCAGTTCTTGCCGATGTCGGTGCGTCGCTACGTGGAGCGTTACCGGCAGGCGCTCGGTCGCCACGATGAGGATGAGAGCCCGCCTCAGCGATAGCTGAGTGGCGTGCGCAGCAGGCATCATTCCTCTTCTAATCGGACTGATGGTCGGTGAGCCCCACGGGCCACCACAAGAAGCAGGCCTTGGCGCGCGACCCCGCCGACCACTGGCATATGGCGATCGGCGCCCGGACGGTCCCGCCCCACAGTTCGCTCAAGCTCGAGCTTGGCCATGTGGGCCGCGTGGTAGTCGAAGTTCGACCCGCGCCAGGGCTAGTGCCCCGGTCATATTGGAAAATGTCCCACGACACCTGATTGGTTGAGTAAGATCAGCCGTTCAAGAGGAGTCTCCCTTCGCTGCGGGGTTGACCTTGAAGGATTCGCACCTTTTCCCGGCTGCCGATTGAACTGTGACCAATCCCGCGTCAATCTTGCTCGACGGTCTTACGGCCAGTCAGGCCGAGGCCGTTCAGTCACCGCAGCGCAAGTTGATGGTCGTGGCCGGAGCGGGATCGGGCAAGACGGACGTCATGGCTCGACGCATTGCATGGTGGGTCGCCGTCGATGGTGTGCCGAAGAGCCGGATTGTCGCCTTCACTTTCACTCGCCGCGCGGCGGAGGAGATGCAGTTTCGAATCCGACAGTTCGTCGAGCGGGTGACTCCGGTCGGAGAGGACGTGACGCTCGGGGACATGTACGTCGGGACCATCCACGGCTTCTGCGTGAAAATGCTCCGCGACCTGGCCTCGGACGAGTACCACAACCTCGATGTGCTCGAGGAGGGGGCGCGAGTGGCGCTCGTTCAGCGCGGCTATCACGGCACCCTGGGTCTCCCGAAATTGCAATCGGCGATGAGCGCCGAGAGTGGCAAAAAAGTCGGTCAGTTCGCGACGATCAGTCGCTTTCTGAAAGCGTATGACCTCCTGAACGAGTACGACGAGCTCGAGGTCGTACTGCCGACGCCGACGCCTCCGGCGCGTCTTGGAGATGAGCGTGATTGGTGTCATGGCGCCGAGATGAAAACCGACGTCGGTGTCGGTGATGTGGCCGAGGCTTTCGAGCTTGCCGCCGGTCGGCTCTACGCCTTCGAGCGTTGTCGCCGTTTCCTCGACCACAGCACTTCCCAGTCGGAGCTCCTGCGGCTGCTTCGTCGCGACGAGGGATTGATCGAAGCGCTGCGGGAGCGAACCTCACACCTAGTCGTCGATGAGGTGCAGGACATCAACCAGGTGCAGAGCCGGGTCATAGCGGCGATCCTCGGTGAGACCGGACACCTGACCTGTGTCGGAGATCACCGCCAGGCGATCTTTGCGTGGCGCGGCGGTCGGGTCGAGATCATGGCTGACATCTTCGAAGAGCTGAGCGCTGAGCCCTACGGCGAGGTCATCGAGTTGACCCACAACTTCCGCTCGACCCCTCGGATCATCGAGATCGCCAACCGCTGGGCTGCCTCGATCGGCGCAGTCCAGTCTATGAGCAGCCCCGACATGGAGCACGGGCGGACCTCCCGCGAGGACGAGGCCGACGGTCATATCGCCGCGCTGGCTTTCGAGGAGCGCACTGACGAGGCGGATTGGATCGCCGAGAAGATCCTCACTCTCGCCGATCCTCAGGCAGGTCTCGGTGCCGCGATGGACGTCGCCGCGGGGGAGGAGAGGGGGCTGACCTTCGCCGACGTCGCAATCCTCATCCGTTCGGGGACCGATGCCCGCACCTACATGAGGGCGCTCCAGGCCAAGGGGATCCCGGCGGTGTTCACCGGCGGCGACCTCTTCTCGCAGCCCGAGATCCTTTTCGTCATGGCGGCCCTCGCAGTGATGGCCGGAATCGAGAAGTTCTACGGCAACTCCAAAGATCCGCGTTCCCTCCCGGGGCGGATCACCCAGGTCCTCGACTGCGAGCCGATACCGGAGGCGGTGTTACGTGCCGCCGCAGCCGCACTTGCGTCCGACGGCCTCCTTGTCGTGGACGACGTCGCCTACCGTCTGATGCTGGCGGCGAGGCTCTTCCGGGCGCGCATCGAGAAGGAGATCGGCGCCTCCAAGGCCGAGAGAGAGATGTTGGCAACGCCCGACCTGCGCGCATTCCTAGCTAGAACCGGCAAGGTTCGGCGGGTCTTCCCCCAGGAAATCTTTCACCTGATCCTCTCCGAGGCAGGAGTTCATGCCTGGGACGGGAGCGGTCCTCGCGGCGACACTGCCATGTTCCACCTCGGAGCACTGAGTGCCTTGGTCCAGAGCATGGAGACGCCGGGATGGACCTCGCCCTCAGACTTCACCTATCAGGTCGTCGCGCTCGGGAACTGGGCCCCTCAGCAGGCCCGCCTGGAAGAGGCGCCGCTCCTTGAGCAGCCCGAAGCCGTGACGATCAGCACGGTGCACTCGGTGAAGGGGGCAGAGTACGCAGCCGTCTTCCTCGCCGACGTCTGTTCGCGACGCTTCCCGAGTTCCTTTGCCAAACGGGTCGAGAGTCTGCCCTTTGAGTCGCCGGTTTTTGACAAAATTGACCCGGCCGA
The DNA here is from genome assembly GCA_025964255.1 of Solirubrobacterales bacterium. Taxonomy (GTDB): domain Bacteria; phylum Actinomycetota; class Thermoleophilia; order Solirubrobacterales; family 70-9; genus VAYN01. The sequence goes on along the minus strand of JAOPZF010000200.1, from coordinate 37,387 downwards.
ACTCGCCGACAACGAGAACCTCGACAACGAGCGGCGGCTCATGTACGTCGCCCTGACCCGTGCAGAGCGGTTCCTGGCAGTCACCTGCTCAGGGAAGTCGTCGCCTTTTTTCAAAGCCGTCCAAGGTTTGATCGAGGAGGTCGGAGGCGAGACCTTCGACATGGATCTCGCAATCGGTCCGGTCCGGTTGGTCGAGGCCGCCCCCAAGCGCGAGAACCGACTCGTCAGCACGTTCTCCGATCTGCGCTACTACCTTGAGTGTCCACACGACTTCTATCTGCGCAAGGTGCTGGGGTTTGCACCGACGATCGACCAGGCCTTTGGCTATGGGCGCGGCGTCCACAACCTGCTGCGCGCGATTCACTCCGAACCGGCGCGTTGGTCGGAGATCGCAATTAACGATTCCGGACAGCTACGCCCCGAGCTCGAGAAACTTGTTGACGCCGGTCTGTTCTACCTCCGTTACACGACCGGAGAGCCGCTCGAACGTATGCAGAACCGCGGCCTTGAGATCGTCTCCGACTACGTCCTGAACTACGCCACCGAGTTGGCCGAGCTCGAATTCGAGCCTGAGCGGGAGTTCGAGACGCTGATCGAGGAGGAGCAGGTGCTGATCTCCGGAGCGATCGATCTGGTCAGACACGATGACCCTCCGACCGTGACCTTGGTCGACTTCAAGTCCGGTGAACCCGAGTCAGACGTCAGCTCGAAACTCGACCGCGAGGAGATGCAGCTGCAGATCAGCCTCTACGGCGTCGCCGCGAAGAAGGAGCTCGAGTACGAGCCCGAACAAGGTTTGGTGCGGTATCTCGGCGAGGCTGACCCGGACCGTCGCGAGCTCAAGGTCCCCCTCGACGACGATGCGTTGGCGGAGGCACGCCACGTCGTCGCCGGCACCGCCCGATCGATAAAGGAACGAACGTTCGAGTCGGGACCCACGCGCAAACCGCGCGACGACAGGTTGCACAGTCGCTGCGAAGAGTGTGACTTCATGCGCTTCTGCGGGATGCCAGCCGCCGAGACCGCACGCCAGGGCTCATAAGGTTCTGTTGTCTCCCTTGCGCTTAGCGGCACAGGCGAGGAGCGGCAGTTAGTGGCCGGGCCTACATCCGGCCTCTTCGGCGTCTACACAACGGCCCTTCTCAGGCTCAACGTTGGGGTCCTTTTGTCTAGATCGTCTCGCAGATGGCCCCGGCGCCACGCGTCGTTGCTGGCGCTCACTCGGACCTCCGATCGGAGCTGGATGTTCGAAACGAATATGTTGCTCGACTAATCAGCTACCGCTCAAGGATGGAGGAGTTTCGATCGAAGAGGCGGCGACAAACGAAATGGTGCGGCTTGCCGCACCCGAAATCACCAGCGAAGATCGCAAACAGGTCGTCTCCGTGCTGGAGGGATCGCAAATCGCCTACGGACCGACCTCGGAAAAGTTCGAGCGCGCGGTCGCCTCGAGGTTAGAGCTAGGCCATGCACTCGCCGTCATCAGCGGCACCGCCGCGCTCCACTTGGCACTGCTCGCGGTGGGCGTAAAACCGGGCGACTTGGTGTTGATGCCGAGTCTTACCTTCGTTGCCCCCGCGCATGCGGCTAGCTACATCGGCGCCGCGCCCCGGTTCTTCGACTCCGAGCCCAACTACATGCAGCTCGATGTTCCCCGTTTGCTCGCCTGGCTTGAGCATGAGTGTGAACTCGACGCGGAGGGAAACGCTCGCACCGCGAAGGGCGAGCGGATCGGAGCGATCGTCGTGGTCGACCTGCTAGGACACCTTTCCGACGTCGGGGCGCTTGCCGAAAGGGTGAGACCCATGGGGATACCGGTGGTCGAGGACGCCGCCCAGGCCCTCGGCGCGACTCTCCGCGGCGAGGAGGCTGGTGCCCACGCCGACATCACCTGCCTCAGCTTCAACGCGAATAAGATCGTCACCTCCGCTGGCGGTGGGATGCTGCTCTCGAACGACCGCGGCAGGATCAAGACAGCGCAGCGACTTGCCAACCAGGCGAAGGCGGACCCTAGGTACTACGTCCACGATGCGGTCGGCTTCAACTACCGCCTCCCGTCCGCGCAGGCGGCTCTTGGGCTCGCCCAGTTCGGGCGGCTCGACGAGATCATCGAGCGCAAGCGTCGCATGGCCTGTTCCTACCGAGCGGCGCTCGTCGACGTGCCCGGCCTTAGCTTCACCCGTTGCGCGCCGCAGGCAACGGAGACCAATTGGCTGTTCACCGTTCACGTCGATGCTGCGTCCTACGGATGCAGCGCTCGCAGGCTGATGGATTTGCTCGAGGACCGGCACCGGGTGGAGACGCGACCGATCTTCACCCCGCTGCACGCGGCAGGTGTCTACGCGGGAGAGCAGGCAGTGGAATGCCCTGTCGCCGACCGGCTTGCCGCAACCGGGCTGAGCCTTCCCTCGTCGTTAGGTATATCCGACGAGGAACTAGACCGAGTCTGCGAGGCGATCCGGAGCGAGGCACCGGGAGGCTGATCAGGGCGCCATGATCAAGTTTGCGCACCGCGCCCGTTCGTCGTCGAGGAGCGTCGCGACTCCTTCGCCGATCAGGTTCCGCAGTTCCACCGAGTCGTCGGAGTCGATTGCCTTCTTGACAGTCTCAAGGGTCATCTGGACGACATCGGGTGGGTATTGCTCAAGTTCGATCTCGACTACCTCCTCCCCGATGTCGGAGGAGACTTCCACTTCGCGCGGGCCGGCCGGAGCATCCAGGCGGCTCTCATGGTCGCGTCGACCGACGATGTCGATGCCGATCTTCTCGAGCTGGTCTCCGTTCATGCGAATCATCCACTCGGCGAGATCGCGTATCGCCACCTCTTCCTTGCCATACAGTGCGTAGAGGCTTCCGCTCTCTGCTGCGCATGCAGTTCTCAGCAGCAGCTGCGTCGCCAGCTCCACCCGCATGAACCGTCTCTTCGCGTCATCGGTGGTAAGCGTGACCGGCCCCCCGTCGCCGATCTGCTGCTCGAATATCTCGACCACCGATCCCGGCGATCGATACACGCTACCGGGTCGTACGGTGACGAAGTCGGTTTCGGGGAATTCCGCGGCGACGTGGGCCACCGCCCTCTCGGTTAAGGCCTTGCAGGCGCTGAAAACACCGCGCGGCTCGGCAGCGGCGTCGTTGCTGATGAAGACGAACCTTTTGACGCCGATCTGGCCGCAAAGGCGGGCGAAGTTCCAACTGCCGAGGAACTCGGTCCGCATCGCCTCCAGTGGATGGTCCTCTACGATCGGCGCGTGGGCGTGCCCGCCGACGTGGAAGACCACTTCCGGGCTATGCATCTTGAGGGCTTTGAGCATAGTGTCGGAGTGATCGAACGAGGCGAGCACGCCATGAGCGCGCTTGTAGTCGCGATGCCGTTGGAGGTCGCCGAGCACGAGCCTCAATGCCGTAGTCGACGAATCGATCAGCGATAGGTATCGAGCGCGGGCGTGGGCGACCTGACGACTCAACTCTGACCCGATCGTGGATCCGGCAGAGGTGATCATCACGCTCCCGCCGCGCACGATCGCCCCGGCCTCGCGATCAATGTGCATCGATTGCGCGCCGATCGTCTCCTCGACCCTGACGGCGCGCAGCTGCCGGAAGATGTTGCGGTCGCGCCGAAGCTCGAACATGCTCGGCAGGTTTTTCAGCTCGATTTGCGGATCGGAACCGAGTACGGCCTCGACGACCTTGCGCCGCTGGGCGCCCGACATCGTCGGGATCGCGATGAAGACTGCCTTGGTGCTTTTGCGGGTCGCCAAGACTCGGGGCAGATCGTCGATCTTCCCGAGGACCCTGACGTTGTTGATTTCCGTGTCCTTTTCGTGGCCGTCGTCGATCCAGCCGACGACCTCGTAGGGATCGCCGAGGTCACGCATCAGGTACATGCCTCCCGTGCCTGCCCCCACGACCAGAGTCGGCACGCGCCGTGCTCCGACCCCCTTCGGCCCGGCGATGACCTTGCTCGTCCTGCTGCGGGCGAACTGGATCACCTTCTCGACTCTCTGTGGCTCGCGTCGGGCCAGTTCCAGGCCGCTTTCGGCGCGCCGGGCGATGTCACCACCGAGCTCGAGCAGAAGGTCGTACTCATTGATCGCCAGCTGCGCCTGCTTCTTGGTGAGGAAGAAGTCCGCCAGTTTCAGCGCCGCCTCCGGGCTGGCGCTCGGGTGGTCGAAATCGATCGCCACCCGATATAGCTCCTCGATTTCCGCGGGCGGTCGGGTGCCGCCGTTTTGGTGCTCGACGACCGAGGCGTCGGCGAGGCGCAGCGCCGCCTGCGGGGTCACGGCCGGGAAGTTGGCCCGCATCGCGAGCCTCCAGTGCGGGATGGCGGCAGGCGTATCACCCCGTTCGGCCAGCAGGTTGCCCAGGCGCAGCGCCGCGATCGCGCGAACCAGACCCGTGCCGTCGTCGGTTGCCCGATCCTTGTCAGGCCACGCTTTCACCACCGACTCGAGCACCCGGACTGCGCGCCCGGAGCGGCCTCGGCGAACGAGGATCGCGGAGACGTCGAGGATCACGTCCGGCGCGTGCTCGGGGTCGCTGCTGGCCTCAGCGTTGTGCAGCGCCCGGTCGGCATCAGTGCTGCGGCCGAGCGCTTCGAGGGCTGGGACCATCTGCACTAGGGCGCGTGGGGTCACGGTCGGCTCCTCGGAGCTTGCGGCGCGGCCAAGCAGCCTGACCGCCTCCTCGAGGTCGCCTTTTGCGGCGGCGAGGCGCCCCAGGGCCAGCGCCGCGCCGGCCTCGCGCATCGGGTCGCTGCTGGAGAGCTCTCTACTCCAGCGCTCCTCGGGGCTCCTATTCAGAACCGCACGGGCTTTGGCGAGCGGACTCAGCGGCATATCGGGCATCGAATCCTTTTCGGGTGTTGAATCGTTCATCTTTGTTCGCTCCTCTGACATATCGAGGACGCCGCTACGAACGCCCTCCAGAGACGAGATAGGCGTCGCGGACGGCGACGAGGGTGAAGTGTTTGTGGAAGTGGTCGTCGTTCTTGTTGCGGAACTTCCCGAAGCCATAGTGGTCGGTCGCCCCAGCGAGTTGGTACTGACACCACTTGGTCGCCCAGTCCTCGCGCATTCGGCGCGTGCGGGCCTGATGCTGGCCTTCCCTCAACCTGTCGCGAGCGCCGGCGAGGTAGGTCCGGCGGGCGCCGGGAGGGCCGGCCATGAGGGCCAGGGCGGGGATGTCCACCGACTCCGCGGCGAGGCGGACCGGGACTGATTGCGTGGCGCCGGTCTGCCAGCCGTCCGGGAACAGCGCGCCGACCGAGGCGCCCGCATTCGAGAAGCTTCTCTGGTCGCCGGTGTCGGCCGGGATTATTCCGCCCTCGGACCAGCCGGGCCTCAGCTCCACCAGGTAGTCGAGGTTCGATTCGGCGAGCTCGAGCAGCGCCAGGCTGCCGATCGAGGGGGCTTCGACGAGTACCGGAACGGGGGTGGCGAGTCGTGCCTGAAGGGCTGCGATCTCCATCACCAGCTCCTGAATTGCCTCGGGCAGGCCGAGGACGTCCTCGTCGGTCGGCACGGCCCGTTGAACGGCGACGAGCGCACGCCGCTTCGGGTTGAACGCGTGCGCCGCGACGATCACCGCACCTGGGTCCTCGTAGTCGGTGAACGTCCAACTGATGACGATTCCCTCGGGCAGCGCGACGTTCGAATGGGACACGGTCGCGCGGACGGCTTTTTCCCGGACTACCTTCCAGGACCACTCGCTGCGGCTCAGGAGGTTGTAGACGCGTTTGCCGTTTTCCTCCTCCTCGTTTCCGAGGTTGACCTCCGCGAGCTTCCCAGGCCCCTCCGGACTGGTGCTGCTCAGGCCCATGACGATGTAGTGGGCGATCTCCTCGCAGGTCCGCCTGCTCAACTCTGGGACTTTGCTTCTGACGAAGTCCCTCACGTTCGGTAGTGCGTCCAGGGCGAGGCGGGCATCGTAGCCGCCCTCGCCCCAGGGGCCAGTGGGCAGGCTGCCGTTTCCCGAATCGCCGCCGTTCTCCTCTGGATCCGGATCTGTTTGTGGTGACGCCTCTGCTCCCATGCGCGCAACGCTATGCGCATCTTCGGGGCCTCTTCGAAAAAGTCGCAATCCTTCATTTGCGCCAGCGAATCTTCTTGCCGCTCGCGGTGCGCGGCACCGACTCGACGAGACTGATCGCGGCGGGCCGTTCGACCGGCTTGAGCAGCGTTCGCAGGTGCGCGCGGAGGTCGGCGAGCGCCGCCTCCGGCGACGACGGGTTCATCGCAACCTCGGCGACGATTACTTCCCCGCCTGCCTCGCCCTGAACCCCGCGCGCCACCGCCTCAAGGACGTCCGGGCAGGACTCGATCTGGGCCTCGACCGCGGGCAGGCTGATCCGGTGGCCGCGGACCTTGACGAAATCGCCGCGGCGGCCAGCCAAGTACACGTAGCCGTCCTCGTCGACCCATCCGAGATCGCGGGTCCGCAGGCCGTGCGGCGTGAGCACCTCGACGCTGGCCGCTTCGTCGCCGAGGTAGCCGCGCATCACGTTGTCGCCCCGCGCGTAGACCTCGCCGACCTCGCCGGGCGCGGCCTCGGTGCCGCTGCGATCGAGGACCGAAAGCTCGACTCCGGGGATGCCGCGGCCGATCGAGCCGGGTCGGGTGCGGAGCTCGGCGGGCGGCAGCGAGCTGAGCCGGGCGGTCGCCTCAGTCTGGCCGTACATGATGTGCAGCTCGGCCGCCGGAAAGCGGGCACCGAACGTCTCGGCGAGCTCGACCGGCATCGCGCCGCCGGCGACCATCGCGCTGCGCAGCCGTGGCAGCGCGGCCTGGTCGAAACTCGCTACCCGTCCGAGCAGCGACTCGAAGTGGAAGGGGACGCCGGGAAGTACGGTGGCACCGACGGCGGCGAGCCGGCCGACTGCATCGGCAGGGATGGAGAAGTCGACCGGCGCCAGTCGCGCGCCGGCCGCGAGCGTCGTGTGCAGGACGGAGAGCCCGTAGGAGTGGTGGAGCGGAAGCACGAGGGCGACGACGTCATTGCGACGAAGGGGCACGGCGGCGAGGATCGAGGCGGTGTTCGCCGCCAGGTTTCGGTGACTGAGGACGACGCCCTTCGGTGCCGCGGTGGTGCCCGACGTGTAGAGGACGAGGGCTGGCGAATCCGCCGCTGGCGGGGGCCACCCAACTGGCCGTGGCTGGCCCGTCTCGCCGGCGGGCCACGGGGGAACCGACGCGAGCCGCGGCGTGAGGGAGCCGAAGTCGCCGATCCGAATCTGTGGCTCGGCCTCCTTGAGGATCCGCGCGATCGATCCCCTCGCGCTCGTCGGCCCTACCGGGACAGCGACGAGGCCCGCGCGCATGACCGCCAGGTAGGCCGCGATCGAATCGACGCTCGGCGACATCGCCAGCAGTACGAATGAGCCCTGCGGAACCTCGGCGCGGAGCGCCGAGGCGATTGCGGCGACCCGCTCCCGCAACTCGCCATAGCGGCAGTGGTCGCCATCTACCACTGCCGACTCCGGATCGGCGGCGGCGAGAAAAGCGTCGCAAGCGAGCAGCTCAGTCACCGGTCCTCACCGTCCAACGCGAGCGGGCCGCGGCACCCGCGATCGCGGCGAGAAGGTCCGCAGCGACCTCCTCGCCGGCGCGGACGTTGGGATGCGAATCGACCGGCAGTCGCCGGCGGTAGCGCTTCCGCAGCCGATCGGCCCTGGCCCCTGTCCGCTCGGGGATCGCCAGCCTGTCAAAGAGATCGAAGACCGCGACGTTGGGCGGCAGATCGACGCCGCGGACGAGCCAGATGGACAGCCTCCTGGCACAGCGGCTTTGCCTGCGGTTGGTTCGCAGCGGGACGAGGGGCGGAGAGGTGAGCAGCAGAAACTGGTTGTCGGGATGGTCGGCGAGGGCCGTCAGCAGGCGCCGATAGACCTCCTTGATGCGAGCGAGCTCGGTCTCGCTCCTGATCGCCGAGTTCGGATAGCAGGACTTGAGCATCACCACCTCGAAGTCGAGCGCCTGACGGCGGGCCAGTCGAGCGGCTTCGTCCTCTCCGGCGAAGAGATTGAGCAGCCCGGGCGGGTCGGTGTCGTCGCCGGGCAGGGGGAAGGCTCGTCCCAGTGGCCGTCCCTCGCCATCATGAATACCCCGTTGATTGTAGTCGTGGTCCCAAAGTACGAGGGGTCGGTCGTCGACCCGCAGGGCTGAGAGTCGCCGGCGGAGCTCGCCGTCGCGGATCAGGTAGCGACCCACCGAGTGGTGGAGGAACAGGATGCGGATCGACGGGTTGGGCATCGCTCTCCCTTCAGCTCGCCACCGAAGGCGAGATCGGTGCTTCGCGCAGGTGGTCGGCGAGCTCGACCCGGCGGCGGAAGGCGGCCTGCAGCCGCTGCACGACGCCCTCCTCGACGCCGGTTTCGATCGCAATCTCGGCCACCGAGTCGCCGGCTAGGTAGGCGGCCCACATCAGGTCGGTCTCGCGGACCGGCAGGCCGTAGAAGAACTGCTCCTGGGTCTGGTCGGCGCTGTAGGTGTCGGTCGTCGGGGGGCGGGCAACTATCTCCCCCGGCACTTCTAGGTGCGCGGCCAGTTCGTAGACCTGGGACTTGAAGAGCCCCGACAGCGGGAAGGCGTCGGCGGCGCCGTCGCCGTGCTTGACGAAGAACCCCTGTTCGACCTCCAGCCGGTTCGCGGTGCCGGCAACGAGCCAGTTCCGCGCCTCAGCCTCGTGGTAGAGCACCGCCATCCGGGTGCGCTGCTTGAGGTTCGTCGCGGCGACGATCCGGAGGTAGGGGTTGGGGCGCATATAGCGCGTTTCCTGGGCGCCGTCGGCGGCCACCCTGGTCAGGCAGAAGCGGGCGACGGCGTCGCGATGGTCGAGGTCCGAGAGGTACTCGGTGCGGATGCGGTCCCGTTGCGGGTCGTAGTCCTCGAAGACGTCGGCCGCCGCCGCGTCGCGGTCGGCGTACGCCCCGAGGGCGGCGAGAACCGGCGTGATCTCGTGGACCGCAACGTCGATGCCTAGCCGGGAGGCCGCGAGAGCACCCAGTTCGGCGCTGAGCGGATCGCTGTCGCGGTCGGGAAGCAGCACGGCGAGCACCTGCCTGGCGCCGAGTGCCTTCGCCGCGAGCGCCAGCGTCACCGCCGAATCGACGCCGCCGCTGACACCGACCACTATGCCGCGCCGTCGCCACTCGACCGAGCGGGCGCGCAGCTTCTGCGCCAGCTCGGCCGCGGTGGCCGCCGGATCGGCCAGTCTGATTCTCTTGTCCCATCGGGTCGGACTCATGCTGCCATCTCCTTCCGCTCGTGTCGGCGCCCTGCCACCAGCTCGAGCCAGAGTTGGGTGGTGACGATTCCCGTTAGCGCCATCTCCTGGGTTTCGCTGAGCCGGTCACCTGCGCGCAGTCGGCGCAGGAGCCGCTCGACCTTGGACGACTCGAAGATCCCGTGCGCACGGAGCGCCGTGGGGCTGAGCAGCGCCAGCGCGTCGGCGGCGGCGTCGGAGCCGAGCGCCGCCGCGGCGGGGGCACGGTAGGCCTGCTTGCGGCGCGCCAAGACCGGGGCGGGCACCAGGTCGCGGGCGATCCGCCGCAGTACGTCCTTCTCGCTTGTGCCGCGCAGCTTCTGCTCGTCGGCGAGTCGCAGCGCTACCGCGACGACCTCGTTGTCGAGGAAGGGGACGCGGGCCTCGACCGAGTGCGCCATCAGCATCCGCTCGCCCTGAGTACCGAGAATGTAGTCGGGGAGCATCGTCCGCATCTCGACGTACTGCGCGCGCCGGAGCTCCGACCAGCACCACGCGTCGGACGGAAGAGACCGGGTAAGGCGCTCGACCGGGTCGTCCAGCTGCTGGCGCAGTTCCTCGGTCAGGTATCCGCGCAGCCGCCGGGCCGCCCCCCAGCGCAACCGCTGGGCGGGGAAGCGGTTGGTGCGGGCGTCGTCGGCTTCGATCAGGAGGGAGAGGACCCGGCCTGGGACCCGCTCGGCGGGCGTCCCTCCGGACAGAACGGCGTCGAGCTCCTCGCCGCCTCGGGCCTCCAGCTGACGGAAGACGTCGTAGCCACAGAGCAGCTCGTCCGCGCCCTCGCCAGAGACGACGGCGCGGACCCCCGCCCCACTGACCAGCTCGCCGAGCAGGTAGCTCGCGCAGGGGGTGATCCGCAGGAAGGGTGCCTCGGCGTGCGTCACCACGTCGGGCAGGACGCTGGCGAGGGCCGCGGGAGTGGCGAGGACGCTCGCGTGATGCGTCGCCGCTTGAGCGGCAACCTGGCGCTGGTAGCGGGACTCGTCGTGGAGCCCGTCCTCGAAGGTGACCGAGAAGGTTGACCGCTCGCCGTGGCTCGCGGCCATCGCGGTTATCACGGCCGAGTCGAGGCCGCCGCTGACCAGGGTGCCGACGGTCCGGTCGGCGCGCAGGTTGCGGACGACCGCTCCCTCCAGGGCCGCCCGCAGCTCTTCCTCGGCTTCGCCCGGCCCGAGCTCTGCACCGCCGAAGACCGGCTCCCAGTAGCCCTGGATCACGGTCCGGTCGCCGCTAACCATCGCCCACCTGGCCGGAGGCAGTTGCCGGACGCCGGCGCAGATGGTGTGCGGCGGATGGGGCGCCCAGAGGCAGAACAGGTCGGAGACGGCGGCGGGATCGAGTGAGCAGTCGACCGGGTCGAGTCGCATTAGCGCGCGGATGGTTGAAGCGAAGGCGATCCCCTCCGGCAGTTCCGCGTAGTAGAGGGGCAGGATCCCGAAGCGGTCGCGGAAGAGCAGCAGCTGCCGACGCTCGGCGTCCCAGAGCCCGCCGGCGAACTGGCCGTTGAAGAGCGGTAGCGCGGAGGGCCCGAGGCGTGCGAGAAGGGCGAGGGCGACCTCGGTATCGCCATCGCTGACGAAGTTCCAATCGCGCAGCGCGGGGTGTTGGCGCAGCTCGGGGTAGTTGAGCACCTCGCCGTTTAGGCAGAGCGTGAAACGCCTGTCGGGAGAGATCATCGGCTGCCGGGAGCCGCCCCCGTCGACAATCGCCAATCGCGCAACCCCTAGTGCCGCCCCACGCAACCCGACGATGCCGAGCTCGTCGGGCCCGCGATGCCCTTGTTCGCTCAGCATTGAGCCGACCGCCCGCCGCCCAGCGTCGGCGTCGATGTCGGGGACGACGATGCCGGCGACGCCGCACATCAGTCCGCCGACTCCGTTCGGATCAGCTCGACGACGGCGGACATCGTCGCGAAGTTCTCGCGGCTCATCTCCTCGGGGAGCAGGAGTCTCCCGATCTGCTCCTCGACAAACGCGAAGAGCTCCGCTACTCCGAGCGAGTCGACCACGTCGAGCAGGGGCGTCTTCTCGTGCAGGTCCGATTCGTCGATCGAGCTGCTGTCGAGGACGATCTGCCGCACCTGATCTTGGATCGCGACTCCCTGTGGGTGAGTGGTGCTCATGGGTTCGTGCCTCCCTTTGCTTCGTCCAGCGTTTTCTTGAACAGGTCGCGGTAGAGCGGCCCGGCGTAGTTGCCGACGGCCGCAAGTAGGGGCGGCTGCAGCTGCTCGAGCTCGGTTGCGTTCAGGCTCAGGGCGGACTCGAAGGTCAGCGGCAAGTCGGCGCGGTCAAGCGCTGCATCAATCCGACGCACGTCGCAGGGGACGTTCTCGAGCAGGACGGTCCGGCGGCCCGGGTTGAGCAGCGGTCGGTAGCCGTCCGCGCCATTGCGCAGATCGGCGGCGAGCGCACTCGAGGCGCGGGCGATCAGCTCGCCGAGGGCCAAGCGCGAAGCATCCCCCTCGACCGCCGGCAGTGCCTTAACCCAGGCGGTCGGGCGGCGGCCCTCGAACAGCTCGTAGTGCAGGGCGACCGGGACCAGCTTTGCGCGCGGCGCGGCGCGCGCTACGGCGAGAGCGCCACGTTCAGGCTCGACCAAGACGCCGGTGCGGACGTGGCAGCCGTGGGGGAAGATCCAAATGCCCTTGCGGTTGTTGTGGTCGAGGTCCTTGCCGATCGCACGGAGGATCTGTGCGGTCTTCAGATTGGCGCCTCGCTCGATCGGGAAGAACCCGACCCGGCGCAGGATTGGCCAGCGCTCCAGCACGCTAGGCGCCGCCGCCAGTGAGAATTGCCTCCCCAGCTCTTGGGTCACCAGCATCGCGACCTCGGCGTCCCAGGCGCAGACATGATTGGCAATGACCAGAACCGGTGCGTCGCCGACCAAGTGCAGCGACGCGAGTTCGCCGTAGACCTCCCGGATGCCGAGCCGGAGGCTGCCGACCACTGCTGCGCGCCGTAGCTGGTCGGAGGTTTTCGCGATCAGGCTGAGGCCGCTCTTAGTGACGGTGTTGGCGGGCGCGGCGTTGGATGGGCGGGTTCCGAACACACACCCATTAGAAACCTCTTAGGAAGGGCCGCCAGAAAAGTCGCAGTCCATCCACCACCACACCGTTACATCCGGCAGAGGCTACTGAATCATTTCCCCGACATGTGACAATCGAGCCGCAGTCCCCCCTCGGACGGCCGAGCCGACCAATAGGCCAATAATCGACGTGGCAGTCATTGCCGTCGACCCTAGAAGACGACGTGGCCCGATCGCCGGCAGCTCGGTCGCCCGGCGCCTGACAGCGGGCGTGGGCGAAGCCCGCTAACTTCGAATCGAGACCAAGAAACGGCCGGGGCGCTGCGCTAACAGCCCCCGGCCCGGCACCGAAAGGGGAGACCTTCCGATGCAGCCCAACCCTATTCCGGGGCAGACGAACGACGTCCAGGATCAGGCGGCCGAGGCCGCGACCCTGGACCGGGTGCTCTGGCTCCATCCGACTCATCTCACCGAAGCCGAACTGCTGCTGAGCCTGTTCGCCAGCGACGCCGGTCCGCTGCGCGAGAGCTTCGAACGCGCCGTCCGCGACCTCGTCGCCGACGGACTCCTTCGGATCGATGGCTCCTCGATCGTTCCGACGATGGCAGCGGTGCGCTCGGAGGAGATCTCCCGATGACCGTCGCCGAGCAGATCGGACAGAACCTGCGGAGGATCCGCCACCGGGCAGTCATGAGCCAGGACGATCTCGCACGACGGTCTGGCATCCACCACACCGAGATCAGCCTGCTCGAGCGCGGCGGCAGGATCCCTCGCCTCGACACCTGCATCAGGATCCTCGAGAGCACCGGGGGCGATGCGAGGGACCTGATAGAGGGTGTCGGCTGGGAGGGACCGGCCCGCTGGGACCAGAAGGGATGGTTCACGATCATCGGCCTCTCCGGTCCGGTCGACGTGCGGCCACCCCGGCGTGGAGGTGATGGGTGATACCGGGCCCCCAGCACCTCGCGACGATCGTCATCTGCGAGCACGAGGAGGCGACCCTCGACCTCCTCTGTGGGCGCCTCGCCGAGGACCGGTTCGAGCCGCTCCCGGCCGCGAGCGCAGAGGAGGCGCTGCGGCTCTGCCGCCATCACCTCCCGGACCTCCTGGTCGTCGACCTGGGCCTCCCCGACGGCGCCGGGCATGACCTGCTGCGTCGGATCCGCGAGGCCCATTGGCTCCGGACGCAGATCGACCCCTACCTCCCGGTGCTCGTCCTGAGGCCACGGGCAGAAGGTCAGGAGGACCGCGGCCCCGATCTGATCGCCGACGACCTCCTCGACAAGCCCTTCACCTACGACGATCTCCGCTCGCGGATCGAGGCGATACTCCGTCGCCGTCATGGCCGCCTCGACCGGCCGGTACGGGTAGGAGAGTTGCTGGTCGATCCAGGACGCCGCAAGGTCATCGTCGGCGACCGCGAGGTGCGGTTGGCGAAGAAGGAATTCACCTTGCTCCGCGTCCTCGCCTCCGACCCCACCAGGGTCTTCGCCAAGGAGGAACTGCTCCGCGACGTCTGGGGCCTGCGCGGCCCGGCGGCGAAGGCGCGGACCCTCGACAGCCATGCGAGCCGGCTGCGGCGCAAACTCGACCCCGTGGGACGCCGGTTCGTCCTCAACTGCTGGGGGATCGGCTACCGGCTGATCGACTCCGTCGAGGAGACCGAGCCGGTCGCGGACGGCGGAGATGAAGACCGATGATCCGCCGCGAGCGTGACACCCGGGTCCGCCTCGATGGGATGTCGGAGGCGCAGCTCGAGATCGTCCGTCGGAACGTCTTCGGCGCACTGGTGGGCAAGGCCGGCGACCTTCGCCTCCTCCACAAGCTGCGTGACCCGAAGGGCGCGATCAGGGAGGTGTCCGCGCTCGGCCGCCTCGCGTTCTGGCTGGAGCATGGCGAGATCGTCGTCCCTGACAAGGCCGCCCGCGAGGTTGCGCAGGGCCTGGCGGATGGGGTCGACGCGATGAACGAGTGGGATGAAGTCGCCCGGCGCTACGAGGAGGCGATGGCCGAGCACGATGCGTTGCGCGCCTTCGTCGCCCACTTCGCCGATGCAGGATCGGGAGGGACGCAGGATGACCGCTGAAGCCGGGGCTCTGCTCCGTCCGAGAAGGAGCACGAGCCGATGAGCGACCATGCCGAGCGCTTCGCCGAAAACCTCAGGCGGCTACGCAGACGTGCGGGCATCTCGGCGGAAGAGCTGGGCTACCGCGCCGACGTCCATCACAACCACATCGGAAGCATCGAGCGAGGCAGGACCGAGCCGCGCCTCGGGACCCTCATCAGGCTGATCGGCGCACTGGATACGACCCCGGACGAGATCCTCGACGGGATCTCCTGGCGGCCGGGCGGGGAGGGGGAGGGCCGATGCTCGATGAGGTCCAGAGCACCCGGGCGCTAGACCGCTTCGCCCGCAACGCGGTCGAACTGCGACGACGGGCGGGACTCTCGCAGGTAGACGCGGGACTGCGCGCCGGGCTCCACCGCACCGAGATCAGCCTGCTGGAGCGGCGACTGCGCATGCCACAGCTCGACACGGTCCTGCGCCTCGCGGGAGGAATCGAAGCCGATCCACGCGAGCTCCTGGAAGGCCTGGCCTGGGACCTCGACCGAGGCCGTTTGTGGGAGACGACCTCCGCGCCTGGCCACTACGAGGTCACGGTCGCGGGCCAGCGGGTCACCTGGGAAGCCGGCCGGTGGACGAGGGCCGAGAGGTGATCACCCCCGCCGAGCGCTTCGGCCTGCTGCTGACCCGCCGACGGCTGCACGCGGCCATGAGTCAGGAGGAGCTCGCACGGCTGGTCGGTATCCATCGCACCGAGATAAGCCTCCTCGAGCGAGGCGGCCGCCGCCCCCGGCTCGACCTGGTCCTGCAGTTGGCGGCCGGGGTTGAGACCGAGCCGGTCGAGCTCCTGACCGGGATGCGTTGGATCCCGGGGACCGTCGAGGTGGGCGGCGGATACGAGCTCGGGGCGAGGACGGAGGAGGTGTCCCGTGCCTAGCGGTCGGTCTGCCGGTGACCCGGCGCCTCTACTGGAGCAGCTCGGTGCGAACCTCCGCCTGTGCCGGGAGGAGATCGGCCTGACCCCTGAGCAGCTCGCCGCCGGCGCCGGGATGGGGGTCGAGCTCCTGATCGAGCTCGAAGAAGCCGGCGGGGCGATCCCGAGCATCGGCCTCTTCCTCCGGCTGCCGGCACGCTCGGGCGCAGGCCATCCGAGCTGGTCGCCGGGGTCGACTGGGTCCCCTACGAGATCATCGAGGGGGAGGGGACGTTCGAGGTGATCGAGGACACCGGGCTGCTGGACGAGATCGCCGCGCTTCGGGAAGCACGGCCGAAAGGCACGCCCCCGGATGTGGACTGACGGTTCCGACCCTGGTCAAAACGGAGCCATCAGGAGATGAGACCTGCAGGATGGTCGGCGCGATGAGCCGCGACAACCGCAACTGGGGCCTCGACCTTGAGGCTCGCCAGCGGCTGGGCGGCAACGTCATCGTCCCGCGCCTCCGGGCAGAGATGTCCCGGGGCGAGCTGGGCTCGCGGGCGGCGGTCTCGACCCGCCGGCTCGCCCAGGTCGAGGAAGGCAAGGCCGCCGCGACCCTCGACGTCTGGGTCAGGATCGCCGGGACGCTCGACGAGTCCCTGGACGACCTCCTCGCGGGGGTGAGGTGGATCCCCCATCAGGCGCAATCGAACCCGGACGAGGGTTCCTACGTCGTCCGTCGCAGGAGGATCTGAGGGACCGGGGTTCGCGCCGGTCCCGGCATCGTAAGGGCGGGGATCGGCAGGCCGACCGGCCTCTGGTGGGGCCGGCCGCGGCTCTGCGCGGAGGCTGTCTCGAGCTCCTTGGCACATCGACGTCGCGTCTTCGCCGACGTGCTTATGCGCTTAGGCACGTCGGTAGACCTCGGGGCCGACCGGCGCTACACGTGTGTCCATGTGGCCCGGATCCCAAGCGCTCGCGAGGTCAGGTTTTCCGAAGATCTCGGGCGGGGTCGAAATTTCTCCGGGCGTTCGGGCTCCTCGGTCGTCATAGGGGCATGGACACCGCGAGCGACCCGAGGGCTCCGCAACCGTGTGCGCACACGGTTGTAGACCTCGACGCCGGCCGGCGCTATCCCTGCATTCATGGAGGCCGGTGTCGAAGAGCCCGTATCGCCCCGCTTTCTAGAGGTCGCGGTCGCCGGCGAAATTCGTCAGCCCGTTCGGGCGCCCCGGTCGTCGTAGAGGCATGGATGGTGCGGGCGACGTGAGGACATCCGCTCTGGCGAACCCCGTGATCGAGTCGATCAGCGAGCTGATGGCCGCGCTCGCCGACCCGACCCGGATCGCCATGCTCGACGCGCTCCACGACGGCGGGGCGAACGTTCAACAGCTCGCCGACGAGCTCGACCTTCCGCATCGGAACGCCTCCCACCACGCCCTCGTCCTCCACCGCGCGGGCATCCTCGGCCGCCGGCGCGAAGGTCGCGAGGTCGTCTATGCGGTCGAGGACTGGGCCGCGTGGTGGCTGATCGGACAGGCGGCGGACATCTACGCCGAGGACGATCGCTGAGCCGATCCGAGCGTTCGTCGTGCGCGCCCCTAGCACGCTCCGAAGGCGACGTGGACACGTGCTTATCCAGATAACCACGTGTGTGGATTCGGCGCCCGCCGGCAAGTACTCCTCCTTGCGTCAACCGAAAGCGAGCCGCTCGTGAGGTGACGACACCTGTCGGCCTCGTCGGCGGGATGGAGGCGAGCGAGGGTGAATCTCAGGAAGGCCGGCTCGAGAGGTCGATCAACTTCGGGGCCGTGCGCCCGCGATGGACGCGGGGCGACTGCACAAACGTCGATGAGTACGGGAGGGGGCCAATTCGCCTCCTCGTTCCCCTGTCTTGGCGGAGGCGCCGATCGGGCGCGCGAGTCGGACGGAGGCGAGGAGCAGATGTCAGATATTGGGTTCCGGAAGCAGCACGCGGAGGCGGGCGCCTGCCCTTTCGAGATCTTCGAGGAGCGTTGTGGCTGAGCGGCCGATCCTCGACCTCTTTGCCGGCGCCGGCGGCTGGGAGGAGGGCCTGCGGGGCGCCGGACCGGGAGCGCTCGGGATCGAGCTCGACCCGACCGCCTGCGCGACCGCCAGAGCCGCCGGCCATGATCGGCTGGAAGCCGACGTCGCCGACCTCGTCCCGGGGGCCTTCGCCCCGCTCTGGGGACTGATCGCCTCGCCTCCGTGCCAGGCGTGGTCGATCGCCGGCAAGAAGCTGGGGCGCCAGGATCGCCCGGAGGTGATCGCCTGCGCCCACGAGCTCGCCGGCGGCCTCGACTCGCGCGTGCGCCATCTGGAGGCCTGCGCCGACGAGCGCTCCCTGCTGACGGTGGAGCCCCTCCGTTGGGCGCTCGCGCTGCGCCCCCGTTGGATCGCGCTCGAGCAGGTCCCCGCGGTCCTGGAGCTCTGGGAGCTCTTCGCGACGCTCCTCAAGGGGCACGGCTATCGGTGTGCAACCGGCATCCTTTCCGCCGAGCGCTTCGGGGTGCCGCAGGTCCGGAAGCGCGCCTTCCTCATCGCCTCCCTCGACGGCTCGGTCTCGTTCCCGGAGCCCACCCATCGCTCCTTCCATCCACGGCGCCATTCGGTGCCCGAGGAGGAGGCGCATCTGCCCGACTGGGTGAGCATGGCCGAGGCGCTCGGCTGGGGGGAAGAGCCGGCGACCCTTCGCAACAACCACACCCACGGCGGGAGGATCCCGGGCGGCGAACCCCGATCGCTCGACCGACCGTCGTTCACCGTGATCGGCGGCTCCTGCACCTGGAGGATCGAAAAGGGGACCCGCCGAGAAGACACGGGTCGGAACGGTCCGGACTGGGCTCGCCGACGACCGGCGACCACGGTCCTCGGCGAGCCGCGGGTGTTCGGGCCGGGCTGCTGGCCGCGGAACGGCCACCGGCCGGACCGGGTCCGTCGGGAGACCGTCCGGGTCACCGTCGAGCAGGCCTCGATCCTCCAGGGCTTCCGGCACGACTATCCGTGGCAGGGTCCGCGCACCGCCCGCTTCCGACAGATCGGAAACGCCGTCTGCCCGCCGGTGGCACGGGTCGTCCTCGGCGCGGCGATGGAGCCGTCACTGCGAAACGGTCAGGTTGAGGAGCGCTCCGTCAACGGTGAGCGACGACGAAGGAGGTCGAGTGGGCCGCGTGCCGCCCGCCGGGGCTCCCGGAGACGGCGTCGCATCAACGTCGCGACGGACGACGTTACGGGGATCGCGACGGACGTCGCCATGCCCTTCGCCGGCGCTCGTCGCCGGAGGCCGGGGATCCCGCGCCTCATGCGGCCCGGCGGCGACGGCGGTATCCCGAAATCTAAGTCCTCCAAGGAGGTCCGTCCATGAACTCTGCTCCCCGCAAGGAAGACCCGCGTCTGCTCATCGCCGTCGCGGCCGCGATCGTCGGGCTGGCGCTCTGGCATCTCGCCTCTCATGTCCATGTCCATCCTCACGCGGTCCTCGACCATCTCCGCTCGCTCATCCCCATCGCCCTCGGTGCTCTCGCGATCGCCACGGCGCCGGCGACACACCGCATCAGGCAGACCCGCCGCACGCTCGCCTCGCGGCGCGCGGTCGCGATCGTCCCGGCCGACGGCTTCGAGCCGCGACCCGAGACGGTCGCGGCCTTCGCCTCGTCCCTCGCGGCAGGCTCGCGACGGATCTCGGCCTGGGCCGACCGACCGGCGAGCGCGGTCCGGGTGCGGCTGACCAACACCGCGGACGGGCGGATGGCCTACCTGGTCGAGGTCCCCGACCGGGACCTATCCCGGCTGCGCAGCGCGCTGCGCGCCTACCGAGGCGTCGAGGTACGGGACGCCTCCGACGTCCTCCCCGACGCCGGTCGGGCCGAGGAGGACGCGCGTGGGGTCGTCCGCGCGGAGATGGTCCTGGCCCGGCCCGCCTTCGAGCCGCTGGCCCGTCCGCCACTCGACCCCGACCCGCTCGCCCCCTTCGCCGCCGCGCTCGCCGGGGCACGCCGTGACCAGGGTGCGGAAGCGGAGGTCTGCGTCGACCTGTTGCCCGCCCCGGGGATGCGGGCGGCGAGGCTGCGCCGGCGCATGCGCCGCAAGGCCCGGCGGGCGCGTCTCGACCGCGAGCCGTCGTTCCCGGACCTCTTCGATCGGCCAGGGTCGGGCCGGACCGGCCCGCTCGAGCTCTACGACCGGCGCGCCCTCGGCAAGGGCCTCGAGGCGAAGCTCCGCGAGGGCGCGACTCTCTTCGAGCTCCAGATCCTGCTCCGCGTCGGCGCTCCCGATCGCAACCGGGCCAAGGCCGTGATGCGCGACCTGCAGGCCGCCTTCGCCACGACCGAGGACCGCAACCACCTTCGGGTCCGCGGCCTGCCGGTCCCGGGGCTCTCCTTCCTCGGCTCCGACCTGCCGGGGAGGCGTGGGCGATTCGACCGCCGCCTCGACACCGGGCTCTTCAGGGCGTCGCGGCGGAACGTGGTCACCGCAGCCGAGGTCGCCGGGTTCCTGAAGCCGCCGACGGTCTCCTGCCAGGTCGAGGCGGTCCTGCGCTCGGGCGCGGTGCTGTCCTCGCCGCCGCCCCTTCAACGCTTCGCCCCAGGCCGCGAGGATCTGATCCCGGTCGGGAAGGTCCTCGGCGAGGGCGGCGAGCGGATCGTCGGGGTGCGGACCGAGGAGAGCTTCTTCACCTACGTCGCCGGGCGCTCGCGCTACGGCAAGACGGAGTCGGCGATCGCGATGTTCACGCACCTGGTCCGCTCCGGCCACGGTGGTCTCTTCCTCGACCCCCACGGCGATGCGCTCGAGCGGATCCGGCCCTACCTCACGGATCCCGAGGTGGCAGGTCGGGTGGTCGAGATCGACCTCGGGCCGGGCGGTCCAGATTCCCAGCCTGCCTGGAACCTCTTCGGGCTCGGCGGCGCCGATCCCGAGGCGCGCGTCGAGGCGATCGTCGCCGCCTTCTCGGCGGCGGTCGGTTGGGGTGAGCAGTCGACCCGGGCGATCAACCTCACCACCCACGCGGCGAGTGCCCTGGCGGCCGTGGCCGAGGTGGTGCCGGCGGAGATCGCACCGACGATCTTCCAGCTGCCGACCCTGCTGACCGACGAGTCCTGGCGCGCGGCGGTGATCCCGTTCCTCCCGGCGCATGCCCGCGCCTTCTGGACCGGCCGCTTCCCGCTGCTCTCCCCCGACGCGGTGACGCCGGTGACCAACCTGGTCGACCGGCTGCGGACCTCGCGCTCGGTGACCGCGCTCCTCGGCATGAGCGAGGGCAACTTCTCGGTGCGCGAGGCGATGGACGAGGGGCTGATCGTCCTCGCCTGCCCAGGCTCCGGCGGGCCGCGGGAGCGGCTGATCGCGGGCCTCCTCGCCTTCGACCTCCTCCATGCCGCGCGTTCCCGGGCGGCACTCGACCCGGGGCGGAGGAAGAAGTTCGTCGCCGTCTTCGACG
Organism: Solirubrobacterales bacterium; assembly: GCA_025964255.1. Classification (GTDB taxonomy): domain Bacteria; phylum Actinomycetota; class Thermoleophilia; order Solirubrobacterales; family 70-9; genus VAYN01. The sequence goes on along the minus strand of JAOPZF010000200.1, from coordinate 16,660 downwards.
AGGTCCAGTCCTACGACGGCGAGAGCCTCGCCGCGCTGCTCGAGCAGTCGGCGAAGTTCGGTCTGCGGGCGATCTTCCTGAACCAGGACCCCGAGCGGCTGCGGCCGGCGACGCTCCATGCGCTCACCACCAACCGCTCCCATCTACTCGCCTCGGCGCTCAACTCCCGAGCCTCGGCTCTGATCGCCAGGGAGCTCGGCGGCGGGGTGGACGCCGCGGCGCTGACCCGCCTGCGGCGGTTCAACTTCGTCGCCCAGGTGACCTCGGGTGGCGAGCTCTCGGCGCCCTTCGCCCTGCGTGGGGTGCGAGTCGAGGATGCGCTCGGGGAGGGGAGCCCGGGGAAGGTGGACGATCTGGCGGCGGCGATCCGGAGCTCGGGCCGTATGAGGACGGCGGCCGACGCGCTCGCCCATCAGGAGACTCTCGATGCGCGGATCCGGGAGGCTCTCGAAGGGCTGCTCGGAGGCCGAGGGTCGAAGGAGGTCGGGCGCGGCCCGATCCGCTTCGGAGGCTCGCGGTGAGCCCGGCCTTCCCTACCCGCGCCGAGGAAGGGTCGCCGTGGCTTGAGGTGCTGGCCTCGCTCGCCCAGCACCGAACCCTGACCGCCGCCCAGGTCCGTGCGATGCATATGCCCGGGCTGGGTATCCGGCGCGCGCAGCAGCTCCTCGCCGACCTCGGCGGGGAAGGCCTCGCCGATCGGGCGAGTGGCCTGCGCGCCCAGCGGATCTGGTTCGCGACCGCCCGCGGGGTCGAGGTGGTGCGCTCGGCCGGTGCGCTCGAAGGGGAGCCGCCGATCCTCGACCGCCACTCCGCCGCGGGACGCCTGATGGCCCACACCCTCGCGGTCAACGACGTCGGGGTCTCCTTCATGGCGGCGGCGCGGGAGCGGGGCGAGGAGTTCGGGGCACTCTCCTGGCGCCACGAGGTCGCCCACCCGATGAGCGCGGCAGGTGGGAGGAGGCGGAGGTTCAAGGTCGCCGACGCGGTCCTCACCTACCTGCGTACGGAGGGCACGGAGACGGTGGTCGAGCAGCGCTTCCTCGAGCTCGACCGGGCGACCCGCTCGGCCGAGGGGCTCGCTCGCGAGCTCGCGCTCTACGCGCGGCTGCGGCGTGCCGAAGGGGCCGGCGGGGAGCCGCTGTGGCGGGAGCGCTACCCGGCCTTCCCCTCGGTGCTCTGCGTCCTTGCGGGGTCGCGGCCCGACCTCCTGCGGCGCCGGCGCGAGGCGGTCCTCGCCTTCCTCGCCTCCGATCCGGCGGTCGGCTCCTCGCCGGATCCCGCAATCTGCGTATGCCTGCTGGAGGACCTCTGTGGGGAGGGACCCTTTGCGCCGATCTTCATCGACGCGCTGGCGTCGAGGCGGGAGGTCGACTGGCTGGGGATAGGAGACGGGAGCCGATGAGCGCCTGCCCGAAGGAGGTGCGGCTGGCCCCCGAGTCGATTGAGGCGCTCGCCCTGCGGCTGTCGGAGCTGCTCGGTCGGGCCGAGGGGTCCGCCGGTCCAAACGACAGCGAGCAGAGGATGCTCACGGCGGCCGAGGTTTCGCGCCTCTGGGGAGTCTCGCGCCGGTGGGTCTACGAAAACGCCAAGGCACTCGGTGCCCGGCGGCTCGGCGACGGTCCGAGACCTCGGCTGCGGTTCGACCCGGACGAGGTCGCCGATCGCCTCAGGTTGGCCCGGGCCGACGACGACCGGACGGGTGCAGGTGCACGCTGCGGGAGTCCCCGCAAGCGGAACCGGGGGCAGCCCGATAACTTCGACCGAGGCAGCAGAAGAGCGGCCGGCGGGCGCTGCAACGCCCCCGGCCCGGCGTCGAAGGAGGTGCGTCGGCGCGCCCCCAAGCCTAGTCACGGCGGGCGCAGCCGATGACCTCGGACGGGCACGGATCGAGGAGGTGGCCGGTGATGAGGGATGAGTCGAACTTCGATCGGCTGACCAGCAGTAGGGCCGAGGTCGACTGATGCCCTGGGGAGGGGGCGAAGTGGTCGAGCGTCGGGTCCGGCGGGACCGGGCATACGCGCTCCGCTTCATGGCCTACGGCGAGCGCCGCTACATCACGCTCGGCCGTCGCTCGGACGGATGGGATCGCCGCACCGCCGAGGAGGAGCTGCAGAATGTCCTCGCCGACGTGCGGCGCGGATTCTGGGTGCCGCCGACGAGGGCGCGCGCCCGCGGCCTGGCTTCCGGCGAGGAGGAGACGACCCGAGAGGTCCCGCGCTTCGGCACCTTCGCCTCCGGGATCGTCGCCTCTCGCCGCGGCCAGGTATCGGAGAGCACGACCAAGAACGAGGAATGGGCGCTCACCCATCTGAACCCCTACTTCGCGGAGTGGCCGCTCGAAGAGATCGACGCCGAGGCGGTCGACGACTACCGTCTCCACAAGGTGCGCGAGTCCGAGGACCGGGCGCGGGCGATCGAGCGAGGGCGCCCGCGACGGAACGACCACGGTCAGGTCCTGCGGCCTCTCTCCCCGAGGACGATCAACAAGACGATCGACACTCTGGCGTGGCTGCTCGGCATCGCCCTCGACTACCGTCACGTCACCGAGAATGCCGCCAGCGGTCGCAAGCGCCGCCTGAAGGTGCCGCCCCGCAGACCCGTCCACCTCGACGCGCCGGCCCAGATCGAGGCGCTCCTCGACGCCGGCGCGGAGCTCGACCGGGATCCGCGTCGGCACTGCGAGGAACGCGAGGTGATCCTCACCGCTCTGATACTGGCCGGGCCGAGAGCCGACGAGCTCTGCCACCTGCTCTGGCGGGACATCGACCTGGCCAACGAGCGGATCTCGGTCGGGCGCTCGAAGACCCAGGCCGGGCTGCGGGAGATCCCGATCCGCCCCGTGCTGCACAGGACTCTCGTCGCGCACAAGGCCACCTCCAGAAAAGGCGGGCCGCACGATCTCGTCTTCCCGCATGTCAACGGAGGTCGGCGCGACCGCAACAGTCTTCGGGCGGGCGTCCTGGTCGACGCCTTCGCACGCGCGGACGAGATTCTCATCCATCGTGGACATGTGCCGTTGCCCGTCGGCCTCAGCGCCCACAAGCTCCGACACACCTTCGCCTCGCTCCTGGTCGCCTGCGGCGAGGACCCAGCCTCGGTGATGCATCAGCTCGGCCACACCGACCCCGGCTTCACGCTCCGCGTCTACACCCACATGATGGTCCGCACGCCGGAGGAGAGGGAGCGACTGAAAGCGCTGGTGCGCGGCGAGCGCACGGCGCCGCAGCCTGCGGCACGGCCGCTCGACGGCTCGGTCCATGAGCCGGAGATCTTGCGAGCACTCGCAGAACGGGGCGGCGTCGCCTCGCGCGGCGAGGTTTTGGAAGCGGTCGGCGACGCTCTCACCGACCAGCATGGCCCCGCCGACATAGAGACTCTGCCGAGCGGACCGCCAAGATGGCAGCCTCGACTGGGTAAAGCTCGATCACGATTGGTGCGTCGCGGTTGGCTCGAGGACGGAGGGCGAGGCGCCGACTGGCGTCTCACCGGCGCGGGATGGGCGAAAGCACGACGCGCCGGACTCATGTCGACGAAGACAAGCGCCGCGCGGGAGCTGGTTCAGGCGGGGTAATGCGGCATCAGCTCGTCGGCCCGCAGAACCAAAAGCGGCCCGCCGCGCGTGCCTTGAAAGGCAACTGAGGTCCCGGGGCCCCCGAGCTCGAAGATCCAGTCAAGGCAGCTACCGCAGGGAGTAAATCGGTCGCGCTCGGCAACGATCACAATCGCCACTGCTGGGCCGTCGCCGACCGCGGCCATGGTGGTGAGTGCGTTTACCTCGGCATGGACATCATGGGAGCGAAAGATGTGCTCGATGTTGCATCCAGCGTGGATACCGCCCTGCGCGGAGAGAACGGCGGCACCGACCCGCGTCTTGCCATGCACACGGGCGTGCTCGCGAACCGCCCAGGCGGTGTTGGTTAGCGAACGCCACGTCTCGGTCGAAGGCTCATTCACCGGAGGCACAATGCCGATTTGGGCGGCGGAACGCCAACATTGCTGTAAATTCTTCGCGCATGCAGCGGGGGCGAGTTTCTACGGGTCGATTGGCAATCTTGACGATTCTCGACGAGGAGTTTGATGCAGTCGCGCGGAGGATCGAGCCAATCTGCGAGACCGGGACCGGCTACTGGAGACCCGACGACGACCACCACCACGACGTTGTTCTTGCCCAAGCAGCAGACCGTTCGAACGTAGCTGCGCAGGAAGCAGTCCACGAGCTCATCGAGGACTTCCGCCCTGAGGTCTTGATCGTCTGCGGCATCGGCGGAGGAGTCGAGGGGAAGGATGGGATCGCTCCGGGGGATGTCGTTGTTGCCAGCTACCTTCATTACGGCGAGTTCCGCAAGCTGAGCGAGGACGGGGATCACGACCGCTACATGGCCTACGACCAGCCGTCGTCGGACCTACGCTCGAAGCACGCCCAGGCGGTGAGAAGATCGCCTGAATGGCTTAGTCGAATCGATGTCGACCGACCCGGGGGCGGGGAAGACGAGCCAAAGGTTCTTATCGGTCCGGTGCTCGCTGGGGAAAAGGTGATGGGAGACCCTAACCACTACGAGCATCAACGAGCCCTGAATCGCTTCAGCGACGCGATTGCCGTCGACATGGAGTCTTATGGCGCCGGGCGGGCTCTCCATAGCGCACGTACCGAAGTCGACTACGACCCACTTTTTATGGTGATCCGCGGCATTTCCGACATCGTCGCTCAGCCAAAGCAGGAGACAAAAAAACAGGTCGATGACGGAGCGGTAAAGGCGAACAATGCGCAGCGCAAACTCTGGAAGCCCTATGCCTGCGCGTCGGCTGCCGCCTTCACCTCTGCCATGGTTGACCGTCTGTTAAAACGCGATGACCTGCGGAGGGCGATTCGCACGTGAGCGGTCCGGCATTTGAATCGATGGCCACTACCCTGGCGGAATCGTCGGCGAAATTCGCTGAGGGTTTGGAATTGCCCGAGCCCGCATTCCATTTCACCATCGGATTGGCGGAGGGTCACCTTCCCCTGCTTGAGGGGCGGTTCACTGAGGAAGGGGAGCCGCAGATTTTGATCGACGCCGCTTTGAAGCACGGCCGAGTCCTGCTCCACGGTGAGGGAGGGGTCGGCAAGAGCACCGTCGCCAAGCGACTCCTGATCAAGGTCCGGCAAGAAGAAGGCTTCGCGGCTCTCGTGGATCTGCGGGATTGGAACCCAGACATCCTCTCGACCTGGGAGGAACTCGACGGGGAACCGGTGACGCGGGCGGATCTACTCCTCGAAGGGCTCGGCAACCCTCGATTCAATGAGGGGGACCTGGCTCTTCTGGGGGAGAGCACTGCGGCAATCATCGTCTTCGACGGACTGAACGAGACGCCCGGTCCAACCGCAGCCAGCATCCTGGAGGTTGCTGAGGAGATCGCACGACGAAACCCGCGTGTTGGGATATTGGTTACCGATCGGCTCCTTCGCAGATCGCTGCCGAGTCGCCGCTGGCAGTTAGCAAGTGTGGTGGAGGTTTCGGCTCCGGACGGAACGGTATCGCTGAGTTCTCTCGCTCGTGGGAACGCCTTTTTTCTCTCGCTGGCGATTAAGAACGGACTCGGTGACCGACCAGCAAAAGGAGTACTTGACGAGTATCTGTCGCGCCATGTCGGGCTCACGGGACAAGGCCTCTCGCGGGCTTCGAAAGCAGCGGCCGATGCCTACTTCGAGTCAAGTTCGCGGGTGTTTGACCTCGCGCGCTTCATCTCGACCGCAGGGGACGATGCAGTCGATTCCCTGGTCGACGGAGGGGTGCTTCGACGCCAAGGCTCCGAGGGGGTCTTCAGCCACCATCTATTTCATGACGACCTCGCGGCCCGATGGCTCGCTGCTGCTGGGGAAGATCAGTGGAACGCTAAGACTTTCGAAGCGCTGACTTTCGAAGCGAATTCGTTTGATGCCCTCGCCCTCGCGTTGACCCGAATCGATGAGCCCGAACTTGCCGATCGATTTGTTCTTTCGGTGTACGACTACAACTACTACGGAACGGCTTATGCGCTCGCGGAGGGCGTGCGGCTGGGTGGCACTAGGGTTGGCCAAGACACGTACTTGGCGATTGTCGCGATGCTGGCGGAGCGGCGTTTCGACCCGATGCTGCCTACCTTCGATCAGGTCGAAGATGCTCTGCGGCTCTTTGAGGACGAGACGGCGATCTCGCTCAGACGCGCGAGATCGGTCGAGGAATTACTGGAAGAGGTGGCGAAGTTCGAGGTTGCCGACCCGGTGATATGTAAATGGCAGCCGCTTTTCGTCACTGCCCCGGGTTCGCCGGCCACCGAGCAGATCGTGAACTTCTTGGTCGGAGCGAACCCCCTCCTCGGGTGGACTGCGGCTAACGTCTTGCGCCGCACCAAGATAAGTCCGGAACAGCTCGCGCGAGTCTGGTCGGTCTTGGCCGATGACGAGCGACCTGTCGTGCGCTGGCGCGCCGCTCACGCGCTGGGTAGCCAGCCCGAGGACGGAAGCGTCGAGCGCCTCTTCGGAGCGACCTGCGATGAGGATTCCTTGGTGCGGTACGGCGCAGTGCGCTCGCTCGTTGATCTAGCCGCGGAACATCAGTCCCTACGCGAGCCGATCCTGGCGCGCCTTGAGATCGAAGCGGAGCGATTGGTCGACGATCCGAGGCCGGCGAAGGAGCTCGAGCGCTCGTTGCAGCGGGTGGAGAGTGATGCAGCATGGCTCGACGCGATCACTCCGCTGGTCGAAGAGCTCTGGGCCAAGGCGCCGACCGACGAGCGTCGAGAGCACTGGCGGCTCGTTGCAAGACAGATCGCCAATCCTCCGGCCCCGGAACCCGGTGCCGTTTTGCCAGCCGCCTAGGCCTTCGCAAGGTCGCTCTCCAGCGTCCCGGCAATTTGGCACCAGTGCCAGAACTCGAACCAGAGAAGACTCGCGGTTCCAGTTTACTTCTGACCCTCGCGTCTCGACCCAAAGGTGCATTTGCAGGGAAAACGCGGCGATGGAGCTAGGCGGATTCGAACCGCCGACCTCCTGGGTGCGATCCAGGCGCTCTGCCAGCTGAGCTATAGCCCCGAAATGGCCGATTTGCAGGGATAACCTGCTACGGATCGGGTGGTTCCAGGGGCGGAGTGTAGCGGGGATGTACGTGGATATACGTGGATGTACGTCGGATATGCGCCACTCGAGCAATCGGAGTGGCGATTCGCCGCAGACGCCCGTGGCCGCGATCGGTTGCCCGTGATCGGTGGATCCGTATCCCGGCTACCTTCTCCGCACCGGTCGAGCTAACTTCGTCCCATCCTGGAAACGGCCGAGGCGCTGCGGAAACAGCCCCGGCCCGGCACCGAAAGGTTGGACGTATGGGCGAGGGGGCGGCGGAGTTCGCCCCTTCACGACGACTTGGTGTTCGCCGGACCCGGGTCCCAGACCGCCAAGAAGCCGGTCGCCGAGGGATCCGCCGACGGTCTGGAGTCCCGCATCCATGGAAGGACGCTCCAGGACGCAGAAAGAACATTTCGGTGGGGAACGAATCAGCGAACGAAGGCCTAGTGCTTCTGTCGGCTTGAGCGGAGGCATCGCCCTGAACACGCGTCCTCTGGCATGTCCCCGTGGCTGCGCCATTCAAGAACCTGGCCGGGGATGCCGACCAGAGACCCGACGGAGCCCGCCGGGATCCAGGCAACCGAGGAGAGATCGATGTCGAGCAGCGCGGTGCAGGTAGGACGACGGTTCGCACTGGTCGCTCTCATGGCCTTACCCTTCGCCTGCTCCGGGGCACTTGCGGCCCCGGCGTCCGCCTCCCCGTGGCTGACCCAGCCGGAGATCTCCGGACCCGGGGCCTCCGGCCAGCCCCAGGTGGCGGTCGGATCCTCGGGAGACGCGGTGGCGGTCTGGACCCGGACGGAAGGCTCCGAAAACCAGATCGAAGCCGCCGTCAAGCCACTCGGCGAACCCTGGGAGGCGCCGGCTCCGATCTCCGCGCCGAGTCCCGAGACCGTCGATCCCACGGTCGCCGTCGATGCCTCCGGTGACGCGGTCGCCGTCTGGCAGATCGTGGTCGGCAACGAAAGGGTGGTCGAGGCCGCGACCCGATCCGCAGGAGGCCCGTGGGCCTCGCCCGAAGTGATCTCACCCGCAGGCGAAGAAGCCGTCGGACCCGACATCGCGCTCGATGGCGCCGGCGACGCGGTCGTCGTCTGGCAGGCAGTCGGAGGCTCCTCGGACGTGATCGATGTCGCCGCCAGGCCCGCCGGCGGCGCCTGGGGCGCCGCCCAGGGGATCTCCCCCTCCAGCCACCGGTGCGTGGAACCGCGCGTGGCGGTCGATCCGAGCGGCGACGCGGTCGTCGTCTGGGATTGGGTCAACGGCATCAGCACCACGGTGGAAGCATCGAGCAGCGTCGGCGGCACGTCCTGGTCGGCGGCGGAAACCGTTAGCGCAGCGGGGCAGCCTGCGTATGCACCGAAGCCGGCGATCGACGCGAGCGGCGACGCGATGGCCGTGTGGGAGACCTTCGAAGGCTCCTACGCCGTCAAGAGCGCCGAGAGGCCGGCAGGCGGAGCCTGGGGCCCGATCGAAGCGATCTCCTCGCCGGGGCGCGAATCGGGTGCCGCGCAGATCGCACTCGACAGCGCCGGCGACGCGGTGGCGATCTGGAAGGACGGAATCACGGCCCTCCTGGCATCGAGCAGGCCGGCGGGCGGCAGTTGGCAGGCGCCCGTCGAAATCTCCATGCCGGGCGAGGAAGTCGAGGGAGTGCCCTCGCTGGCCGTCGATCCGAGTGGTGACGCGGTCGCCCTATGGAGTTCCGCGGAGGGCGGCGAAAACATCGTCCGGGCGACGAGCAGATCCGCCGGCGGGGCCTGGGAATCGCCGCCGGTCGAACTCGAAAGATCTGGCGAAGAACTCTTCGAAGACGATGTCGCGATCGCCCCGACGGGGAGCGCGGTCGCGGTCTGGCGCCAGAGCAGAGGCTCAGAAGCCTTGATCGGAAGCGCCGACCAGGGGGTCTTCCTGGCTGTCAACAAGGCGGGCGTCGGATCCGGGACCGTGACCAGCGACCCGGCGCGGATCGACTGCGGCACGGTCTGCGAGTCCGAGTTCAGGGAAGGCGCCCAGGTCACGCTCACCGCCACTCCTGCGGCGGGGTCCAGGTTCGCCGGCTGGTCGGGGGATTGCGGTGGCTCGGGGGCCTGCGAGGTGACGATGGACGCGATCCGCTCCGTCACGGCGGAGTTCGTCCCGGTCCCCGTGCCGGCCCCTGTCCCGAGCTCGCCGGCCCTCGCGCAGCCGGCGGTCACCCCGACGAACGCCCCGGCGGACAGTTGCTCGCTCGTCCGCGCCTCCGCGGCCGGCTTCGTCCCCACCAGGAAGGCGGGCAAGGTAGTCCCCGGCGTGCGGGCCAGGATCAGCGTCTCGACCCCGAGTCGGGTCCAGGTCTCGCCGATGCTCACCTACCGGGACAAGACGGGACGACGCCGGAGCGTCGGCCTCCTCACCCGTACCCTCCAGATCGGTGCCACCCGCAACCTGCGGATGGCACTGCCGCCCGACCTGCGGTCGCGGCTCCCTTTGAAGACCGAGGTCGGTCTCTCGCTTCGGATATCCGCGGTCCCGGACGCCTCGCCGCAATGCGCTTCGACGGATACGACCAAGAGGCTGAAGCTGGCCGTCGTCGATGTGCTCGCGGCGCCGCAGTCCGGCGTGAGCTGAGATCGGGGCAGGAGGGGCGTGACGGAATCCAGCCTGTCTGGATCCTTCTCCGCGACGCCGGCCTCCGCTGTGCGTACGGGCTACCGTGGGAGGATCACGGCCTGACGAAGTACCCACTCAGAGGTCCCGGGAGAACTATTGGAGAATTCTCATGTACAGGGCCCTGTCCCCGGGGTACCCGGCGCGCACCCGCACCCGGCCCCTTGGAGGCAGTCATGAGTGAGAACAAGTCGGAACTCCCCATCACCCGTCGTACCGCCCTCGCGCTCGGCGGCGGAACGGCCGCCGGCCTACTGCTGCCGGGGGGCCTCGCCCAGGCTGCCGCAAAGCGGGGCGGGCCCTTGCGCCAGAGCGGCAGGCTGCCGTCTCTCGCGGCGATCGAAAAGATCCTCCATGCCGAAGGTGACATGAGCGAAGGGCTGGCCCATTTCTCGATCGATCGCGATGACGCCGAGCATGTGAAGGGTCCGATGGGGGTCGAGTTCTCGGGCTCGTTCGAGATCAACGGCGACCTCTACTTCCAGCCATTGCGGGGCGGCAAGCTGGCCTTCTTCAACGGCGACGTCCCGCTGAAGCCGAACGAGTTGAACCCCTTCATCGACGCCCTGCTCGCCAACGGCCTCACCTTCCAGGCGATGCACCAGCACTACTTCGATCTCCAGCCGATGTACTGGTTCATCCACTTCCGCGGTGTCGCCGCGCCGCTGGCCCTGGCGAAGGCCGTCAAGGGCGCACTCGACGCGACCGCGATCCCGTTCCCGCAGAAGGGACCGGAAAAGCCCAGCACGCCCTTCGATGCCAGACGATTGGCGAAGATCCTCCACGGGACCGCCACCGTCGGCGAAGACGGGGTTGTCACCGTCGACATCTCGCGCAAGGGCCGGATCGTGATCGACGGCGTTGAAGTCAACCCCGACGCCAATCTGTCCACCAACGTCCAGTTCAAGCCGCAGGGCAAAGGAGGGGACGGAGCCGCGGTCGCCCCCGACTTCTCGCTCACCAGCTCCGAGGTGACGCCGGTGGTCAGTCTCATGCGGCGCGCCGGCTGGCAGGTCCACTGCCTCTACAACCAGGAGACCGCGGAGTCTCCACAGCTCTACTTCTCCCACATGTTGAAGACCGGCGACGTCTATGAGCTCGCGGCGGAGATCCGCAAGGGCCTCGACCTGACGCACGCGGACTGAGCGGCTTTGACGGTCCCGGCCGATGTGCTCGGCCCGCGCGCATCAGCGCCGTCTCCGTAGCCGGTTCGACGGCGGCACTGCCAGTCTCAGCCGATCGGGGGGAAAACCTTAGAGCCGCGAGACGCCCGGAGGGACGGGGCCGGCGGCACGACCTCTGGCCAGTTCTGGGCAGGTGGGGAGTCAGGAAACTCGGTTTCAGACAGCAGTGGGTTTGCCGACCGGTACGGAGGTGGTTCGGCGAATAACAGGATCTCGACATATCGGGGGTGAGGTGGCGATTCCATGCCGTCCGGCTGCCGGCGCGCCTTGCCGGCCTTTGGAATTCACCCGCACGGAAGAGGTCGGCAATTGTTTGGACGAGGTAGGCGCGAGGGGTCCGAGGGGGACCGGTCGGGCAAGCGGCCTGAGGAGGTTGCGGGCGAGGGCCAGGCGCTCGAAGAGTCGCGCCACGAGGGCTTCCACGTCACCCGGCGCACGGCGCTGGTCGGCGGAGCGATCGGCGGCGCCGGGCTCATGGGCCTCGGCAAGCTCTCGGATGCCTCGGCCGCGCTTGCTGCCGGGAGTCAGGACGAGCAGGTAGCTGTCACCAACCTCGCGACGACGGCCGAGCAGCTCCACCTGACCTTTGGCGCCGACCCGACCAGCCAGGTGACGGTCTCCTGGACCCCCACCGGCAGCGAACCGATGCGGGCGCCGATGCTGGCCTTCTCCACCTCGCCGATCACCGAAGAGAATCCCGGCGAGCTCGTCTTCCTGCCGGACCCCGCACCGTTCTCGCTGGCGAAGCCGCGGACCGGCCCCTGCACCACGAGCTTCGTCGACGGGCAGAGCGGCGCGACGACCTACCACTACCACGTGCCGCTCACCGGACTGCAGGCGGACACGACCTACTACTACGCGGTGAGTGACAGTGCGGGAACGGGCGAAGCGGCTACGGCGTCGTTCCAGACCGCCCCGGCCGGACGCGCGTCCTACCGCTTCACCGCCTTCGGCGACCAGGGCAACAACCCGACCTCTCCCTTCACCACCGCTGGCGTCGCAGAACCCGGCGACGGTGGGGGCGCCCCGCTGTTCCACCTGATGGTCGGCGACCTCGCCTACGCCGACGGGAGCAACCCGCCGCCGGTCTGGGAACGGTGGGGAACGATGGTCTCGGCCGCGGCGAAGAGCTTCCCCTGGATGCCGGTGATGGGCAACCACGAGGTCGAGAAGGGGGCGACGAACGTCGCCGGGGAACCGCTGGCCTCGAGCGCCCCGGGTCCTCACTACAACGGCCCCTACGGCAGTGGCAGTTACTTCTCACGCTTCCTGCTGCCCGACAACGGTGTCGTCAACTGGGACGGCAACCACCTGCAGGGGAGCTTCTACAGCTTCCAGATCGGCACCGTCCTCTTCGTCAGCCTGGCCGGCAACGACGTCAACTTCCAGACCTCCGACTACAGCGTCGCCAAGCCCTCTCAGTACACCGGCCAGCTCGCCGCCGAACCGGCGAACATGGCCCTCGTCCCGACCGGCGCCACGCCGAACCTGCAGACGCAGTGGCTCGAGCGGACGCTGAAGGCCGCCCGGGAAGAGGGATCGGGCGTCGAGATGATCGTCGTGCAGATGCACTTCCCGTTCGCGAGCGTCGACACCGGCAACAGCTGCGACCTCGGCGTCCGCGCCGCCTGGGGCCCGCTGTTCGACAAGTACGAAGTCGACATCACCCTCACCGGCCACAACCACAACTACTGCCGCAGCCTGCCGACGCGCGGCTTCGATCCGCCGTCGGCCAAGGCCAACGGAGCTTTCACCAGCCCGTTCGGCACCTACGCCGCCGGCGCGACCGTCGACACGCGGCGCCCGACCGTGCGGCAGACCGAGCCGATCGAGTTCGAAGGCGAACAGGCCTGGGACACCTCGCTCGGGACCGTGCACCTCGTCGTCGGCGGGGGCGGCGCCGGGTCGACGATCGGCGAGACGGTCGACGCCTCGACCGGCCTGGTGCAGGCGCACCCGTTCGTCGACCCGGTGAACAACACCCAGGCGGTCGAAGACGCCCCCTGGCTCGGCTTCTACGACACCGTGGATGCCTACGGCTACGCGGTCTTCGACGTCGATCCGGGCGATGGCCCGGGCGAGACCTCGATCACCTTCCAGTGGTTCCCGATCGTCGAACCCGTCGGTGGGGCCACCACTCTGCCGACGACGCCGTTGGAGAAGTTCGTCTTCACGCGGATGTCCGGGCAGCTAGCCCCGGGCGCCCCCTCGATCGAAGGCACGGTGAGCGTCGGGCGCACCGTCACCGCGAATCCCGGCGACTGGTCGTCCTCCTCGACCGCCCTCACCTACCAGTGGCTGCTCGACGGGGCCGCGATCGCCGGCGCCACCTCCAGGACCTACAAGATCGATCCGGCCGATCAGGGCAAGGAGCTTCAGGTGAGGGTCATCGGCGAACTCGCCGGGTTCAAGGCGACCTCGGCGACCTCTGCCCCGGCCCTCGTCGCCGCGCGCAAGCTGCAGCCCTCGGCGGTCACCGCCAGCGGGGTCTTCCGGGTCGGTGGAGCCGTCACCGCGGCGGCCAGCGCCTGGACGCCGCCGGCCGCCCTCACCTACCAGTGGCTGCGCGACGGCTCGCCGATCGCCGGCGCGACCGACGTCTCCTACTCCCCGGTCGCCGCCGACGCGGGCCGGCTGCTGCAGGTCAAGGTCACCGGCACGGCAGCGGGCTACCAGTCGGCCTCGGCCGTCTCGGTGCCGCGGACCGTGGCCGGCGCGCGGGCCACGGCGGCGGTGTCGATGCCGACGATCTCGGGCGCGCCCGCCGTCTCGGTGGCCGTCTCCGCCGTCCTCGCCGACCGCTCCCAGGCCAAGGAAGTCGACTACCAGTGGCTGCGCGACGGCTCGCCGATCGCCGGCGCGACCCGCTCCTCCTACACGCCGGTCCCGGTCGACGCCGAACGGGCGTTGCAGGTGGAAGTCAGCTCGAATGACGTCGCCGCGGTCTCCGCCGCGGCGAGCGTGCAGCCGGCCGAGTTCCGCGCCTCCCGACCCGGATTCCGCGGCGTGGCCAAGGTCGGCCGCTCGCTCACCGCGATCACCGGGTCGTGGTCGCCACGGCCGAAGTTCGCCTACCAGTGGCTGCTCGACGGGCGGCCGATCAAGGGCGCGACCGAGGAGACGCTCCACATCAAGCCTGCCTACTCCGGCAAGTCGGTCACCCTGCGGATCACCGCCACGCGGACCGGCTACTCGACCCTCGTGTCCACCTCGAACGAGATCGCGATCAACCAGGGCACGCTCAAGTCCTCGACCCCGAAGATCAAAGGTCGGGCGAAAGTCGGCGAGACGCTGCAGGTCGAACGCGGCGACTGGGGAGACCACCGTCGCTTCAGCTACCTCTGGCTGGTCGGCGGGCGCAGCGTCGCCGGTCGCACCGTCGCCGGCCGCGCGGTCTCCGAGAAGTCGACGGGGAACTCGTACGTGGTCCGCCCCGAGGACCGCGGCAAGCGGATCACCGTGCAGGTGAGCGCACACGCACCTGGATTCAAGACCGTCACCAAGACCTCTGCCTCGACCGCGCCGGTCCGGGCCTGAAACCCCACAGGAGTCACCGCACATGAGAACCGCCCTACACCTGCGCTCACGCGCGGCCATCATCGCCAGCGCAGTACTCCTCGTGGCGCTGCTCGCGCTCGCCCCCTTTGCCTCGGCTGCCGCCGCGGCCCCGGTGAGCACGCCCGCCTCGGGCAAGTGTCCCACCGGGTTGAGCGGCCTCGGCACCGCGGCGTCTCCCTGCCTGATCGGCAACGCCACCGACCTTTACAAAGCGATGGCCGGCATCAACGCCGACACCACTCACGCAGGCGCCGCGATCGATGATTACGAGCTGACCGCGGACATCGACGCGACCACCTACTCGGCCGGCACCGCCGGAACCGCGACCACCTTCGGCGCCACCGAGAACTGGTCCGGGTTCGACTACTTCTCCGGCGTCTTCAACGGTGATGGTCACACGATCAGCAACCTGAACTACACCAGCGACGCCTACCTCTCGAGCCTCCCGGCCGCCACCGCGGCGGCCGGCCTGAACCTCGGCCTCTTCCGCGTCCTGAACGGTGCCACGGTGGAGAACCTTGGCCTACACAACGTGCGGGGGGTCTCGGCTACTTCCAACGCCGCGGTCGGCGGCGTCTCGGTGTGGAGCTTCGACTCGACCGTCAGCGGGGTGGCCCTGACCGAACCGACGCTTTCTGACACCGCGGGTGGCGGCGCCTGCTGGCTCGGCGGGCTCGTCGGCCTCGCCTACGCCAACACCTACGCCGACCAGGCCTCGGCCGTCTCCGACGGCGGCAACTCCGTCTTCACCAACAACCTCGTATCCGGCGGGACGCTCGTCGATGCCAACCGCACCGGTGGGATCCTCGGCCAGGCCACCGGGCCGACGACGGTCGCCGACAACTGGGTGAACACCGCGCTCAGCAACCCCGTGCACCCGGTCGCCGGCGCCGGCGGCCAGGCCAATCTCTCCTTCTACGTCCTCGGCGGGCTGGTCGGTGAGGTGGGAACGACCTACACGACGTCCGCCGGCGCGACCGCGGCCGGGGTCGCGATGACCGACAACGTCATCCAGGGATCGCTCGAAGGCAAGTCGACCGACCACCGCTCGTTCGCAGACGCGAACTTCGCCTCGGCGACGGTCGGGTACGCGACGATCGAAGGACACGTGGCCGTCACCTCCGCGCCGAACGCCGGCAACTGGAGCTCGACCAACAACCTCGTCAGCTCGTCCTTCCAGTACAAAAACACGACCGAAACGGGCCTCCCGACCGCCGACGGCATCTCGGTCTCGCCCGCGACGCTCGAAACCGAAGCGACCTACGCGGGCACGGCCGCCGGCCTGACCGACGCAACGACCACCGCGACCTACGACCAGCTCGGTTGGAGCTTCAGCGGCGGAGGAACGTCCGCCACCAGCGGCTGGACCTGGACCGGAACCTCTCCGGTTCCGGCGGTCACGCCGACGATCACGGTCGCCAACGACCCGATCGCGTTCCTCGCCGGCAGTGCTCAGTCGCAGGCGGCAGTGGAAGCAGCCGCCGGCGCGATGACGAATTTTGGCACGCTCACGGTCGAAGACGCCGGAGTGGTCTGGTCGACGCCGGGCACCTACACCGCGACCCTCACCGCCACCAATGGCGGACTCACGAGCTCCCGGCAGCTGACGATCATCGTCGTCTCGGGCACCGTCCCGGTCGCCACCAGCACCGGCGGGCTCGAGGCCTCGGGGTCGGCGCCGAGCACGGCCGAAGTCCTGAAGGCCCTCGGAGCGGTGCTGCCCCAGGGCGACGGCGGCACGCTCAGTGTCACCTACCCCAACGGTGAACCCGAATGGAGCAAGCCGGGCAGCTACGCGGTCGAAGTGGTCGACAACGGCGGGGCGGACAGCCTCGCGCCGACCACCGCCACGATCGCGGTGGTGGCCCAGCCGACCGTGACCGTCACCAACTCGACGGTCAGCTTCCGCCACGGCGTTCCGGTGACGGCGCAGGAAGTCATCGACGCCGCCGGACCGAACGCGACCTACTCGGCCGGTGACTCCGGCACCGTCACCGCGGACATCTCGGGGATCGGAACGGAAGTCGGCGAGTACACGGCGACGATCACGGCAACCGACCAGTACGGAATCGCCAGCGCCCCGGCGACGGTCACCGTGGCGGTCGCCGATGCCAAGATCCTGCTCGGCCATGAAACGGCCGTCTTCCAGGTGACGACCACCGAACCGACCGAAGCAGCGATCCTCACC
>JAOPZF010000005.1 GCA_025964255.1 Solirubrobacterales bacterium | reverse complement strand
GCGGTCGAGCAGACCGCCCTCGGCCGCGCCGGGACGCCGGTCAACCGGGCGATCCTGAAGACGCTCTTCACCGACACCGCCCGCCACTACGGGCTGGGTCAGACCAAGTCGGCCTGACCCACCCGCGCGCGGGAAGACCTACTAGCTGCCGGAAGAAACCCCGGCGCCGGCGGGCTTACGACGCCGACGGCGCCGTTTACTCCGCGGGCCGTCGTCGGACTGGCGCTTGTCGCCGGCCGACTTGTTCGAACCGCTGTGGGCGCGCTTGTCGCGCGGGCCCGAGCCACCGTGGGAGCGCTTGTCGCCGCCGCCGGGCTTGCCCGAACCGCCGCTGCGGCGCTTCTCGCCCTGCGGACGCTGGCCCTCGCCGCTCGGCATCGGGTCCGCCGCGCCGCCCTCGGTGTGGCCATCGCCGAAATCGATCCCGAGCTGCCTCGCGATCGAGCGCATTTCCTTCACCTCGTCGGCGAGGACGAAGCTGATCCCGGTGCCGGTCCGCCCGGCGCGGCCGGTGCGGCCGATCCGGTGGACGTAGGCGGCCCGGTCCTCGGGCGCGTCGTAATTGATGACCCGGACCACGTCCGGCACGTCGATGCCGCGGGCGGCGACGTCGGTGGCGACCAACGTCCACACTTCACCGCGCTCGAAGCGGGCGAGCGCGGCCTCACGCTGGCGCTGGCTTTTGTCGCCGTGCATCGCGACCGCCTCGACGTTCTCGGTGCGCAGCCGTTTGACCAGCCGGTCGGCGCCACGCTTGGTGCGGACGAAGACCAGCGAGCGGCCGGGCTCTTCGGCGCGAATCGTCGCGACCAGCGCGTCGAGCTTCGCCGGCTGCGAGTCGACCCGCTGGAAGTGGTGCTCGATGTCGGAGGCGACGTCCTCCCTCGGCGCGTTCACGTGGGAGCGCGGTTTGAAGGTGTAGTCACGGGCGACCTTGCCGACCATCCCGTCGAGCGTCGCCGAGAAGAACAGCGTCTGGCGATCGTCGGGGGTCTCGTTGACGATCCGGTCGACGGCGGGGCGGAAGCCCATGTCGAGCATCCGGTCGGCCTCGTCGAGGACGAGGACGCGGACCTGGTCGAGCGAGACGGCGTTGCGCTGGATCAAGTCCTCGAGCCGGCCCGGCGTCGCGACCAGGATGTCGGCCTTTTTGGCGCGGGCGATCTGCGGGCCGAAGCCGACGCCGCCGTAGACCGCGGCGAGGTTCACCTTGCGGGCGCGGGCGAGGCCTTCGAGCTCATCGACGATCTGCGAGGCGAGCTCGCGCGTCGGGGCGAGGACCAGAGCCTGGGGGCCCCAGCTGCCGGGCTCGACGATGTCGACCAGCGGCACGCCGAAGGCGAGCGTCTTGCCCGATCCGGTCGGTGACTGGACGAGTAGATCGTGGCCATCGAGCGCATCCTTGATGACCATCTGTTGTACGGGGAAGGGCTCGATGATCGAACGCGCGCGCAGCGCGTTCACCACCGGCTCGGAGGTGCCGAGTTCGGCAAACGTAGCTATGAAAGTGCTCCTTGAATTGACTTCTTCGGGGAGATCCAGAAGCCCCGAAGTGCCAGTGCACAGAGAGGAAACGGGTTCTCTCGGGCGGCGGTAGGTGCCTGCCCGACCGTGCAACGGTAGCGGAGTCGGCCCTATTTGAAGGTGACCGTGCGCACGGAGGGGCGTCAGCTTGCGGCGAGCTTCGCCGCGGCGTCGCCGGCGGCCAACGCTTCTTCGCCGGTCTTGGTGATCCGCCACCGGCTTGAGCTGTCGACGTTGCTGCTCGCCATCTGCATCACGAGGTTCGCGTGCTCGAGCCTCTGCAGACCTTCCCGGATCGGGATCAACAGCACTCCCGGGTTGACCCGCATCGAGCTGCCGAACCCATCCAGCATCCCCTTTGAGATCTCCTGCACCAATCGTCAGGTAGCCGCGTCGACGATCCAGAGCGCCGCCTCGAAGCTCGCCCGATCGCCCTCGATGTAGGGCTCGGCGGCGGTTCGCACCGCCTCGAGCACCGCCTCGCGGCGCTCGTCATCGGCCTCGGCGAGCGCCTCCCGGAGCGGCCCGATGCGGGTGAGGAAGGTCATCAGCTCACCCGCGGGCATCGCGCAAGTGGCGTCGTACGGCCGCACCTCGACCTCGCTCCATCCCGCGTCGGCGAGGATCCCGCGGGTGCGCTCGGCGTCGGCGAGACCGTACGGGCCGGGCGTGTTCGGGATGCGGGCGGGCAGGTCGAGGAGGCCTTTGGTGGCCCGCGCGGTGAGCGTCATGAACGGGTTCTCGGACGGGTCGCGCCAGCAGACGAAGCGCAGGCGCGCCTTGTCGGTCGCCGCGGCGCGCAGGTTGGCGAAGGCCGCGACCGGATCGGCGAAGAACATCACGCCGAGTCGGGAGACGATCAGGTCGAAGCTCGCGGGGTCGAAGTCGAAGGTCTGGGCGTCGCCGAAGACGAAGTCGATCGGCACGCCCGCGGCGTTGGCGCGGTCGCGGGCGGCGAGGAGCAGCGGCCCGGAGATGTCGGCGCCGACGGTCCGGGCGCCCGGCCCGAGCTCCCGCGCCAGGGCCAGCGTGGTGAAGCCGGCGCCGCAGCCGACGTCGAGCAGTGCGCTCGCCCCGGCGCCCGCCGACTCGAGCAGCGGTGCGGTCAGCGGCTCGAAGAGCTGATCGGTGACGCTGGCCATCTCGACCCAGGTCTGCCCCATCTCGCCGTTCCACAGCGCCGCCTGATCGTCGGGAGCCATCCGCCGCATCATCCTCGACCGCTGAGGCGAGCGCGCCTCATGAAAGGGAAACTCAGAAACTGAGGGTGCGGCCCACCCAGAAGGCAGTAGGTCGTGCGGGCACTGTCGGGACTGCCTCTCGACTCCGAGACGACCGCAAGGTAGGGCTCCATACAGCACTACAGCGGACGGAGCCCCAGAAGCGATAGAAACGCGGCTTCGTCCTAAACCCGCTTCGCGAGGCAACCGATAAATGGACATGGCCGGGTCGTCCACCCAACTCGACGGTTTTGAGCTCCTCGCCGACACGCTCGGTGAGATGGTGTCCCGGCACGACGCCGACGGGCGCTACATCTACGCCTCGGCGGGGACGCGGGACCTGGTCGGCTACGAGCCCGCCGAGCTGATCGGCCGCTCCGGCTACGAGTTCATCCACCCCGGGGACCTCGACGATCTGCGCAGCGCCCACGCCTCGCTGCTCGAGGTCACCGACCGGGTCGAGATCCGCTACCGCCACCTTCGCAAGGACGGCAACTATGCCGAGTGCGAGGCGGTGATCCGGACGATCCGCGGCGACGACGGCGGGGCGCAGGAATTCATCGTCGTCAAGCGTGACGCTCGCGACCGGGTCGCCGGCGACGTCCTGCAGCGCCAGTGGGAGATCTGCTTCAAGCGCACCAGCCGCGGGATCACGGTCACCGACGCCCGCGCCGGGACGATCCTCTCGCTGAACCCGGCGCTGGCCGAGATGCACGGCGGCACGGTCGGCGATTTCGTCGGCAAACCGCTGCGCACGCTCTTCACCGACGCCTCCTGGGAGATGATCCCCGGTGTCCGCCGGACGATCAACAAGAACACGTTCGTCTCCTACGACTCCGACCACGTGCGGCTCGACGGGACGACGTTCCCGGTCCGCACCGAGGTGATGGCTGCGAGCGACGAGCGCGGCGATGCCCACTACCGGATCGCCTGGTACGACGACCTCTCCGAGCGCCAGGCCGCCGAGCGCCGCGCCGGCCTCGCCGAGCGCGACTTCGAGGCCGCCTTCCACGCCTCCCCGCACGGCGTCGCGATCGTCGGCCTCGACGGCCGCTTCCTGCTCGTCAACCAGAAGCTCGCCGACATCGTCGGCTACCCGAAAGACCAGCTGGTCGACCTGACCTTCCAGGAGATCACCCACCCCGACGATCTCGACGCCGACCTCGCCCAGGTCGACGCGCTGGTCGCCGGGGAGATCGACTCCTACGAGATGGAGAAGCGCTACTACACGCGCGAGGGCCGGCTGATCTGGGTGCTGCTGGCGGTGGCGATCGTCCGCGACGAGGACGGCGAGGCGCGCCACTTCATCTCCCAGATCCAGGACATATCGACCCGCAAGCGGCTCGAGGCGCACACCTACGAGCTCGCCAACCGCGACGCGATCACCTCGCTCTACAACCGGCGGCGCTTCGAGGAGGAGCTGCGCCGGCAGATCGGGCGCTGCCGCGAGGAGGGCGAGAGCGCGGCGCTGCTGCTGCTCGACCTCGACCGCTTCAAGAACGTCAACGACTCCGACGGCCACGTCGCCGGCGACCAGCTGATCCGCTCGGTCGGCCGGGCGCTCGACGACCGCATCGACGAGCCCGACGTGGCGGCGCGGATCGGCGGCGACGAGTTCGCCGTGATCCTCCGCAACATCGACCTGGCGCAGGCGCGAGCGGTGGCCGAAGACCTGCGGCTCGCGATCACCGCCGCCGACACCGACCGCTCCTGCACCGCCAGTCTCGGCCTCTGCCGCCTGCACGGCGACGTCCCCGACGCCGAGACCTGCTTCCGCGCCGTCGACCGGGCGATGTACCGGGCGAAGGGCCAGGGCCGCGACCGCGTGGTCGTCGGCTCGATCTCCGAGCGCCGGGCCTAGCGTTCGCAGTTAGCCGCGCTATCCGCGGCAAAGTGCAAACGCACTCCTCGGTAGGGAACGCGTGGTCGACTTCAGGGCCCCCATGGGGGACTCAAAGTCGACTTCGTGATCGCGGCGCATGAGGCTCAGTGACGTTCCATGACTCTTCGTCACGGGACACGCGCTGTTCGTCGAGAAGTGCCCGCGCTCCCCGGCGCTCGGCACGGAGCCTCGACACCCTCCCCGCACTCCCGGCCGTCTCGGCCACGGACACGGCCTGCCCGGGCCGTGGACGAGACGGCCGCGTCCCTTGCAGCCCCGGGCGCCAGCCTGCAGCGCCCCCCGAATCTAAGTCGTCTCGGGCGCCGGAGCGAAGTCGAGGCCGAGCTCGGCCGGGTCGATCTCGGGGGCCGTCACCGGAAGGGTGAGCGGGGCTTTGTCGAGGTCGCTCGGCTGCTCGGGGATGTCGCGGGAGCGGCGGCGGCGGTCGGCGTGGCCGAGGTAGAGGACCAGTTCCCAATTGGCGACGCCGTCGTCGGTCGGCTCGGTCGCCGCCGGCGCGCGGGCCGCCATCTTTTTCGGCCCCTGTGGCTTGTAGAGCCAGGAGGTGACGTTGACCCAGATGTCGACCAGCGAGTTGCGGACGCCGATGAAGGCGACGATCGCGTAGGTGCCGAGGACGGCGTTGATCGTCGCGAAGGCGGCGTTCGACCACTGGTGGTGTTCGGAGGCGACCTTGAAGGTGTAGACCGACCAGCCGACCAGCACGTACGGCAGGACGACGTAGAGGAAGGCCGGCACGGTGCGGTTGCGGACCTTCGGCGTGCGCATGAATTTGCCCTTGGCGCCGGTCAGCGCCTGGACCATCGAGCTGATGCTGCCCGTCAGGTTGACCGGAAGCAGCAGCAGGTTGAAGCCGTAGATGCGCGCCGCGTCGAAGTATTTGTAGCCGCAGTACTTGAGGTCGATCGCCATCACCAGGAAGTAGGGGATCGCGACGGCGTAGGTCAGCGGCGAGACCAGGTGCCCGTTGAACGGGATGATCATCAGGCAGAGGACGAAGAGCGAGGCCCAGAAGGTCGAGGCCATGTAGTTGAGCCGCAGCAGCAGCTCGCCAATGCTCGTCCGTTCGCCCCGCTTGCGGCGCTCGCGCACCGCCCGCCACATCTTCGGCAGGATCAGCAGGCCGCCGTTGGCCCAGCGGTTGCGCTGGATCGCGAGCGAGCCGAAGTCCGGCGGCGTGGCGCTGAAGGCGAGCCGCTCGTTGTAGTTGTAGAGCGACCAACCGCCCGCGGCGAGGTCGATCGTCGACTCGGTGTCCTCGATCACCGTGCGGTCGGAGATGTAGCGGTAGATCTTGAACGGGCCCTTGTACTCGATCTCCTCGATGTCTTTGAGCGCGCTTTTGCGGAGGATCGCGTTGGCGCCGACCCAGAAGGTCGCGTTGTTGTAGGTCATCCCCTGGTGGATGATGTGCTGGAGATCGGTGGTCGCTCCGGCGATCCGCTCGAGCCGCGTCGCCGCGCCGGGGAAGGCGCTGTACGGCGACTGGGCGACGGCGACTTTCTGGTGCTCCTCGCGCTCCAGCAGGTGCACCAGGCGCAGGCAGTACTCGGGCATGATCACGCTGTCGGCGTCGATCGTCAGCACGTACTCGGATTCGGGGACGATGAGGTCGGCTTCGTGCTCGGGGACCGGCACCAGGTTCAGCCCGGCGGGAGTGTTGACTTCGCGGTAGGCGCCGCCCATCAGGCCGATGTAGGAGTTCAGGTTCATCGCCTTGTTCGCCTCGGCCGAGAGCGAGGCGAAGCACTTGCGCTGGAAGCTCGAGACCTCGCAGCGGAAGGTCCAGGCGAGGCGGCTGTAGAGCTGGGTCATCCGCGCCGTGTCGATCTTCTCCGGCTCGGAGTCGGCGGCGGTGCGCAAGGCGCGGCCGATCACCGCCAGGTCGGTCGAGAGTTTGCCGAGCACGTGCTTGGCGAAGAACGCCTCGTTGTGGTCGGACACGTGGTACTGGTCGCTGAGGCTGCGGATCCAGCTTCCCGCGTATTCGTACTCGCCGGCGAGCGCGTGGACCTCGGCGTCGGTGCTCGGCATCGTCGGGTCGACCGAGGTCTCCCAGCGCTCCAGCGCCATATCGAAGCGGCGGCGCGGCTCCGAGAGCAGGCGCTCGACCTCGGCGGGGAGCGCTTCGGCGGAGTCGAGGAGGCGGCGCGGGCCGACGTAGCGCGGGTTCGGCGGGTCGTCGACGAGGAGGACGACGCGCAGGTCCGGGTACTCCTGCAACGCGGTCGAGAGCAGCGTCATCAGGATCACGCTGGGCTCCTCCTGGTAGGAGGGGATCAGCGCGGTGACTCCCGGCCGGCGCTCGGCGTAGAACTCGTCGAGCATCGCCCGCGGCGTGCGGCGGCCTTCTTTGGTCCGGTAGTAGAAGCCGAGCCGGCCGAAGAGGTAGGCGATCGCCGAGGCGGCGAGGAAGCTGACCGCGGTGAGGAAGCCGATGGTCTCGGTCAGGCTGGCGTGGCCGCCGACGCCTTCGATCACCTGGCCGTTGACGACGCTGACGACGAGCGCGATCCAGGCGGCGACGGTGACGACGACAGCGGCGCGGCCGACGGCCATCGTCCAGTCGCCGACGATCCGCGGCACCTGCGGCATCGGGTCGATGTTCGAGTCGGCCCCCCACTGGCGGCGCGGCCCGTCGCTCTTCTTACGGCTGAAGATCGCCATCAGTGCTTGGCTCCTGCGTTCGTTTCGGCGGGGGCTTCCGTCGTCGTGGATTCGGCGGCGGCGGCTTCGGTCGCGGTCGGCTCACCGGGATATTTGAAGAGCGGTTCCCAGGGGGCGCTCGGGTTGGCGGGCAGTTCGGCCAGTGGCTGTTCGCCCTGCGTGTACCAGCGGGCCCGGTAGGGGAGGTCCTTGAAGGTGACCTTGTCGCCTTCGTGGTAGACGGTGCTCGGCGACCATTCCGGGTGGCTCCCGTTGTCGGTCTTCACCAACGTCGGCGCCGTGCTGCCGGGCGGCACCGGGCCGATCGGCTGCCAGGGACCGTCGGGGGAGTCGGCGGCGGCGGTGCCGGGCGCGGTGCCCTGGTTCCACCAGCCGGCCTGGTAGATCTGGCCCTGCCAGACGACCTTGTAGCCGGCGGCGTAGGCCGAGGCCGGGCGCCAGATCGGGTACGGGCTGGTGGCCGGGTCGTCGGTGACGGTCGACGGGTGGGTCGGCGCCGCGCTCGAAGCTTCGGCCGATTCGTTGTGCGCGGTTTTGGTCCCGCGCAGGCCGCTGAAGATCTTGGTGAATTCGAGCGGTTTCTGCTCGACGCCGCTGCAGGTGTTGGAGAGTTCGCCGACCTTGGCGAAGGCGCCGCCGCACTGCTGATCGCGGTTCAGGTCCCAGGACGAGGCCCGGCTGATCCCATGTTGGTCGATGAACTTGGCGAGGCCGCGAGCGTCCTTGGTGGTGAAGCGCTGGTCGGTGACGTCGTTGACGCCGAGCATCGGGGTGACCCCGACGTGACCCCAGGCCGCGGCCGCGCTGCTCGCGAGTCCGGCGGCGCGCCAGAGCGACTGCACCTGAAGCTGGGTCGCTTCGAGCGCGCTTTCGATCGTCCCCAGCATGTCTTTTTCGGCCCCTTCGCCGGGGCCGAAGTCCATCGTCATCGCGTTGACGCCGGCCAGTTCGACGCCCGCCTTCAGCATCGCCCGCGTGGTGGCGATCCCTTCCGGGGTCAGCCCGTATGAGGCGACCGGCAGCGTCATCCAGACTTTCAGCGGCTTCTGTTCGCCCGCCAGCTTCTTCTGCACCGCGGCGATCGCGGTAGCGCGGCGGGCGTTGGCGGCGGTGTTGGAGAGGTTGGCGCCCTCGATGTCGAGGTCGATCGACTTCGCCTTGTAGCGCTGGATCGGTTCCAGGTAAGCCTGCTCGAGCTTCGCCGGATCGGTGCAGTCGACCGCCAGCTCGGTGTTGGCCTGGCCGCCGTAGGAGATGTTCACGGTGCCGCCCTGGCTGCGGAGCTGGGCGGTGCGAGCGTCGAGGTCGAGGCCCTGCTCGGCCGAGTCGAGGGTGTAGAAGGTGCCCCACGAAGGCGTGCACGGTTCTTCGTTGTCGCTGACGATGAAGGCCAGGTAGACGCTGGAGACCGGGTTCGAGGAGGGCAGCTGGAAGGGGTAGGTCGGCGTGTTGGTGACGTCGACGTAGGGCGAGTAGACCGGCACCGCGTCGGATTTGGCGCTCGCGGCCGGCGTTTCCTTGCTCAGCAGCGCGTAGGCACCGGCCCCAGCCGCGCAAAGCACGAGCAGTAGGACGACGACGCGGATCGCCGACAGTTCCCGCGGCGGCGGCTCTTGCGGAGCTTTGGGTTTCTCTTCGACGATGACCATGAGGGGCGGACGCATATACGGCCGTCACCCCCCGTTTCGGCAGCCCGGGCCAAGGACTTGAACCCTGGGAGGGGGAGAAACTCCGAACCTTCTGCCCTTAGTAACCCTGTGGGTGACCAAAGGACGAGGGTTGGGCATGGAGAGCTGGCCGACTTGGCGGCGAGACAGCACGGGGTGGTCTCGACCGGCCAGTTGGAGCGGTTGGGCTACGGGAAGAACTCCGTGGCCAAGGCGGCGAAGGTGGGACGGCTGCATCGGGTGCACCGTGGTGTCTACGTCGTCGGGCACCGGCGGTTGACGTGGCACGGGCGCTGCATGGCGGCGGTGCTCGCCGCATCTCCCTCCGTCGCCAGCCATCTGTCGGCAGGCTGGCTGTGGGGATTGCTTCAGTCACGGCCGGGGACCCTGCACGTCACCTGCCGTCAGTCTCGCCACGCCAAGCGGCCGTTCGTGACTCACACGGCCGACCTGGCGCGAGCGGATCTCGCCCGGCGCGACGGGATCCCGGTTACCTCCCTCGCCCGGACGATCCTCGATCTCGCGGTGGATTCACGGGAGCGAACCGTGCGGCGCTTCATCCGGAAGGCGGACGACGACAAGAACTTCGACCTGCGGGCGATGGAGGACCTGCTCGCACGCACGAAGGGGCATCGGGGGCAGGCCAAGGTCCGTGCGGCGCTGGAGATCTATGACGAGACGCCGGCCTTCACCCGATCCGATCTCGAGAAGCGGTTCTACGAGGTCGTCGCTGCGGCCGGGCTACCGGCGCCCTCGATGAACCGCTTCGTCGCCGGATTTGAGATCGACGCCTATTGGCCTGAGGCGCACTTCGGGGTCGAACTCGACATCTTCGGGACGCACGGGTCGTGGCTGTCGTTCGAGGAAGACCGCGAACGGGACGACGAGCTGTTGCTCGCCGGGATCGAGACCACGCGGGTCACCGGGCCGCGGCTCGCCCGCGAAGCCGAGGCGGTCGTCGAGTCGGTCCGGCGGCACCTGGCGCGCCGGAGTGGCGCGTGAGGCGTCAGTCGCCGCCGAGGCCGCCGAGCCAGAAGAACGGGTTCGGCGGGCGCTCGCCGTAGACGTAGGCAAGCGAGTACTCCGCCTTGACCTCGGCGTCGGCGGGAGCCTCGGCGCGGATTCGGTCGGCGAGCTCTTTCGCGGCGTCCTCGTCGGCGGCGCCGACGACCAAGTAGTGAAAGCGTCGGACCGGCTCGAAACCCTCCGCGCGCAGCTTCTCGGCGAACTGGTGGGCCTCTTTGTTGGACGGGAACTTGGCGCTCACCTCGTAGGCGGCGCGGCCGTGATGGTCCTCGGTCTCCTCGTCCTCTATCTCGATCCGCCGCTCGTGCTCGGCCGGGGTGGTCGGCTCGGCCGCGTCGGGCGACTCCCATTCGTCGGCTTCTTTGTGCCAGTGACGAAGGTCGAGGTCGGCCTTCCAGCCCTTCCCGTCGAGGAACTTCTCGATCGTGGGCCGAGCCTGATCGAGCTGGTCGCGGTCGCCCGCGTAGAGGTAGATCGTCTCGCCTTCGTGGCTGAGGATCACGCGTTTGCCAAGGTCGGTCGAGAGCTCGTGCTCGAGCTCCGACGAGCGGAGGTGGTCGGCAATCTCGCCGACTTTTCCCTCGTCCTCGAGGTTGATCTGCAGGCGCCAGTCGTCGTCCATGCGCTGAAGCCTAGACGCCCGCCCGGCTAAAGCGTGTCGATCAGGTCGGCGACCGAGTCGACGATGCGGGAAGGTCGATAGGGGAAGCGCTCGGTCTCCGCGCGGGTGGTGACGCCGCTGAGGACGAGGATGGTTTCCATGCCCGCCTCGAGGCCGGCGACGATGTCGGTGTCCATCCGGTCGCCGATCATCGCGGTCGTCTCCGAGTGGGCCTCGAGGCGATTGAGGGCGGTGCGCATCATCAGCGGGTTCGGCTTGCCGACGAAGTAGGGCTCGACCCCGGTCGCTTTGGTGATCAGTGCCGCCACCGAGCCGGTCGCCGGCAGCGGGCCGGCGGGTGACGGTCCGGTCGGGTCCGGGTTGGTGGCGATGAAGCGGGCGCCCTCGCCGATCAGTCGGATCGCCTGGGTGATCCGCTCGAAGCTGTAGGTGCGGGTCTCGCCGAGGATCACGTAGTCGGGGTCGCGGTCGGTCAGCGTGTAGCCGGCCTGGTAGAGCTGGGTCGAGATTCCCGACTCGCCGACGACGAAGGCGGTGCCCTCGGGCCGCTGCGTTTCGAGGAAGCGGGCGGTCGCCGAGGCCGAGGTCCAGATGAACTCCTCGGGCACGTCGAGACCGCTGGCCCGCAGCCGCGCCGCCAGGTCCCGCCGGGTGTAGATCGAGTTGTTGGTGAGCAGCAGGAAGGGCAGCTCGCGCTCGCGCAGCGCGGCGAGGAACTCGGCGGCGCCGGGGAGCGCTTCGGCCTCGTGCACCAGCACCCCGTCCATGTCCATCAGCCACGACTCGATCGCCATGGCCTCAAACTACCCGCGGGAGGGACGACACGTGGCTAGCTGCTTGTGAAGGCGCGCTACTCGACCCAATCGAAGGTCCGTTCGACCGCCTTCTTCCACTGGCCGTACTGGCGCTCGCGCTCCTTCTCGTCCATGTTCGGCTCCCAGCGCTTGTCCTCCGCCCAACGCTCGCGCAGCTCGTCGGTGCCCGACCAGAAGTCGACCGCGAGGCCGGCTGCGAAGGCGGCGCCGAGCGCCGTCGTCTCGGTCACCGCGGGCCGGATCACCGGCACCCCGAGGACGTCGGCCTGGAACTGCATCAGGACCTCGTCGGCGGTCATCCCGCCGTCGACTTTCAGCTCGCTGAACGGGACGTCGGCGACGTCGTTGGCGGCGTCGACCACCTCGCGACTCTGCCACGCGGTCGCCTCGAGCGTCGCCCGGGCGATGTGCCCTTTGTTGGCGTAGGCGGTGAGGCCGATGATGATCCCGCGCGCGTCTTCGCGCCAGTACGGGGCGAATAGGCCGGAGAAGGCGGGGACGAAGTAGACGCCGCCGTTGTCGTCGACGGTCTTCGCCAGCTCTTCCACCTCGGGCGCGTCCTTGATGATCCCGAGCCGGTCGCGCAGCCACTGCACCGCCGCGCCGGTCACCGCGATCGAGCCCTCGAGCATGTAGACCGGCGGCCCGTCGGGGCCGAGCTTCGCCCCCACCGTGGTCAGCAGTTTGTCGGTGTGGACGATCTCCTCGCCGGTGTTGACGAGCAGGAACGAGCCGGTGCCGTAGGTGTTCTTCGCGTCGCCGGGGTCGAAGCAGGTCTGGCCGAACATCGCCGCCTGCTGGTCGCCGAGGATCCCCGACACCGGCACGCCGCCGAGCGCCGTCCCGGCCGCCTCGCCATAGGTCTCCGAGGAGCTCTTGATCTCCGGCAGCATCGACTCCGGGATCCCCATCAGGTCGAGGCTCGGCTGGTGCCATTCGAGCGTCTCCAGGTTCATCAGCATCGTCCGCGACGCGTTGGTGACGTCGGTCGCGTGGACGCCGCCTTTGGCGCCGCCGGTGAGGTTCCAGAGCACCCAGGTGTCCATGTTGCCGAAGGCGAGTTCGCCGGCTTCAGCGCGCTTGCGGGCACCGTCGACGTTGTCGAGGATCCATTTGATCTTCGGCCCGGAGAAGTAG
The DNA here is from genome assembly GCA_025964255.1 of Solirubrobacterales bacterium. GTDB lineage: Bacteria > Actinomycetota > Thermoleophilia > Solirubrobacterales > 70-9 > VAYN01. The sequence continues at coordinate 870 of JAOPZF010000005.1, read as the reverse complement.
GTCGAGAGCGGCAGGCCGACGTCCTTGCGCAGCCGGTCGGGCCCCTCGTCACCGGCCAGCTCGCGGACGATGTCTTCGGTCCGCGTGTCCTGCCAGACGATCGCGTTGTAGACCGGCTCGCCGGTCTCGCGGTCCCAGACCACGGTCGTCTCGCGCTGGTTGGTGATGCCGATCGCGGCGACGTCGCCGGCCTCGGCGTCGGAGCTCGCCATCGCCCCACCGATCACCTCGCGGGTGCGGCGCCAGACTTCGGTCGCGTCGTGCTCGACCCAGCCCGCCTTCGGCGTGATCTGCTCGTGCTCGCGCTGGTCGACGTTCTGGATCCGGCCGTCCTTGTCGAACAGGATCAGTCGGCTCGACGTGGTCCCCTGGTCGATCGCCGCAACGTACTCAGCCATAGGTACTCAGTCCTCCTCGATCGTGGTTTGCCCCTCTTCGACCATCTCCGGATCCGGCTTCACCCCGCGCGCGATCAGCACACCACGGATCAACAAGTCGTAGACGAAGGCCCCGATCGCCCCGCCGACCAGCGGCCCGACGATCGGGATCCAGAAGTAGGTGTTGACGTTCCCGTAGTCACCCGGGAAGGCGATCTTCCCCCACCCTTGCGCCCAGGCAAAGAGGCGCGGGCCGAGGTCGCGCGCCGGGTTGATCGCGTACCCGGCGTTGACGCCGAAGGAGATCCCGATCGCGACGACGAGCAGGCCGACGATGAACGGCGCCATGTTCGCTTTGGCGGGTGAGTTGTACTCGTCGATCACGGCGAAGATGCAGGCGACGAGCAGCGCCGTGCCGATCACCTGGTCCATGAACGGGCCGAACCAGGAGGTGAAGTATTCGGCCGGGAAGGTGGCGAAGATCGAATAGGTC
>JAOPZF010000257.1 GCA_025964255.1 Solirubrobacterales bacterium | reverse complement strand
GCGGACGAACGCCTGGACGTCCTCCGTCCCGACACCGAACACCCGACGACGCTCGACGCGCTGGGCACGAAGATCGAAGCCTCCGGCTTCGCCAACCCGTACCCTAAAAGCGGCGGCATCCAGCCGCGGCCGGCGACGACCGCCAACGGCATCGACTGGTGTGACCCCGACCCGAAGCAGCAGGAACCTGGCCAGCTGAAAGAAGGGGAATTCCCGACCGCCGCCAAGTCGTGCCCGCAGCCCGCTGCGCACACGCTCGGTGGACAGGGCAACAACGAAACGCCCGGTGCGGAATCAACCGCCGCCCCGCGCGAACAAGCCCCGGTCAACGGGTCCTACGGCCGCCAGCTGGCGCTGGCCTGGGAAGAAGAAGCCGACCTCGGCCTCGACATCCCTGCCAAAGACAGCAACGTCAGCGGCTACAAGGCCCTGTACATGGCTACCGCGGTCAACTTCTTCGACCCGCGCAATCCCTCGCGCGGTGAAGAAGGACTATGGAACCCGGAGTACGCCCCGCAGAACTGGACCATCGCGGTCACCGATGCGGAAGGCCATGAAGCCACTGTCGAAGCGGACAACCCCGACTTCGGCACGGCGACCCAGCAGACCCTCGGGTCGACCTCCGACCGAGTCCACGTCATGCTCCGAGACCTGCGAGTCCCGCTCGCGGAATTCTCGAAACAGGGTGTGAACCTGGCCTCGCTGCGGAAGCTGGAACTCCGGTTCGGCGAACCGGGCAAGCCGAGCTCCGGCTCGATCCAGCTCGCCGACGTGCGCTTCGAGCAGCCGGCCACCGGCTACTCGAACGTGTTCCTCGAAACGACCGAAGGCAACGGTCCGGGCACCTCTGGGATCACCAGCGGCCCGAACCCGGCCACTGAATTCGCCAACGGGAAATACTCGCGCGCCGACGGCAGCTACGAAATCCCCAACGTGACCACCGTGCCCGGTGCGAACGTGTGGACCGTGGATGACGATGGCGTGCAGTGCCCGAACGCCGAGTTCGAACACATCCAGGAAGCAGTCGAATACGCCAGTCCGTGGGACACGATCGTCGTGTGCCCGGGCATCTACAACGAATCCTCGACGCCGGTCAACAGTGAATTGAACCCGGTGCTCGCGGAAGGCGAGAAAGACGGCCTGACGATCAACAAGCCGTTGAAGATCATCGGCGCCGGGGCCAACAAGGTCACGATCCGTCCGGCGACCTCGCTCACCACCCTCGGCGGAGCCACCGGCTCCCTGCGGGACGGCGGCGGCAACGTCGTCACGGTGTCGCGTCAGTCGCTCGGCTCGACCGAATACGACGAGAACTACGTCGATATCTCGGGCGTTAAAATCGAATCCGGTTCCACCACGGCTGAAGCGGGCGTCGCCTTCTTCAACGCCTCGGGCCGGATCGCCAACAGTGAAATCGGGACCATCAAAGCCGCCAACGGCAACAGTTGGGGCGTTGTGATGACGAACTCGCAGATCGGCGAAGGTGCCGGTGCGGCGGAACGTCAGGTCACGATCGAAAACAGCAAGATCAAGGGCTACACCACCGGCGGCGTCCTCTTCGATAACTCGAAGGGCAAAGCCGACGGTGCGGTCACGAACACCGAACGGTCCGGCATGAAGCAGGTCGGATACGTGAAGAACACGCTGATCGAAGGCTCCGGTCAGAGCACCACGCTCAAACAGACCGGGATCCAGGTCGCCAGCGGTGCGGTCGCCCACATCACGGGCAGCACCATCGCGGGCAACCTCAACGTCCTCGAACAGCGCAAATCGGTCGGCGTCCTGCTGACCGACGCAGAAACGCTGAACGGCGGCTTCTCGCTCAGCAACTCCACGATCAAAACCAACGGCTACGGCCTATTCAACGCCGACGCCAAAAACGAATTGGTTCGCGAAGGCGCAGCTGCCACCGCCACCAATGACTATTGGGGCACCGCCGGCACGCCGGTCGAAGGTCCCACGGTTGTCGTGAAAACGGAACCGAAACCCGGCGAATTCGTCTACACCCCCAGCGGAGTAGAGGGAGTGTCGGGTGCCGACGCGGCGACCCACCCGTCGGTGCTGTTCACCCCGGTGCTCGGAGCGGCCACGGCCCTTCCGGTCATCGGCACGCAGACGGACCTGGCGCCCGTCGGTGACATCGTCAACCCGGATGGCGGCGAAGCCGTCGAAGCGGGTGTGATGGTCGAACCGGTGATCGCCGCCGAAGACGACTACGGGGTCCGCTCCGTCGTCCTCAAGGCCAACGGGGTCACGGTCGGTACGAAGGCGATCGCGCCGTACGCGTTCAGCTGGACCCCGACCAAAGCGCAGATCGGTACGTCGGTTCAGCTCGAAACGGCGATCACCGACAGCGCCGGTCACGTGACGACGAACAGCATCACCGTCCCGGTGGTGAAATCGTCGTCCGAAACCACGACCGAAAAAGAAGCAGAAGAAAAACAGGAAGCAGAAGAAGAAGCGGCCAAAAAAGCACAAGAAGCCGCTGAAAAAGCAGAAAAAGCAGCTGAAAAAGCGGCCGAAGAAAAAGTGGCCGCCGAAAAACAGCTGGAAGAAGCGGTAGTGGCGGCAGAAGAAGCCGCCAAAGCCGCTGAAGAATCAGCATCGGCCGCCACCAAAGCAGCCGAAGAAAGCGCCGAAGCAGCCGTGAAGGCCGCCGAAGCGAAGTCCGCCGAAGCGGCGAAGGCATCTGCCGAAGCCACCAAGGCGGCCGAAGAAAAGGCCGACGCAGCCACCAAGGCAGCCGAAGCGGCATCCGCCGAAGCCACCAAGGCGGCCGAAGCGAAGTCCGCCGAAGCCACCAAGGCGGCGGAAGCCAAGACCGCCGAAGCCGCGAAGGCGGCCAAGGAAGCCACTGAACGGATCACGGCGCTCGAAGCGGCGCAGCAGATCACGTTCGGCGCGGTCACCAAGAACACCAAGCAGGGAACGGCTCGCCTCGGCGTCGTCGTCCCGGCGCCGGGCCCGCTGAAGGTCAGCGGACCGGACATCAGGCCGTTGTCCGGAAACCCGACCGGGCCTGGTGAAGTCCAGGTCCTGATCACCGCCAAGGGCAGTGCCCTGAAGACCCTGAAGTCGAAGGGCAAGGTCACGGTCAAGGTGACGGTCTCGCTGAGTACGTCCAGCGGAACCAAGACCAAGACCACCTCGGTGACGCTGGTCAAGAAGTAAGGCGACGCGAGAGCGCCGTCCCGACGCCCCCGACTCCGGCTCAGGCCGGGGTCGGGGGCTCTTTTTTCGGGTACGCTGCCGGGCGTGATCCTTTACACGTGTGGCACCAAGACTGCTGGCCCCGGCGTCGCCCATCCCTGTGCGAAAGCGGGGAAGGCGCTCGACGCGGCGGGCTACGAGTACGAGCTGAAGACGGTCGGCGGTTACCGGCTGATGCCGTGGACGTGGGGCAGCCGCAAGGAGGATCGCGCCAAGGTGCGCGAGCTGAGCGGCACCGACGAGGTGCCGATCCTCGTCCTCGACGACGGCGAGGTGGTCTCCGGCTCCGGCTCGATCGCCAAGTGGGCGAAGGAGCACCCGGCGAGCCGCGCCAAGTCCGGCGCCGCCTAGTCCACCCGAGCGAGTTCGCAGAAGTGGTCGCTATGCGGCCGAAAGTGCGAACTCACCGGCGGGGCGGCGGGAGTCGAGGACTACCGGGGTGCCGGCGCGGGGGGAGAAGGTGATGTTGCGGCGGCCGGTGCGCTCGGGGCGCGGGTCGACCTTGTGGAGCTCGCAGCGAAGCAGGACCTCGCGCAGGGCGATGCGCATCTCGAACTCGGCGAAGGCGGCGCCAAGGCAGCGACGGACGCCGCCGCCGAAGGGGATCCAGGCGTAGGTCTCCGGCGCCGCCTCGAGGAAGCGCTCGGGGCGGAAGGCGAACGGGTCGGGGTAGAGCTTCGGGTCGGTGTGGGTGAGCCAGATCGCCGCGGTGACGTCGGTGCCGGCGGGCAGCTCGAGGTCATCGGTGACGAGGTCGGCGGCGAGGCGGCGTCCCGCCAACGGCACCACCGGCCGCAGCCGCAGCGACTCGGAGATCGTCGCCTTCAGGTAGGCGTCTTCCCCGTTTTCGATCGAGCCACGCAGATGGCCGAGCTCGATCGGGTGGCGGAGCAGCAGGTCGAAGGTCCAGGCGAGCGCCGTCGCCGTGGTCTCGTGCCCGGCGAGGAGCAGCGTCATCAGTTGATCGCGCAGCTCGCGGTCGTCCATCGCGGTGCCGTCGTCGAACGTCGCCGTCATCAGCATCGAGAGGATGTCGTCGCGCTGCTCGAGGTCGGGCCGCAGGCGGTCCTCGGCGATCTCGGCGAAGAGCGCCTCGTCGACCTCGGCCAGCTTCGGGCGGACGGCGGCCAACGGGTCGCGTCCCCGCCGCCGCGCCACCAGGCTGGTCAGCTGCAGGCGCGCCGAGCCGGTCTCGACCAGGAGGTCACGGAGCAGCAGCCGCAGGCGGTCGAGCCGCGGCCCCTCACCGACCCCGAAGACGGCCCGCAGGATCACCTCCAGCGTCATCGCCTGCATCCGCGCGTGGATCGGGAACTCGCGGCCGAGCGGCC
>JAOPZF010000230.1 GCA_025964255.1 Solirubrobacterales bacterium | reverse complement strand
GGGCCGCTGCCGAAACCGGAGTGGTTCGGAAAGGGCGCCCATGCCCTCTACACGGTGGGGATCTGGGCGCCGGCGATGATCCTGGCCAACGTCTTCATGTGGTCGGACGTCGTCTTCTACCCCGACTACACGGCGACCGCCGAAGCGGCGGGGATCACGGCGATCGCCGACCAAAGCACCTCCGGCGCGATCCTGATGGCCGAGTGCACCTTCCTCGCGCTCGGCATCTTCGCCTGGGTGTTCCTGCGCTGGGCGAAGGAGGACATCGAAAAACAGGACCTGCTCGACCTGGCGATCGACAACGGCTTCGAGCTGACCTCGGCCCGCGCCGCCCGCGCCGTCGCCGCCGGGCGCGGGAAGGAACTGCGGGCGCGGATCGAAGGGCGCGCCTCGCACGGGGACCCGCCGCGCGCCGACACGCCGCCGCCCGGCGGCTGAGCGCTCTCAGCGAACCCCCAGCATTCCGTTACCCGACGCTCAGCGGCGGCCTGAACTATCGGGGGCGTGAAGAAACGCTCCCGCCGTAGACGCATCCCGCTTCCCCGACGCCCGCTCGAGTGGGTGCTCGCGATCGTCGCCATCGCGCTCGTCGCGATCGGCGTCAGCTCGCTGGGCACTGGCTCTTCGAGCAGCTCCGCAGCGACCAAGCGGACCTCGACGGTCGGCAAGGGCGTCGTCCAGTCGACGGTCTCCGGCAACGGCACGCTCGAACCGGCGCAGAAGGTCGAACTCAGCTTCGGCGCCTCGGGCGAAGTCACCAAGATCTACGTCAAGGCGGGGCAGAAGGTGACCAAGGGTCAGGTGCTCGCCGAAGTCGACTCGAGCTCCGCCCGCGCCTCGCTCGCCTCCGCCGAAGCGGCGCTGCTGGAAGCCGAAGAAGCGGTCGAAACGGCCGCCGAAGCCGAAGAAGGTGAAACCGAAGAAGCGGCTTATGAGGGCGGGAGCGCGACGACCGAGTTCGTCGCGCTGACCGAAGGCGCGCCCGGCACGACCGGCACGACCCCGCCGGAAGCAGAACCCGTCGAACCGGAAGCCGAAAGCACCGATGCCACGCGCGAAATAGAAAAGGCCGAACGCGAAGCCGAAAAGGCGAAGAAAGAAGCCGAAACCGCCCAGAAAGCCGCCGCCAAAGCGCAGCAGGAAGCGGCGGCGGCGCAGAAGGGGGCGACGGCAGGTCCGGCTCAGGCCGAAGGCGGTGCTCCGGAAGAAGCCGCGAGCGGCGGCGAAGCCACGGGCGCCGCAGCGAGCTCCGCCGGTGGCGAGTCCATCGGTGCCGCGACCACCGGCGGGAGCGAATCGACGGGCGCCGCCGGCGGTGCCTCGGTGTCGCTGCCGACCGCCGAAGCGAACCTGCGCGAGGCGGAACTCGCGGTCAAGAGCGCCCGCCAGGAAGTCCGCGAAACGACCTTGCGCGCGCCGATCTCCGGCACGATCGCCTCCGTCTCGGGGTCGGTCGGCGAAACCGTCACCGGTGGATCCTCGGGCGGCGGGGGCACCTCGGAAGCCGCCGCGCTCGGGGCCGCCGGCGGCGAATCCTCTGGCAGCGAAAGCTCGGGATCCGCCTTCATCGTGCTGGCCCAGCTGCATCGGCTGAAGATGGAAGTCAGCTTCAGCGAGTCCGACATCGGCAAGGTCCGTAAGGGTCAGACGGCGACCGTCTCGATCGACTCGATGGAAGGCACCGAACTCGCCGGCGAAGTCACCAAGGTCAGCGTGCTGCCGAGCGAAGGGTCGACCGGCGTCGTCGAATACCCGGCGACGATCGTCCTCACGCAGAGCGCCAAGGGGCTGCGGGCGGGGATGTCGGCGAGCGCCGAAGTCGTCGTCGAACAGGTGAAGAACGCGGTCACCGTGCCGACCGAAGCGATCTCGGGAGCCGGGTCACACAAGACGGTGACGGTCGAAGAAGAAGGCAAGGAAGTGACGAAGACGGTCACGACCGGGCTTGAAGGCGACGAAACGACCGAGGTGGTGAGCGGGTTGAAGGCGGGGCAGACGCTGCTGCTGCCGGAAGTGACGGTGGCGGCGGCGACCGGCGCCGAAGGCGGATCGGGCTCAAAAGAAGGCTTCGCCGGATTCGGCGCCGCCGCGGCCGGCGGCGGTTTCGCCGGCCGACTCTCCGGTGGTGGCCCGCCCGCCTTCGGGGGCCGCTGATGGCGACCACGTCTGAGTCGCCGGCGGGCGAGGCGCCCCGCCTCGCCGCGGTCCCCACGCGCCCGGTCATCCAGATCGCGGACCTGGTCCGCACTTACGTGATGGGCCGCACCACGGTGCGCGCCCTGCGCGGCGTCACCTTGCGGATCGAGCGCGGCGAGTACGTCGCGATCATGGGCCCCTCCGGTAGCGGCAAGTCGACGCTGATGAACACGCTCGGCTGCCTCGACGCGCCCACCTCGGGGACCTACCTGCTCGACGGCGTCGACGTTCGCGAGCTCGACGAGGACGACCTCTCCGACCTGCGCAACCGCAAGATCGGCTTCGTCTTCCAAGGCTTCAACCTGGTGCCGAAGATCTCGGCGCTCGCCAACGTCGAACTGCCGCTCGTCTACGCCGGGCTGACGCGGAGCGCGCGACGCCACCGGGCGACGCGTGCGCTCGAGGCCGTCGCCATGGGACAGCGCCTCGACCACGGCTCGAACGAGCTCTCGGGCGGCCAGCAGCAGCGGGTCGCGATCGCCCGCGCGATCGTCACGAACCCGGCGCTGATCCTCGCCGACGAGCCGACCGGCAACCTCGACTCGCGCTCGACCGAGGACGTGCTGAAGATCTTCGAGGACCTCAACGGCAGCGGCCGCACCGTGGTGATGATCACCCACGAGGACGACGTCGCCGCCCACGCCGACCGGCTCGTGCGGCTGGCCGACGGGCGGATCGTCCGCGACGAGGCGACCCGCTGATGGCGCTCGAGACGCTGCGCACGGCCTGGGTCGGCCTGATGTCACACCGGCTGCGGACGGCGCTGACGGTGCTCGGGATCACGATCGGGATCGCCTCGGTGATCGTTCTGATCGCGGTCGGCAAGGGCTCCTCCGACGCGGTCCAGGAATCGATCGACGAACTCGGCTCCAACACCCTCACCGTGAGCGCCACCGGCACCGGCGAAACGTCGGGTGGCGCGCCGGTCGCCGTCACGCTCGAAAAGGCCGACGTCGAAGCGCTCGAAGACGCCGAACGGGCACCGGCGATCAAGAGCGTCTCGCCGGTCGTCAGTGCCAGCGGCACCGAACTCGTCTACGGCTCGGCAACCGCCGAACCGGGCGAATTCGTCGGCACCACGCCGTCCTACTTCGAAGCCCATAACTACTCCGTCGAATCGGGCTCCTTCTTCACCGAGGCCCAGGTCAAGGAACGCGCTCGCGTCGCCGTGATCGGCCCCGAAGTGGCGACCGAACTCTTCCCCGGCGAAGGCGCCGTCGGCAAGACGATGCAGGTGAACGGAGTCAACTACGAGGTCGTCGCGGTGACGAAATCGAAGGGCTCCTCCGGCACCCAGAGCCAGGACGACGGCGTCTTCGCGCCGGTCACCGCGGTCGAAGACACGCTCGCGGGCTACGGCGAATTGAGCTCGATCGCGGTCGAGGCGACATCCAAGGACGCCGTCGCCGACGCCGAAGCGCAGATCACTCAGGTGCTGAACGAACGGCACGGGATCAGCGAAGGCATCAACGTGATCAACCAGAGCTCGATCATCGAAGCCTCGAGCTCGAGCGAATCGGTCTTCACCACGCTGCTCTCCTGGGTGGCGGCCATCTCGCTGCTGGTCGGCGGGATCGGCGTGATGAACATCATGCTGGTGAGCGTCACCGAGCGGACGCGAGAGATCGGCATCCGCAAGGCGATCGGCGCCCGGCGCGGCGACATCCTCGCCCAGTTCCTGTGCGAGGCGCTGCTGGTGTCGGCGATCGGAGGATTGCTCGGGATCGCCGTCGGCCTGGTCGGCAGCCAGTTCGAAATCGCCGGCGTGCAGCCGAAGGTCGCCGCCTACTCGGTGATCCTCGCCGCCGCCGCGTCGCTCGGCTCCGGCCTCTTCTTCGGCACCTACCCGGCGATGCGCGCGGCCCGCCTGCGCCCGATCGAGGCCCTGCGCTTTGACTGAACGAACCGACAAACCAATGGAGGACGACCAGATGACGACCCGCGTGATCGACACCGACGAGCGCGAGGAGGAGCGCGAGGACGACGAGCGCTGGATCGACTCCGAGTCCAGCGGCCGCGGCGGCTGGGACGACGACGGCGACGACGTGACGATCCCGCCGCGTCCCCGCGGTCGCCTGCTGCGGCCGTTGCCGCTGGCCCTGATCGCTCTGATCATCGCCGCGGCCGGCTTCCTCGGCGGGATCGAGGCGCAAAAGGGCAGCGAAGGCGGCTCCGGCGCCACGGCCGGCCTGGGGGGCGGCGGCCTGCCGAACTTCGCGGCGCTGAAAGAAGGCAGATCGGCAGCAGGCGGCTCCGAATCGAAAGGCTCCGAATCGGGCGTCCCCAGCTTCGGCGGCTCATCCGCGGCAGCGACCGGGACCGTCACCTCGGTCGAAGGCCACACGATTTACGTCAAGGAATCGGACGGGACGACGGTCGCGGTAACGGTCGGCGACGGCGCCACCGTGACCCGCGACTCGAACGTCGCCACGAAAAAGATCCATCCCGGCGACACGGTCACGGTCGAAGGGTCCAAGCACGGCTCGACCGTTCGCGCCAGCTCCGTTTCGGCGACCGAATCGGGCGTTGAAGCGACGACCACCGGCCCCGGCGCGACCGCGACTTCCGGCGGCTCGGAATCCGAAACCTCGGTCGAATCTCTCTTTGAAGAATGACGAAAGGAATGAACATGAAACGAATATCGATCGCCGCGTTGGCGCTGGTCATCGGGGCGCTGGTGCTCGCCGGTTGCGGCGGCTCCAGCAGCGGGTCGACGGCGGAATCGAGCGCGACTACGAGTAGCTCCGGCTCGGAATCCGCGACCGGGGAAGGCAAAGGCGGCGGGATGTTCAACATCTCCGAAGAAGCGAAAGCCTGCCTGAAGGAAAAGGGCGTCGAACTGCCTGGATTCAAAGGCGGCGAAGGTGGCCCACCGTCCGCCGGTGAAAAACCGGAAGGCGGCGGTATGCCGGGAGGCGGCGAAGGTCGTCCCCCTGGTGGCGGCTTCGGCGGCGCAAGGTCCGAAGAAATGAAAAAGGCGTTCGAAGAATGCGGCGTCGAAGCGCCGGAATTCAAAGGCGGTCCCGGCGGCGCGGGCGGCAAACCGAACACCAACTCGGCGGCCTTCCAGAAGCAGGTGAACGAATACGTCGCCTGCGTCCGCGAAAACGGCTACGAACTCGGCGAACCGAACTTCTCCGGCGAAGGACCGATCTTCGAAAAGGCCGAATCGGAAAGCGCCGAATTCAAGAAGGCGAGCGCTCAGTGCCAGGAACTGCTGGGCGGGCCGCAGGGCTCGCAATCCGGCTGAGCAGGGTGCCCGTCCGACTTTGACCTTGCCCTGGCAGGTGAAAGTCGGACGGGCGAATTCGGCGGGGGGCGTCAGCTCGGCGCGCCGGGGCGGCGGCCCCACTCGGGTTCCGCAACGGGACGAGCTGCAAGGCGTCGAGCGTCACCGGCGGCGATCGTGCGCTTGTCCACCCCAGAGTGTGGACAAGCGCACGAACGCCGGGGAGGGTTGAGCTCAGGGACCGAGCAGGGCGAGTGGAACCACGCCGATGCCATCGGCGCGTCGGTAGGCGACGTTGCCAGTGGTGACGACGATCGCGTCGAGGAGGTCATCGCCGATCTTCTCCTTCAGCCAGTGAAGGTGGCGTACGTCCCGGTCGTCGGGTATCGCGCCCAGCTTCACCTCGATCGCCAGGACCCGGTCGTCGTCACGCTGCACGATCAAGTCGATCTCGCGGTCGCCGGCGTGTGAGCGTAGGTGCCTGACGTTCGCCTCCGCGCCTTGAGCGTAGACGCGGATCGACTGCGTCACGAGCGACTCGAACAGGGCGCCCAGGAATGGTCCGTCCCGCGGGATCGTGGGACCGACGGAGTCGCCTCCGAGAAGCGCGTCTTTCGTCGCGCCGACCAGTCGGGCGGCCAGGGCCGGATCGGAAAGCTGGTGCTTGGCGGCGGTGTTGAGGCGGTTCAGATGGCTGCGGGTGGGCAGCCATCCCGGCACCGGTTCAAGGATCCAGAGCCGCTCGAGGATGTCGCGGTAGGGGGTGGCTGCCTTGCGATTGACGTTTTCGCCGTCGCCACCGGTCGCCGCCCTGCGGATCTTCTCGAATGACGCCGTGGTCGACGACGCCGCGGCATACGCCCTCATCCATCGCCGCAGTCCCGCCAGGTTGCGCACACTGTGGCCGAGTTCCGGAAAATCGCGGTCGATGACCCGCGCGAGGTAGGCGTCGAGTTGGATGCGCAGCGCTTTGCCTGAGAGGTTGCGAAGTCCGGGGAGCCCGGAGGCCAGGATCTCATCGGTGTAGTCCTCGAGGGCGAAAGAAGTCTCCCCCTCAAGGGCCGGCCGCTTCCCTTTCAGCAACTCGGCAACGCTGATCGGCATCTCGGTGCCGAGGCGCTCCGACATGGCCAGCGCACGCATGCGAACCATCGGGATGCGAGCGGCGCCGGAGTGGGTGCCGGTTCCATCCGGGGAAGCCGAGCCGGTGAGGAGGAAGCTTCCGGCCTTCGCGCCGGCATCGACGGCGCGGCGAACGAGATCCCAGACCTGGGGCAACCGCTGCCACTCGTCGATCAGGATTGGAAGGTCGGACGAGAGCAGGCGTTTCGGATCGGCCCGGGCCAACTCGAGCTGCTCGGGGTCGTCGAGCGCGTGAATCGTCGCGGCTCGACGACTGGCCGTAGCCGTCTTGCCCACGCCTTTGGAGCCCTCGATCGCCAGGGCCGGCAGTGAGGCGAGGAGCTCGTCGAGTTCGGCTTCGAGGACCCGTGGTAGGTAGTCCATCGGTAGTTGAGGGTACAGTATCTTGGGCTTAAAGGGTGCAAGTTCTCGACCTTACAGGGTGCAGCAACTCGAGCCTCACGGTGGGTAGCTCCGCCCGAGCTATTCGCCGAGGCGGCGCCCCTACCGCGAACTGCGGCCGTGCTTGACGTAGACGAGGCGGCCGTCGGGGAGGCGGTAGACCTGGCCGACGGGGACGCCGCGGCCGCTCGCTTTCGGTGCGTGCGAGGGACTCTGGATCACCTTTGACTTGCCGCTCGCGCGCTTGCCTTGGCGGGCTTCGAACTTGTCGGTTTTCAGGTTGAGGGTGATGCCGAGGCCCGCGATCAGGAAGGCGATCGCGAGGATCATGCCGACATCGAAGAGGTTGACGAGGCCGTCAAGAGGGTCGCCCGCGTTGTCTTCGATCCGGCGGTGGCGGCCGAGGCCGATCCGGCTCATCCCGCCAGCCCCGGACGAGGTTCGAATGCCGGTCCGGCGTCCGCGGGCGCGGCCGGTGCCGCGACCGCGCTCCCCTGCTCAAGCCCGGCCAGGTCTTCGGTGAACATCCGCGTCCGGGTCAGCGTCAGGGCGAAGGCGACGGTGCCGACCAGGAGGCCGACGACGGTCGCGCCGAAGGCGTCGCGCAGATCGTTCGCGAGGGTGCCGACGTCGCCGCCGGCGAGCGCCGCCAGCCCGGGGATCAGCGGGATCAGCGTTCCCATCAGCCCGATCGCCGGACCGGCGCGGACGAGCAGCCGGGTGCGGTCGAGGCTGCGCTCGACCGCGAGCTCGTAGTCGACCAGGGCCCGCTCCGTCGCCAGGGTGCGTTCGGCCGGTGGCGCGGCGGCGATCGCGAGGACCGCGCGAGCGGTGATCGGACTGCGTGCGTACCGCGCATAGTGAGCGGCGTGGGAGGGTTCAGCGATCGCCTCGGCGACTACCTGCCGCAGGTCGAACCGGCGATTGCGCCGGCGCCGCCACCATTCGACCGCGAAGCGACCGCACTCGAGCGCGCAGAGGATGAGGATAACGACTGCGGCGATCAGCACCGGCACTCGGAGCGCGGTCGCGATGTGGGAGAGGCCGTCGCCGAGGTCAACCGAGGCGGCGATCACGCGAGCCTCCCGCGGCGCTGTTCCCAGCCGGCGCCAAGACCGGCCGCGAGGAGGGCGGCGATGCCGATCGCGATCGCCGCGCCGAGGCCGTTGGAGCCACCGCCGCCGGCGCTCTTCAAACCGGGCGCGCCGAAGGCGAGCTTGCCGTGGGTCCCGTGGGGCGAGCCGATCACGGTGCCGCTGACCTCTTCGTGTCCACCGGTCGGATCGCCCTTGGCGCCGCCCTTGACCGGCAGCGGCGCGCCCTTGGCGCCCGGCCCCGGGCCTTCATTACCGCCGCCACCGCCTTCGCCGCCACCCGCCGGGGTGGAGCTCACCGCCGCGACTTCCTGGTCGGCTTCCGATCTTTCCCGCGGTTCAACTTTCTCGGTCCCCCTCGCTTGGTGCTGGTTGGCGCCACGGCGGTTGTGGCTGTGGTCCAGGGCCTCGAGCTTTTGTCGTCGCACCACCCGCGCCCCGCCCGGCGTCTTGCCCTTGCTCTGCGGTTTCGGCCGACTGAACAGCGGCGCGCCATCGCCGCCACCGCCCGCGGTCACGCCCTCGCCGCGCTTGAAGCCTTCGTTTTCGCCCTTCTGTTCGGTGCCGGTCTGGGTCGGCGCCGTGCCAAGCTCGCCCGTTTCGGGCTGCGGTTCCGGGGGCACCGATCGCGCGGCCTCGGGGATCGGTTTGTACTGGCCCGCGTAGGCCGGCCCCGCGTAGGCGGTCATCCAGACGCCGTTGAGGTCGTGGCTCTTCATGTAGCGGATGTGACCGTCTGGCTGCTGCAGGGAGGCCATGTAGCCGAGCGGTTCGATGCCGCCTTCGGAGACCCAGTTTTCGGGATTGCCCCCCGCCGCCCAGATTCCCTGGCAGACCCAGGCGGTCGAGCCGACGTTCGATTCCGCTTCGCCGATCGCCTGCGGCCAGCCGCCGTCGGGGAGCTGGGCTTCCTTCAGGTATTCGAGCGCCGCTGCCTGCGCCGGGGTGTCGTGCATGCCCGCCGCGTTCAGCGCCTCGAGAGCCGCGCCGGTCATATCGGTCGAGTCCTGCGGGTCTTTGCCGTTTCGTCCGCAGACCGATTTCGGACACCAAGAGGGCCAGCTGCGATCGGCGTTCTGTTCGGAGATCACCCATTCGGCCGCTTCGTGCACGTCCCCTTCGATCGCCGGTTCCTTGATCGGGGCGAGCGCCAGGATCGCGAAGATCGTGTCGTTCATTCCCGGAGTCGTCCCGCCCAGGTTGTGACTGAAGGCGCCGGTGCTCGGGATGCGGGCTTCGAGCACCCGTTCGACCAGGTTGATGCCACCGAGCCGCTGCGGTGGGTATTCCGCCGTGTTGACGACCATCAGTTCGCGCTCGAAGTCGGTCGTCACTTTCAGTTCTTCGGCGTGTTCGGCGAGGTAGGTGTAGACGTCCACTCCACCCGGTTGCTTCTGGTCGTGGGGATTGACGCTCGCCGCCGCGAGCGCCAGCGCGACCCAGGCGCTGAAGTCGGGATCGGAGGGAGAGCCCGCTTCGCCACCGAAGCCGCCGTCCGCGTTCTGGTCGCGCTGCAGGAAGGCGACCAGGCGATCGAGCGTCGGTTGGTAGCGGCCGCTCGGCGTTTCGGCGCGGGCGCCGCCGACCAGCGCCGCGATGAGGAGGATCGCCACCGGCGCCGCGGCGATCAGCGCCGCGCGGCGGCGGCGGGCGTGACGGCGCTCAGCCGCGGCCGCCACCGGGCACCACGACCTTGCCGATCGTCACGTTGGAGGTCCGCCCGCGGGCGTCGGTGACCGCGAACCGCAGGCGATAGGAACCGGGCGGCAGCCTCAGCGAGGCCGAGGTCGCGGTCGAGCCGCTCGCCCGCTTCACGTAAGGCGCCTTCTTGGCGCCGAGCGACTGCGAGCTGATCGTCCAGCTCTTCACCCCGGCGCCGGCTTCGACCACCTTCCAGGCGAGCGCGACCTTCCCCTGTTTCAGTTGCTTCGGGTCGACCTTCGGGACGCTCACGCGGAGCGCGCCGGGCGTCGGAGTCGAACCGATCGCGGGAGGCTGCGGGGCCGGCGGCAGCGAAGATTTCCCGGTGCCGCTCGCGGCGGCCTCTTCGGCCGCTTCTTTCGCCTCTCTATCCCGCGTGGCTTGTTCGGCGGCTTCCCGTTTTTTGCGTTCCGCCCCTTCCCGCGCTTCGCGTTCTTCCTGTCTCTGCGCTTCTTGCGCTTCGTGTTCTTTCTGTTCTCTGGCCGGCGCTTCGATGGTCGCCTGCGGCACCCGCACCTGGTCGGCGGCAGGCAGTTCACTGCACTCGGTCGCCCCTTCGAGCGGCTGGCCACCACTGCCTTCGATGCAGACGTCGAGCCGGTTGGAGCGGATCGCTTCTTCTTCGGTCGCGCCGGGCACGGTCGCCTTGATCCGGTGCCAACCCGGCGTGGTGAAGGTGATCGACGCCTTGCCGTGCGAGTCGGTTTCGACCGTGGCCTGATCTTCTACGTCGACTTTCTCGAAGCCGTTGATGGGGTTGGTGGTGACCGGCGAGACGTCGGCGCCCGCGAAGCCGGTCGAGCCGGTCCGCTCCGGGTGGTCGGGCGGGACGTCTTCGGCGTCGTCTTCGTAGGAGGCGACTTCGACTTCGAACGGCTGGCCCAGCGTCGCCGTCGCGGTCAGCGGCCGCGGGCCGGAGGCGTAGTTCGCAGCCGCCGGAAACAGCGCCAGGAAGGGTCGGAAATCGAAGGCGTTGAAGACCATCAGCACTTCGTCGACTTCGTCGAGCTGGTACTGGCAGCCGCCGACGTTGGTGAAAGTGTTGTTCACCAGGATCCCCCAGGATCTCCCTTCTTTTTCCGCGTCGGGGCCGAATCGGCTGAGGAAGTAGTCGTTGAAGCCGGGGTACCACTTGCCGTCGAAGCTTTCGCCGATCAGCGACATCGCGTCGACGGAGGAGGCGGTCGGGGTGACGCCTGCGGCGGTGTTCCAGGGGTCGAGCGAGTTGAGTCCGTCGCAGGAGCGTTCCTGCGTGTCGGTGCTCGCTTTGACACCGTGAGCGGTCGCCGAGATCGGCCCTTCGAACAGCGTTTCGGTTGCCCCCTCGATCCGCACGTTGACGGTGATTGGGGCCGCTCCGGCCACCGAGGTGAGCGCGAGTAGAGCTGAAATTGCGACGCAGAGCGTCGCGAAGAGATTGCGTATCCGCATGCCTTGCCCCTTTCCGCGAGGGCGATCGACGTTCACGGATCGGAGGGAGGTCTCCTGGCTGACGAGCTCCCCGGCGCGCCTTCCCGGCTTCTGGGCCAGTGGCTGTCGCGATGACTGCGACGGGGGGTCTGCGCTCGATCACAGTGGCGGGTCCGCGCCGGTTTCACACCGGACTTCCCTGTCCACCGATCCTCTTGGCCGCGCAGCATAGACGCTCGGGGCGCGGCCGGAAACCGCCCGCCCGCCCAGACCGGCGAGCGGGCGATTCCTCGGGGCTATTCGAACTTCAGGTAGATCGTGTCGCCGACGTGGATCGTCGTGCCGCGTTCGGCGGTCGCCAGGGCGCCGCCGTCGATGCCGATCTTCCAGCGCGCTTCGGCCGTGCTCGGCGCGCCGTTGACCTGCGTGATCGCGCCGGTGCCGCTGCTCGGCAGGTAGCTGGTCACGCACGCCGACGGTTTGCTGCCGCCGGCGACGGCCGCGTCGAGGACCTTCGACAGCGGGATCGTCGTTGCTTCCGGATTCACCGTCACCGAGCACACCTTCAGCGGTTCGGAGCCCTTTTCGATCACTAGCGCCAACGAGTCGGTTTCGCCCGCGACCGTGCCAAAGGATTTGACGCCGTGCCACTGTTCGCCGCTTTTCGGCACCGGCGGGACCGCGGTGAAGCTGCCGCTGCCGAGGGCGCGGATCGCATCCTGACTCGCGTACTCTTCGGCGGTCGAGGCGGTCGAGTATTTGAACCCGCCCGCGCCGGTGCCGCTGGCGATCTGCTGGCTGATCAGGTAGTTCAGCGGCGTCTTTTTGGCCGGCGCCGCGCCGGTGAATTCACTGCCCTGCGGATCGATCTTGCAGGCCTTCAGGCCGTCGACCGCCCAGGCGGTGGAGTCGGTGTTGTTGCCGAATTCCGATTTGAACGCCCCGGTTTTGCTTTCGAAGATCGACACCAGATAGGCCTTCGCCTCGGTGATCGTCGTCGCGGTGTTGGGAACGCCGGCGTCGCAGAGGGCAGCCATCGCGGCCCCGGTCAGGTCCGGTTCGGACGCGCTTTTCAGCGCCGTTTCGTTGCCCGCGACTTTCTGCCAGGTCCAGCCTCCGTCGGTGTGCTGGTTGGCTTCGATCGCGGCGATCGCCCCTTCGTAGACCTTGGCCGGGAACCGTTTGACCCCGGCGGTCGTCTTCACGTCGGCGAGGGCGAGGAGGCCGAACACGGTCCCGTTGAACGTTTCGCCGTAGTAGCCCGGACTCGCGGGCTGGTAGGAGCCCGCGACGCCGGCGAGCAGGTTCGACCGTTTCGAGATCCGGGCCGGATCGATACCGGCCGCGTAGGCGTCGAGGGCGCCGCGCTCGTAGTCGGTTGAGAGCCCGCCCGAGGGCCAGCCCGCTGCGCCGACGACGCTTTCGTACCAACTGCGCGCGTCGCGGCCCGCGATGCCGGATTTGTTGACGTCGGTCGCGGCGGTGCCGGCGGCGGCCAGCGAGGTAAGCGACCAATCGCCGCCGAAGCCTGCGATTTCGCCGTTGGCTTCGGACTGCAGGCCCTTCAGGTAGGTGACGCCTTTGCTGAGCGATTCGTTGATTTCGGTCGTGCTCACCGTCGCCGAGGCCATCGTCGGCACCGCCAGTGAGACCAGGATCGCGGCGAGCACTGCCAGCCGCGCGGTCATGGAACGCATCAATGGAGCTCCTTCTGGATTGGGGGACGGCGGCGCCTCGTCCCTGTCAGAAGGGGGGAGATGACCGACCGTCCGTTCGCGAAACAGGGGTCCTTATGTCTGCGCCGGCGGGCGAGCATTCGGACTCGGGAGCGGCGGTAAGCCAGTCCCATCACCGTTGCGCGTCAGTCCCGGATTCACACCGGGTTCCCTCACCAGTCGGCGCGAGCAAGGTAGTAGGTCGGGCGGCGGATCGGCGGCGCGACGGATGGATGTCCGCTAGGTTGCCCGCCACAAACCGAATAGCGGATCGGTGGACAGGGAAGTCCGGTGAAAAACCGGCGCGGTCCCGCCACTGTGACCGAGGATGCCCCTCGCAGCGCACCGTGTGTGCGCGGCCACTGGCGAGAGCCGGGAAGGCGCGGGGGGAAAGCTCGGAAGCCAGGAGACCTCCCTCCGATCCCTTCGTCAGATCCTCGAGGAAGGGACTTTTGATGAGAGTGTCGTCGTCCGGCCGCCTGGCCGTGTTCTTACTGTCTTTGCTCGCCCTGGCCGCGCTCCCGGCGCTCGCCTCGGCCGCCACGCCGGCGCAGATCGAAGCCGCGAAGGCGAAGGCCGAGACCTACCTGAAGGGCAAGGTGGCGGAGAGCGGTGAACCGTCCGATCCCGAAGGCGGCATCGCCTTCGAACACTCTCGGTTCGGCGCCGACTGGTCGGCGATCGCGCTGGCCGCGGTCGGCGTCAACGCCGCCGACGCGACGAACGGCGGACCCAGCCTGCAGGACTTCCTCAGCGTCGAATACGGTAGCCCGACCGGCGAATTGGCCGGCCCGCCGTCCCAGTTCGCGCCCGAAGAATGGTCGCGGCTTGCCCTGATCGCCCACCCCGCGGGGCTCGACACCTCGCGCGTCTCGGCGACGGTGAACCTCCCCGCGCGGATCGCCGGCAAGTGGAACCAGGTGACGGGCAGCTTCGGCGGCACCGAAGCCGCGGCGTTCCCGACGCCGAGCGCGCTCGGCCTGCTCGGCCTCGTCACCAGCGCGACGCCGCGCTGGGCGCTCGCCCCGGCGATCGCCAAGCTGCGCGAGCTGCAGGAACCCGACGGCGGCTGGACCGAACCGGGCGGCTTCCCGCGAGCTGAAACGACCGGCATCGTGCTGGCGGCGCTCTGTGAGGCCGGTGTGCCGGGCTATGACCCGGCGGTGCAGGCGGGAGTCGCCTACCTGCACGGGGAGAAGCAGCCGGGGACCGGCGCGATCGAAGCGACGAACACCGAAAGCACCGCGATCGCGGTGATGGGGATGAACGCCTGCGGCGTCGACCTCGAGGGGATCGAATGGCGGCTGACCGGCTCGACGCCGCTCGACTACCTGATCTCGTTGCAGACGCCGACCGGGGCGGGCGAAGGCGGCTTCCCCTCCGAAGTCGGCGAAACGCCGAACCTCTACGCTTCGACCTTCGCCACCTTGGCGCTCGCCGGCGACGGCTTCGTGGTCGAACCACCCCCCCGCGAAGACGCGGCTCTGCCGAGCTTGCGCCCGGCGCCGATCGTCGCCGACGGCACGCCGGTCGCCCACGAGTTGGCGATCGAAGGCCCCTCCGGCGTCGTGCGGATGTGCAGCGTCGAAGGCCCGAGCGGAGCGTCGCTGGGGACGCTGCTGACCGACGCCCAGGCGGCAGCCTTCCCGAGCTATCCGGAAGGCTGCGTGGGCTCGTTCTCCTACGAAGGCTCGAAGCTCGCCACGCTGAACGGGCAGGGTCCCGAAAATGCCGATCAGAGCTGGGTGCTGCGGCTCGACCGCGGCAACGAAGCGGTGGCCGCCGAACAGCCGGTGCCGTTCGGCGACGTGATCGCCCTGCGGGTCGGCGCGACGCCGGTCGCGACCGTGGTCGGGCCACAGGGTCCCGAAGGTGCGACGGGTGCGACCGGTCCCAGCCGACCGACGGGAGTGGCCGGCGCGACGGGTGAGACGGGTCCGGTCGGGCAGGTTGGTCCCAATGGTCCCGCCGGCAAGCGTGGCGCCCGCGGGTCGGCCGGCAAGGCGGCCAAGAAGAAGGCGCGGAAGGCGCAGGCGAAGGTGCGCAAGCTCGTCTGTGTCGCCGCGCAAAAGCACGCGAAGAACCGCGAGCGCCGCTGCGTCGTGCGCCACAAGAAGACCAAGGCGGCGCGGCGGATCGAAATATCGAAAGGGAGCGGCGTTTAGGCCCGGGGCCGGCCGCGTACGGGCCGCGGTCGGCCCTCGGGGGGGATCACTCGTCGGCGTCGACCACCCCGGGGAGCGGCTCCGTGTCCTCAAACTGCGCCGCCATCGCGTCGACGCCGTGCTGCGGGTGGGCGAGGTCGACGAACCGGGCCCGCTGATTGCGCTTGTCCGCCTCGTCGACCTCCATGTTGCGGTTGAAGTTCTGCTTCAGGCTCTCGTCGGCCTCGCCGTCCCGGTTGAACGACCACATCAGCTTCGCCTCGCCGAACGGCAGCGGGTCCCCGGCCTCGCCGTCGTGCCGCCCGGTGTGCCACGTGTGCCACGTCTTGCCGTAGCTGTTCATGAGTTCCTTGAGGAAGGCGCGCTCGGCGATCTCGGGCAGGCCCGGCGCGACCAGCTGGCCGGAGAGGATCTCGTAGTTGTGCGGGTGCCAGGAAGGCTTCTCGTCGTCGGGAAGTTCCTCGAACAGCCGCTCGGAGATGATGTACTCGATGCCGATCAGGTTGGCGTCGATCGTGTTGCCGTCGAAGATCGTGCACTGCAGCAGATCCTGATTCACCTGTCGGCAGTAATGGTGCGCCTCCATCTGCATGTCCGGCTCGTCCTTGGCGCAGTGGAGGCCGGCGACGTAGATGTCGAAGTCCTTCAGCGGCGTGGTGTCCTGGATCAGCGCGGCCCCCGCCTCCAGCGTCTTCCGCCAGAGCGAGCGGCCTTCGCCCGCCGGCTCCATCGGGCTCTTTCGTTCGGGAATCGTCGGATTTGCCATCAGTTCTCCAACCTTTCGTGCGTGTTTCGTCAGGTCAGCCGAGGAGCCCCACGACGACCGCCGTGAGGTCCCGGCCCTCCACCTTGGGGTTCGGCAGCGAGTTGGGGAACGGACCACCCGCGCGGTTGACCCAGCCGGCCCGCGCACCCGCGCGCCGGGCGCCCTCGACGTCCCACGGATGGACGGCGACCAGCGCGACTTCCTCCAAGGGAAGGCGGCTCCGCTCGGCGGCGTGCCGGTAGGGCTCGGGCGCGGGCTTCCAGCGACCGACTTCGGCGACCGAGAAGTTCTCGGCGACGAGGTCCGTAAGCCCGGCGCGGCGCAGCAGCGACTCGGCGTAGTCGGTCGAGCCGTTGCTGAGGGTGGAGACCGGGATCCCCGCCGCGCGAGCGGCTTCGAGGCCCGGCCGGATGTCGTCGTGGACGCCAAGCTCGCCGAAGGCCTTGAGCACCGCGTCGCGCTCGGCGGCGCCCGCCGCGGGGGCGAGGTCGCGAAGCAATTCGTCGAGCGCGCCCGCGGCCAGCGTTTCGAAGTCGGCGTAGCCTCCCGCCGCGGTCAGGGCGAAGCCATCGCGCAGCGTGGCGGCCAGCCAGGCCTCGAGCGTCGCCGGCGGCGCCCCGACCGATTCGAGGACGCCGCGCAGCGGCGCCGGGTCG
This sequence comes from Solirubrobacterales bacterium, assembly GCA_025964255.1. Taxonomy (GTDB): domain Bacteria; phylum Actinomycetota; class Thermoleophilia; order Solirubrobacterales; family 70-9; genus VAYN01. The sequence goes on along the minus strand of JAOPZF010000230.1, from coordinate 25,291 downwards.
GACACGGTCTCGTTGACGTCGAGCAGGATCAGGGATACGGGTCTCAGGCGGACGCTCCTCGGTCGGGTCGCCCCGGGTACCCACTTCCCTAGGATCGGCCCGGTGAGCGAGATCGATCAGCAGGACGCGCCGGGCGCCGCCGCCGACATCTGGACCCCCGCCGCGATCCTCGCCGACCTCGACGGGACGCTGGTCGACTCGGTTGCCTCGAGCGAGCGGGCCTGGGGCGCGTTGGCGAGGCGGCGTGGGCTCGACGAGGACGAGACGCACCGCTTCGCGATGGGCCGGCCGACGCGGGAGACGATCGCGCTGTTGGTGCCGGAGGACGAACGCGTCGCCGAGCAGGGCAAGGTCGACAGCGACGAGGTCGACGACGCGGGGACGGTCGTGGCCTACCCCGGCGCCGTCGAGCTGCTCGCGGGGCGGATCCCGATCGCGATCGTCACCAGCGGCTCGACCGCACTGGCGACGGCGCGGCTGCGCGGCGCCGGCCTCGAGCCGCCCGCCGTGCTGATCACCGCCGACTCGATCACCCGCGGCAAGCCCGACCCGGAACCGTTCCTGCTCGGCGCTCGCGGGCTCGGCGTCGACCCCGCCCGCTGCCTCGTCCTCGAGGACGCGCCGCCCGGAATCGAGTCGGGCCTCGCCGCCGGCATGTCCGTCGTCGCCTTCCGCACCACCCACCCCGAGCAAGAACTCGGGCGCGCGACCGTCGTCCTCGACTCCCTCGTCGAAGCCGTCGCCCGCCTGCTCTAGGCGGCGGTGGGCTCCGCGGCCTCGGTCAGCTCGGCCGCCTCGGCCAGTAGCTCGACCGACTTGACCCGGTTGTCGACCGAGTCGGCGTAGTGGACCGTGATCAGCTCCTGGGCGCCGGTCTTCTCCTGGAAGTCGGCGAGGTAAGCCGCCGCTTCGGTGCCGGTCCCGACCGCCGAGTAGGTGAGCATCTCGTCGACCACCTTGGCGCGATATGAGCTGAGGACCTCGTCGACTTCACCGTCGTTCAGCTTGCCGCCGGAGGGCGACTTGAAGAGGTTCTTCACCCGGGCGCGGCGGGTGATCTCGAGCTGCGCCTCGGCGCTCTCCTTATCGGCGGCGGTGATCACGCCGACCCCGGCGATCGCGTAGGGCTCGGCGAGCTGCGCCGACGGTTTGAAGTTCTCGCGGTAGGTCTGCAGCGCGTCGAAGAGCGAGTGCGGCGCGAAGTGCGAGGCGAACGCGTAGGGGAGTCCCAGGACCGCGGCGAGCTGGGCGCCGAAGAGCGAGCTGCCGAGGATGTAGAGCGGCACGAAGGTGCCCTTGCCGGGGATCGCGATGACGCCGGAGATCGGGCTGTTGTCCGACAGCAGGCCCTGCAGCTCTTGGACGTCCTGAGGGAAGCGTTCGCTGGAGAACTCGTCGCGGCGGAGCGCCCGCATGGCGGCGGTGTCGGAGCCGGGCGCGCGGCCGAGGCCGAGGTCGATGCGCCCGGGGTGGAGCGTCTCCAGGGTGCCGAACTGCTCGGCGATCACCAGCGGCGAGTGGTTCGGCAGCATGATCCCGCCGGCGCCGAGGCGGATCTTCTCGGTGTTGGCGCCGACGTGGGCGATCAGTACCGCGGTCGCCGAGCTGGCGATCGAGCCGATGTTGTGGTGCTCGGCGTACCAGATGCGCTTGTAGCCGATCCGCTCCGCCGCCTGGGCGAGCTTGACCGAGCCGGCGAAGCTGTCGGCGATCGTCTCGTCCGGGCCCACCGCCGCGAGGTCGAGGATCGAGAGGGGGACGTCGGGGCGCCGCGGCGCGTCGGTGGAATCGCTCATCCCCCAGATCATTGCGAACCGGCTTCGCCGGCTCGCCGCGAGGGCCTGGCGGACGCTCCTCTCCCTGGCTCAGATCCCCGAGCCGACTTTCCCGGCCCGAGCGTCGGCCCACTCGTCGACGCCCGATTCGAAGTCGACGATGCGGTCGATCTCGGCCAGTTCCTCGTCGGAGAACTCGAGGCTGTCGAGCGCGTCGACGTTCTGCTCAAGTTGCTGCACCGAGGAGGCGCCGATCACCAGCGAGGTCATGCGCGGATCGCGCAGGCTCCAGGCCAGCGCCATCTGCGGCAGCGACTGCCCACGTTTCTCGGCGATCGCGTTCAGTTCCCGCACCCGGCCGATCACCTCGTCGTTGATCCAGCTCGAGTCGAAGGCGCCGTAGCCTTTCTGCGTCGCCCGCGAGCCCTCCGGGATCCCGTCCAGGTATTTGCCGGTCAGCAGGCCCTGGGCGAGGACGGTGAAGCCGATCACGCCGATGCCGAGGTTCTCGGCCGCGTCGAGCAGCCCCTCGCGCTCGATCCAGCGGTTCAGCATCGAGTAGCTCGGCTGGTGGATCAGGAGCGGCGTGCCGAGTTCATTCAGGATCGAGGCGGCGCGCCGCGTGTGGTCGGCGTCGTAGGAGGAGATGCCGACGTAGAGCGCCTTGCCCTGGCGGAAGTCGGTGTTGAGGGCGCCCATCGTCTCCTCCAGCGGGGTCGAGCCGTCGAGCCGGTGCGAGTAGAAGATGTCGACGTAGTCGAGGCCCAGCCGCTGCAGCGACTGATCGAGCGAGGAGAGCACGTACTTGCGCCCGCCGCCGCCCTGGCCGTAGGGGCCCGGCCACATGTCCCAGCCCGCCTTGGTCGAGATCACCATCTCGTCGCGGTAAGGGCGGAAGTCCTCGCGCATCAGCCGGCCGAAGTTGATCTCGGCGGCGCCGTAGGGCGGCCCGTAGTTGTTGGCGAGGTCGTGGTGGGTGATGCCGAGGTCGAAGGCGCGCCGGGAGATCTCGCGCTGGGTCTCGAACTGGCGGTCGTCGCCGAAGTTGTGCCAGTAGCCGAGCGAGAGCGCCGGCAGGTCGAGGCCGGAGCGCCCGGTGCGCCTGTAGGTCATCTTGCCGTCGTATCGAGTGGGGGCCGCGTCGTAGCTCATCCTTGATTTCTACCCACTCTGCGGCCTCGGCATGCTGAGCGCCGGTGTCGGGCGGGGAGAGACTCGGTGCGCCCGCGCCTTGAGCGTCCATGAGCAGACGCCGAGACCCGCACCGCCGTGACCGCCGAGTCGACCAGACGGACCTGGAAATCACCCGCGACCTGGTCGAAGAGGTGCTGCTGACCGCCCTCGCGCTCGAGGACGTGATGGGCGCCCTGCTCGAGGAGATCCCCGAAGGTGCCTTCCCCGGCGAGGACAACGCCCACGTCCTCCTCGAAATGGTCGTCGGCAGCGTCCATCCCGCCGCCCGCGCCGCCGGCCCCGGCGACTGCCGGACCGCCACCGCCCTCGTAGCCGCGATCCGCGAGCGCGTCCTCACCGACCTCCACACCGCCGCCGAACTGAGCCGCGAGCGCGAGTAGCAGGGCCGTGAACACCTGCAAGAAAAACCGAAAGTGAGGCGCTACGGTGAATCAGATGACCGAGATCGAAACGGTGACGGTGACCTTCGACGAGATGCGGTGGGACGCCCATCACTACTTGCGACTCCGGAAGACCAAGCGCCTGGTGGTCACACACGATGATGAGGTGATCCTGGTCCTCGGACCGTGGCTCCCGGACGAGGAACGCAGCCCAGCGCCCGACTGGTTCCTCCGTGAGTTGCACCCGCCGCCGCTGCCCATCCACCCGGACGATGCCAATTTCGAGGAGAAGATGTACGAGTTGCTCCGCGAAGCCGGCATGGGGCCTCCGAGGCCGCCGAGCCTCTGAGGCAGATTTCGGCGACTGTGACGCTCACGACTGTTCACTTGTCCACCCCCTGGTGTGGACAAGTGAACAGTCGTGCAGGGCGTCCATGAGAAAGTGGATCGAGATGCGCTCATTCGAGGCCTTTGACACCCGTGGCTACCGGACCGTCGCGGCGCGGGAGGGGTATGACCGGTGGGCGGCTACTTATGAGGACACGGTCGAGGACTCGATGGACCTGGCGTTGCTTGCGCGGCTTGAGGTCGATTGGGCGGACGTTGGCGCCGCGGCGGATCTTGGGTGTGGGACCGGGAGGACCGGGAGATGGCTCGCCGGGCGTGGGGTGGGGGAGATCGACGGGGTCGACCTCTCGCCGGGGATGCTCGAGACGGCGCGGGCTCGGGGCGTCTACCGCTCGCTCCGCGAGGCGGAGGTCGCCGGCACCGGCCTCGATTCCGCTGCCTACGACCTCGTCGTCTCCTGTCTCGTCGACGAGCACCTCGCCGACATCCGTCCGCTCTACGAGGAGGCGGCGCGGCTCGCCGTTCCCGGGGCGCGATTCGCACTGGTCGGCTTCCACCCTCACTTCATCATCGCCTCCGGCATGCCGACCCATTTCGATGACGCCGAGTCGGGTGAAGCGGTCGCGATCGAGACGCACGTCCACCTGCTGAGCGACCACGTCGCCGCGGGCCTCGGTGCCGGGCTCAAGCTCGCAGCCCTCCACGAGCGGGTCGTCGACGACGAGTTCCTCGCCCTCAAGCCGAAGTGGGAGCGCTTTCGCGGCCACCCGATCTCCTTCGCCTTCCTCTGGTCACGGACCCCGTAGCGCCCGATCCGCTATGAAGGCGCGGTGCCTCACATCATCGCCTGGTGTGGTTTCCTCGGAGGCTGGCTGCTCGTCGCCGGGCCGCTCGACCAAGCCGTTCGCGAGATCTCCGACCAGGAGTTCCGGCACGAGTCGCTCGAGGAAGCGAAAGCGCGGGTCGACGAACCGGAGCCGGTCTCCAAGTGGTGGTTGCTGCTCTCTACGTCGGAGCGACCGTGATCCGCGCGCGCCACCGGCAGGCGCGGCCGGCCGTCGAAGGCTGAGATGACCGGGCGCGAGATGGCAGACCGGTTGGCCGCGGTCGGCCGCGCCGTCCGCGACGGCGACGAGGCGGCGATCGTCCGCGGGGTCGAGGACCTCAGCCGCCGCCACCGCCTGCTCGCCCCGCTGGCGCTGGCGGTCGGCGGCATCGCGCTCCTCTTCAGCGGGCTGCGCCTGCTGTTCGGCAACTGGCGCCTGATCGCGATCCAGGTGCCGCCGGCGATGTGGATCTGGATCGCGATGTACGACCTGCGCGCCCACCTGCTCCACGACCACACGTGGCAAGCGATTCGCGGCCCGATCGTGATCCCGATCGTCCTCGGCATCGTCGCGATCACCGCCGGATGCTTCTTCCTCAACGCAGTCTTCGGCTTCGCGATCAGCCAGGACGGCGACCGACCGCGGATCCGCCCGGCGGTCGCCGAAGCGCGCCGCCACCTCGCCACGATCCTCGCCTCCGGCGGCCTCGTCGGCCTCGCCCTGGGACTGACCGTCACCGTCGTCAGCCGCGCCCACCGGCCGTGGTTCGCGCTCAGCCTCAGCGTCGTCGTCGGCGTGATGATGATCTCCTACGTCGCCGTCCCGGCGCGGCTGGTCGGGGTGAAGCCCGGCGGCACCCTGCGCGACCGCCTCTCGGCCAGCGTCGTCGGCAGCTTCCTCGGCGCCGTCGTCAGCACCCCCGCCTACGTGATCGGCCGGATCGGCCTGCTGATGATCGGCTCGCCGTTCCTCCGCTTCCCAGGCTTCGTCCTCTTCCTGGTCGGTTTCACCCTGCAGGCGGGTGCGACCAGCGCGGTCAAGGCGGTGAAGATGGGGGCGAAGCTGGGACGGCGGGACGCCGAAGACGACCGCTCATTACCTCGGAGGTAATCGGCGCGTGAGGGCGGCGCGGATACGCTGGCGGGGATGTCGTCCCAGGCCGTGAGCGCGCCGAAGCGAAGCGTCGGGCCGCTGCTGCGCGAGTGGCGGCGACGGCGGCGGCGGAGTCAGCTCGAGCTGGCGCTCGACGCGGGCGTCTCGGCCCGCCACATCAGCTTTCTCGAGACCGGCCGCGCGAACCCGAGCCGCGAGATGGTGATCGGCCTCGCCGCCAACCTCGACCTGCCGCTGCGCGACCGCAACGAACTGCTGATCGCGGCGGGGTACGCGCCCGAGTACCGCCAGCTCGCCTACGAGGACCCGGCGCTCGGGCGGGTGCGGGCGGCGATCGACCAGGTGCTCGCCGCCCACGATCCCTATCCGGCGCTGGTCGTCGACCACCACTGGGAGCTGGTCACCGGCAACCGCGGGCTCGGCCTGCTGACCGAGTGCGTCGCGCCGCACCTGCTCGAGCCGCCGGTCAACGCCCTTCGCCTCGCCCTCCATCCCGAAGGGCTGCCCCGCCGCATGCTGAACCTCGGCGAGTGGCGCCACCACGTCCTCAGCCGGCTCGAGCGCCACTGGCGGCTGACCGGCGACCCAGCGCTCGGGGCGCTGCTCGAGGAGCTCCGCGCCTATCCCGGCGAGGAAGTCGACGAGGCCGAGCTGACCGCCGCCCACGACGTCTTCATCCCGTATCGGACGCGCGCCGAGGACGGCACCGAGCTGAGCTTCGTCGGCACGATCGCGACCTTCGGCACCGCCCTCGACGTGACCGTCGCCGAGCTCTCGATCGAGTCTTTCTTCCCGGCCGACGACGTCACCGCCGCCGCCTGCCGCGCCTGGGCTCCCCGCTGACGTTCGATTACCCCTGACGTAATCGACATGCCTACCTTCGGCGCGCAGAGTGCTCGCCATGAAAGCGAACGCCAAGACCAATGCCCTGACGATCGCCGTGCTGATGGCCGGCACCTTCGTCTTCGTCCTCGACTTTTTCATCGTCAACGTCGCGATCCCCTCGACCCAGGCCGAGCTCGGCGCCTCCGACGCGCAGATCCAGCTGGTCGTGGCGACCTACGCGATCGCCGTCGCCTCGCTGCTGATCCTCGGCGGCCGGCTCGGCGACCTCCTCGGCCGCCGCCGCGTCTTCATGGCCGGCCTGACGCTCTTCACCGCCTCCTCGGCCCTCTGCGGCGCGGCGCCCGGGGTCGAGCTCCTGCTCGTCGGCCGGGTCGTGCAGGGGATCGGCGCCGCCCTCTTCGCCCCGCAGGTCCTCTCGATCATCGGCGTCACCTACGACGGAGAGCGGCGGCTCCGCGCCGTCACCACCTACGGCCTGACGATGGGATTGGCGGCAGCGGGCGGCCAGCTGATCGGCGGCGCGCTGATCGCGCTCAACCTCTTCGGCCTCGACTGGCGCGCCTGTTACCTCGTCAACGTGCCGATCGGGATCGCCGCGATCGCGCTCGCGCCGCGCGCCGTCCCCGAGTCGCGGGCGGAGGCGCGGGAGCGGCTCGACCTGATCGGCGCCGCGCTCGCCGCCGCGACCCTGGTGGCGGTCGTCCTGCCGCTGGTCGAAGGTCGCCGCCAGGGTTGGCCCGCGTGGACCTTCTCCTGCCTCGCCGCCGCGGTTCCGCTGGCGCTCGCCTTCGCCATGCGCCAGCGCCGCCTCGCCGCGACCGGCGGCGCGCCACTCGTCGACCCGGCGCTCTTCCGCGAGCGCGCCTTCACCGTCGGCGTCCTCGCCTCGGTCGTCTTCTACGCCGGGATGGCCGCCTTCTTCCTCGTCCTCGCCGTCTACCTGCAGGACGGCTGCGGCCTCAGCCCGCTCGGCTCGGGACTCGTCTTCAGCGCCCTCGCCGGCGGCTACCTGGCGGCGTCATTCGGGGCCGAAGCGCTCACCCCGCGGTTCGGCCGCCAGGTCCTCGCCGCGGGCGGCGTGATCCGCGCCGCCGCGCTCGCCGGCCTGGCGCTGACGGTCGGCGCGATCGGCACCGGCGGCTCGCCGCTCCTCCTCGTCCCGGCGCTCGCCGTCGACGGAATCGGCATGGGACTGCTGACCGCGCCGCTGGTCGCGACCGTGATCGGCGGCATGGACGCGCGCCACGCCGGCGCCGCCTCCGGCGTCCTCTCGACCGCCAACCAGGTCGGCAACACGATCGGCGTGGCGGCGATCGGGGCGATCTTCTATGGCGCCATCGGTCCCGACGGCGACTTCGCGGGCGCCTTCGAGCTGTCGCTCGCCGCGGTGGCGGCGATCTGCCTCGCCGTCGCGGCGCTCGTCCAGCTGCTTCCCGGTCGGCCCGCCACCGCCCCTGGGCGCTCGCAGCCAAAAAGGAAATTCGATGGAAAAAGTCGACGCCGGCGCGCGGCGATGAGATGATCGCCCGCTGATGAACCGCACCGACCTTGGGACGAGACTGCGGGCGCTGCGCACCGAGCGCGGCCTCTCGCTGAGCCAGCTGGAAAGCGCGACGAGGATCTCCAGCTCGTTCCTCTCTCTGGTCGAGAGCGGCAAATCCGACATCACGATCAGCCGCCTCCTGCGGCTGGCCGACTACTACGACGTCGAGCTCGGCGACCTGGTCGAGGGCAGCCGGGTCGGCCGTCGCGCGATCGAGGTCGTCCGCGAGGGCGAGGGCAGCGTGCTCAACTCGCCCGGCGAGGGCGTCGTCGCGCATTTCCTCGGCCACGCCCGCTGGCAGCTGCAGCCGCGGATCAGCGAGTACGAGCCTGGCGGGACGGTCGACGTCGGCGAGGGCGAGCAGGCGGTGCGCGAGATGCTCCACCAACACGAGCTCTTCATCTACGTGATCGCCGGGACCTTCGAGATCACCGCCCACGGTGAGGAGCCGGTGAAGGTGAAGGCCGGCGACTCGGTGTTGGTCCGCGACGGCGCCGACCACGTCGTCAACGTCGGCCGCGGCAAAGGCCGCCTCGTGGTCGTCGGCGTCGCCACCGCCGGCTGACCCGCCGCTCCGCCCGTCCGAGGTGCGTCCCGGGACGTGAGGGAGATTCAGGGAACTCCACGGGTTCGGCACGTTCGTCACCCTTCCGTCCGCGCCCAATGTTGATGGGCCGAAAACTCCTCCATATCAGGAGTTTTCGGCCCATCAACAGCGAGGCGCCTCTGAAGGCGGGACCAACCGTGACGTTCGATGAGTCTTCGTCACCCGTTTCGCACCTTCGGCCGTCTCGGCCACGGCCACAGCCTGCCCGGACCGTGGCCGAGACGGCCGCGCCTCCTTTCAGCTCGGGGCGCCAGCTTCCCGGCCCCGATCCGACCGAACAGTGCTTTCTTCCGCCCCTTCGCCAATAGGGTTAGGACGGTGAGTTCCGCCGACCTTGCCCCGGCGGGCTCCGAGGCGGAGCCCGTACTGCACTTCGGCCACTGGTCGGCGGTGCGTCGTTGTGCGCTCGCGCTGTACTTCGTCGGCCTCGTCGTCTGGAGCTACAACTACGGCATCCCGGTCCAGCGGGAGCTGGTGATCCTCTGGGTCTGTGGCGCGCTCGCCTGCGCCTGCATCGGCCGCCACCCCCGCGAGATGCTGTGGCTGGTCATCGACTGGGCGCCGATGGTGATCGTCCTCGCCGCCTACGACGTGACCCGTGGGGTCGCCGACAAGCTCGGCATCGGGACCCACTTCCACCCGATGATCGACTTCGACAAAGCGTTCTTCTTCGGCCAGACGCCGACCGAATGGCTGCAGCACCACCTCTACGACCCGACCCGGCTGACCGGCTGGAACGTCTTCTTCACGCTCGTCTACACGAGCTACTTCATCACCCCGTTCGCGCTCGCCGGCTGGCTCTGGGCGCGCGACCGCCCCGCCTACCTGCGCTTCATCAAGCGCCTCGTAACCCTGGCGATCGCGGGCCTGGTCACCTACATCCTGTTCCCGGCCGCGCCGCCCTGGCTCGCCGGTCAGGAAGGCCTCTTGCACGACGTCCACCGGACCACCTCGGAAGGCTGGAAGATCATCGGCGTCGGCACCTCCGTCCTATTCAACGAAGGCCAGGAGTCGGTCAATCTGGTCGCAGCGGTTCCCTCGCTGCACGCCGGCCTCACGATGCTGGTCGCGATCAACCTCCGGCCGCTGATCCCCTGGCGCCGCGTGCGCCCGCTCGTCTTCCTCTATCCGGCAGCGATGGCTCTCACCCTGATGGCCACCGGCGAGCACTACTTCTTCGACATTCTGCTCGGATGGACGTACGCTGCTGTGACCATGTCGGCTTGGTCGTGGTGGGAACGGCGCCGGGCCGTAGCAAAATCTTTGGAAACTGCATAGGTTTCCTATACAGTGTCGTGATGCACTCGTCTTCCGCTGACCGCGCCGACGCGATCGATCTCGTCGCCTCGAACCTCCTGGGACGAGCCGCGCGCCTCACCCGCCTGCTGATGCGGAGCGGCGCTCACGAGATCTCGCGCACCGAGGTCGGCGTCCTCGCCACCCTCTCCGACGGCCCTCGCCGGATCACCCAGCTGGCGATGACCGAGGCGCTCGCCCAGCCGACCGTCACCCAGCTGATCGACAAACTCGAGGGCCGCGAGCTCGTCTCCCGCAGCCGCTCCGAGGAGGACGGCCGCGTCGTCCTGGTCGAGATCACCGCCGCCGGCGCCGAGGCGCTGGAGGTGGTGCGCAGGCTGATCCGCGCCAACATGCGCGAGGCGCTCGTCGACCTGCCCGACGCCGAGCTGACCGAGCTGGCCCACGCCGCCGACACGATGGGGAGCCTGATCGAGAAGCTGTTGCCCGACCCCGACGCATGAGCGAGGCGACCCGGGTCCGAGCGATGCCCGGGGTGCTGCTCTTCGTCGTGATGGTCACGGGGATCATCTCCTCGCTCGGCGCGCCGCTGATCCCGAGCATCAGCGAGGACCTCCACGTCTCACTCAGCTCGGCCCAGTGGTCGCTGACCGCGACGCTCCTGATCGGCGTCGTCGCCTCGCCGGTGATGGGACGACTGGGGGACGGGCCGCACCGGCGCGAGACCCTGCTCGGCGGCCTCGTCGTGGTCACCGCGGGCAGCGTGATCGCGGCGCTGGCGCCGAGCCTGGCGGTGCTCGTCGCCGGGCGGGCGATGCAGGGGGTCGGCCTCGGCCTGGTGCCGCTGGGGATGGCGACCGCGCGCGACGAGCTGCCGGCGGAGAAGGTCGCCCCGACGATCGGCCTGCTCTCGGTCGCGGGGGCGGCCGGGGTCGGCGCCGGCTACCCGATCTCCGGCCTGCTCGCGGGGATCGACCTCTCCGCCGCCTTCTGGTTCGGCGCCGTCGTCGCGGCGATCGCCTTCGCCCTCTCCTGGGCTTTCGTCCCCTCGACCAAGGGGCGGCCGCAGGAGAGGCTCGACCTGCCCGGGGCGGCGCTGCTGACGATCGGGCTGAGCGCGCTGCTGATCGCGATCGCCGAGGGCAGCGGCTGGGGCTGGAGTTCGGCGCAGACCGTCGGCCTCTTCGCGGTCGCGGTCGTCTTCCTGGCGCTCTGGGTCGCCCAGCAGCTGCGAGCCTCCGACCCCCTGGTCGACCTCCGCCTCGCCCGCATCCCGGCGGTGCTGAGCGCCGACGTCTGCGCGACGATCCTCGGCGTCGCGATGTACATGTACCTCTCGGGGGTGAGCGAGTTCGTCCAGGCGCCGAGCGAGCTCGGCTACGGCTTCGGCGCCACGGTCGTCGTCGCCGGCCTCGCCCTCGTCCCGTTCTCGATCGTCAGCATGATCGGCGCCCGCCTCCTGCCCTTCTCGACCCGCCTTGTCGGCGCCCGCAACCTGTTGCCGACGGGATGCCTCGCGGTCGCCGCGGGCGGCGTCATCTTCGCCCTCACCGACGGCCACCTCTGGGGCGCCTTCGTGATGATGGGCGTGCTCGGCCTCGGCTACGGCCTGACCTACGCCGCGATCCCCGGGATCATCGTCCGCGCGGTGCCGGAAAGCGAGACGGGAAGCGCGACCGGCTTCTACCAGGTGGTCCGCTACATCGGCTTCTCCGTCGGCAGCGCCCTGGCCGCCTCGATCCTCGCCGGCGCGACCCCATCCGGCGGCTCCCTGCCGACCGTCTCCGGCTACCACGCCCTGACCTGGATCGCCGTCGGCATCTGCATCATCGCCGCCGCCTTCGCCTGGATCATCCCCGCCGTCGATCGTCGCGGCGGCGAGCCCTCCGCCGAGGAGCTTCGCCGTGAGGAGGAGGAATCCGAGCTGGCAAGCGCGGGCCTGCCCAGCGCGACCCGCGACTGACCGAGCGTTCGCACTTAGCCGCGCATACCGCGGACTTCTGCGAACGCTCGTGAAGCGGGAGGCGGGGATGGCCCGAACGAACCTCCCCGCTGTTGTGAGAGAGGGCCATCCCCGTCTCCCGCCCTCGCAACGCCTCCTCATGCGACGCTGGTGGGATGGCCGCAACGTCCCTTGAGCAACCGACCCAGGGCCTCGCCGCTTACCGCCGCGTCTTCGCCGCGCCCCGCGTCAAGCCGCTGCTCTTCGCCGCCCTGCTCGCCCGCATGCCGATCGGCATGGGCGCGGTCGGGCTGATCCTCTTCATCCACGGCGAAACCGGATCGTTCGGCAGCGCCGGCGTCGTCACCGGCGCCTTCACGATCGGCATCGGCATCACCGGCCCATTGCTGGCGCGGCAGATCGACCGGCGGGGCTCGGGCCCCGTGATCATCCCGGCGTCCCTGCTCAGCGCCGCCGGTCTGGTCGCCGTCGTCCTGCTCGGCCGGGCGGGGGCCGGGACGGTGCCGCTGGTGATCGCCGCCGCGCTCGGCGGCTGCGGCACGCCTCCGGTCGGCGGAGTCCTGCGCCGCCACTGGGCCGAGCTGGTCGAGCCGTCGGAGCTGCAGACCGCCTACGCGCTCGACGCGGTGATGGTCGAGCTGATCTTCGTCTCCGGCCCGCTCCTCGCGGGCGGTCTGGCTGCGACCGCCGGCCCCGCCATCGGCCTCCTGGTCGCGGCGGTGCTCGGTTCCGCCGGCGCGATCCTCTTCCAGGTGCTCATGGCGGTCGAGCCGGGCGACGACCCCGACGCCGAGCGCCATTGGCTCGGGGCGCTGCGCTCGCCGACGTTGCGGGTGCTCGTCCTCGCCGGGCTGCCGCTCGGCGCCTCCTTCGGCGCGCTCGACGTCAGCCTGCCCGCCTTCGGCGCCCACCACGGCGCCGCCGCACTGGGTGGCCCGCTGACCGCGGCGCTCGCCGCCGGGTCGGCGCTCGGCGGCATCGCCTTCGGCCTGCGCCCGAGCACCTTCGGCCGGCCGCAGCGCGCCGTCGTCCGGCTCGGCGCGCTGATGACGCTGACCTACCTACCGCTGGCCTTTGCCACCGCGGTCCCCGAGATGTTCGTCCTCGCCGCGATCTCGGGGATCTGCATCGCGCCACAGATCACCGTCCGCAACAACCTCGCCCAATCGTCGGTCCCGGCGGGCACGGTGGTCGAGGCATTCACCTGGCTCTCCCTCGCCGCGACGGTCGGCGCCAGCGCGGGCGCCGCCGTCGGCGGGCCGCTGGTCGAGGCGGCGGGCTGGCGGTCGGGTGCGGTCCTCGCCGTCGCGATGACCGCGGCGGCGACCCTGACCCTGTTCGCCCCCCGCGAGTTGATCACCGGCTGAGCGAAGTCGGCCTACGCCTCCACCGGTTCGGCGGCGAGGAAGTCGAGCACCCGCGTCCAGGCGTCGGTCGAGGCCTCGGCGAACTCCTCCTGTTTGCGGTCGAAGAAGGAGTGGGGAGCGCCGGGGTAGCTGACGATCTCGTGTTCGACCCCCGCCCGCTCGAGCCCGGCGTCGAAGGCGGACAGGTCCTCGGCCGGGATGCTTTCGTCGGCCTCGCCGAACAGGCCGAGCACCGGCAGCTTGATCTGCTCGGCGTCCTCGACCAGGTTCGGGCGGTTCTCGATCCCACGGCGCGCCGGGTTGAGCCCGCCATAGAAGCCGACGACCGCGTCGAGCCCGAGGTCCGGGTTCGCCCCGGCCCAGAACGAGTGGCCGCCGCCGAAGCAGAAGCCGACGCTGGCGAACAGCGTCGCCCCGGTGCGCTCGGCGAGCGCCTCGCGCGCCGCCTTCAGGTCGGCCTGGACGCCCGCGATCGTCGTCCCGTCGACGTGCGGTTTGTAGTCGAAGTCCTCGCCGCGCTCGGCCGTGCCGGCGGTGCGGCCGAAGTAGTCGAAGGCGATCGCGTGATGGCCCGCGGCGGCGAAGCGCTCGGTCAGCTCGACGTAGAAGCGGTAGAGGCCACGGACGTCGGGCAGGATGACGACGCCGGGGCCACGCGGCGCGGGCGACTCGGCCAGCGCGGCGGCGAACTCGTTGCCGTCGGCGGCGGTGACGGTGAGGGACTCGGCGGCGGCGCCACCGGCGATCACGGCGCGCCCGGCGGGCAGCTCAGGGGGCAGGGCATCGAACTCGAAGCACATGTGAGGGTCTCCTCTCGCTTTGACAGGCGGGGATGAGGCCGCCAGGATCTGTGCGTGCCCGAGACTGTCAAAGTCGAAACGTCGACTTCGCTCGGCGCCGCCTTCGCCACCGCCTTGGCGGCGAAGGACTTCGACGCGATCCGCGCGATGCTCCATCCGGAAGTCGATTTCCGCGGCCTGACGCCGAGCCGCAGTTGGGAGGCGTCGGACCCCGACGCGGTGATCGGCTCGGTCCTCCGCGAGTGGTTCGAGGACTCCGACGAGATCGAGGAGCTGCTGAAGCTGGAGACCGCCGCCTTCGCCGACCGCGAGCGGGTCGGCTACCGCTTCCGGGTCCGCAACCCGGAAGGGCTGTTCGAGGTCGAGCAGCAGGTCTACATCGGTGAGGTCGACGGTCGGATCGGCTGGATGCGCAGCGTCTGCTCAGGTTTCCGCCCGGTCGGCGAGGGATGAGGCGATGAGCGACGTCGCCCCCGAGGTCGCCGCCGCCAACGCCGAGTCGTCCGAGGCCTGGAGCGGCCCGCTCTTCGAGCGCTTCGTCCGCTTCCGCGACGCGATGACTGCCGGCCTCGGCGCCCACGGCGAGGTCGCATTGGCCGCCCACACACCGGTTCCCGGCGACCGCGTCCTCGATATCGGCTGCGGTTTCGGCGACACCACGCTGCGGCTTGCTGAACTGGTCGGCGACGGCGAGGTGGTGGGCGTCGACGTCGCCGAGCCGTTCCTTGAGGTGGCGCGCGAAGAGGCCGCGGCATCCGGTGTCGACAGCGTCGACTTCCGCGCCGGCGACGTCCAGGTCGCCGACCTTGGCGGCCCCTACGACTACGTCTTCTCGCGCATGGGCGTGATGTTCTTCGCCAACCCGGTGGCGGCGCTGCGCAACGTGCGTGAGGCGATGCGCCCGGGTGGTCGCTTCTGCGCCGTCGTCTGGCGCCGCAAGCTCGACAACTCCTGGGTCTGGGAGGCCGAGCAGGTGGTCGAGAAGTACCTCGATCACCCCGAGGAGAGCGACGAGCCGACCTGCGGCCCGGGGCCCTTCTCGATGGCCAACGCCGACACGGTCACCGACCAGCTGGCGATCGCGGGGTTCGAGTCGATCGAGCTGCTGCGGAGCGACCTGCCGTTGCGGATGGGCATGAGCTTGGACGACGCGGTGGAGTTGACGATGGCGCTCGGGCCGGCGGGTGAGGTGCTGCGGCTGTGGGGGGATAGGGCGGGGGAGATCCGGCCGACGATCGCGGCCGAGATTCGCACGGCGCTCGCGCGGTTCGAGACGGAGGACGGAGTCCTGGCGCCGTCGTCGACCTGGGTTGTCTCGGCCGTGGCTTAGGCCGTGGCCTTGGGGACCCCTTCTCTCACGAACTGCGGGAGGTTCGTTCAGGGGTCCCCAAGGCCACTGCTGCGGTCCGTCGCGAGGCCTACGCAGCGGCGAGCTCGTAGGCGGCGCGGAGGCCGTCGCCGAAGGCGCGGACCGCGTTCAACTCGGTCGGGTTCTCGGCCCCGCCGATGACCCGATGCGGGACTTCCAGCCGCTCAAGCAAGGGGCGGAGCTCGTCGCGGCGCTCCTGGCCGGCGGCGATGACGACACGCTCCGCCGCGATCGCCTCGACCGTTCCGTCCTCGAGCTCAATTTCGACTCCCTCGGGCGTGATCCGCCGGTAGGAGAGCCCCGTCCGCGTCTCGACCCCCGCGTGCTTCAGCGCGTCGAGCCACACCCAACGCGTGGTGCGGCCGATCCCACTACCGATTCGCCCGGAACGTCGCATGACCGTCACTCGCGCCCCATTACTCAGGCCTTTGCTGTGGAGAGAAGGTGGCTCTATACGCAACTTAGGTTCCACGGGCGGCTGGAGATGGAAGCGCCCGTAGAAGTCGCGGACGTCGCTCGGCGTGTGGGTAAGCAAGTGGGCGAGGTCGACACCGATGCCGCCGCCGCCGACGATCGCGACCGACTTGGCGTCGTCGAGACCCGACTCGAAGGCGGTGGCGTAGTCGACGACGTGGGGGAGGCTCGATCCGGGGATGTCGACCGTGCGGGGGTGGACGCCGGTGGCGAGGACGACGCCGGCGCAATCGGCGATGAGGTCGGCGTCGTCCTCGCCTAGTTCGCGGTCGAGGTGGACGTGGACGCCGAGGCGCTGGAGCTCGGACTCGAAGTAGGAGATCGTCGCCCCGTAGTCCTCCTTGCCAGGGACGAGCCGGGCCCAGCGGAACTGTCCGCCCAACTCCTCCCGCGCCTCATACAGGTGAACCTCGCCGCCAAGAGCGGCGAGCGCCCGCGCCGCCTCGAGTCCGGCGGGCCCGCCCCCGACCACCACGAACCGCCGCCCGCCACCGACGCCCCCACTTGAGCGTTCGCACTTTGCCGCGCTATCCGCGGATTTCTGCGAACGCTCCGAGGCTGGCTCCGGGATCGGGAAGTCGACCTCGTAGCCGGAGCGTGGATTGACGAGGCAGGAGACGTGACCGCCGACGAGCGAGCGGTCGATGCACGCCTGGTCGCAGCTGATGCAGACGTTGATCGCGGCGCGGCCCTTCCCCCTCTCGATGATCTGGGGATCCGCGAGGAACGGTCGTGACATCGACACCAGGTCGACCTCTCCGGCAGAGAGGATCGCCTCGGCGTCTTCGAGCTTGTTGACGCGGTTCCCGGCGATGACCGGGGCGTCCACTGCATCCTTGAGCGCTGCGGCCCAAGGCAAGAACGCCCCGGCCGGAACGGCCCCTTGAACCGTCGGAACCGCCGATTCGTGCCAGCCGACGCCGATATTCAGCGCGTCGACACCGGCCGCGACCAGCGCCCGGGCGAACTCCTCGACCTCCTCCCAGGGTCGCGACTCGGGCATCAGCTCCGCGCCGGTCATCCGGAAGAGCACCGGGAATCCGGCGCCGACCGCCTCGCGGATCGCGCTCGCGACCTCGATCCCAAACCGCATCCGCCGCTCCGCGTCGCCGCCCCACTCGTCGTCGCGCAGGTTCGTCACGGGGGAGAGGAACTGGTCGACGAGGTAGCCCTCCGACCCCATCACCTCGACCGCGGCGAAGCCGAGGTCCTTCGCCAGCACCGCGCCGCGGGCGAACTCCGCCACCCCGTCCCAGACCTCTTCCTCGCCCAACGCCCGCGGCTCGACTCGCGACACCCGGCTCGCCACCGCCGACGGCGCGACGACCTCGCCGGGGGAGTCGGTTAGCGCGTAGCGGCCCGCGTGAAAGAGCTGGAGCGCGATCGCCGCTTCGGTCCCAGCGGTCGAACCGGCGATCGCCTCCAACGCGCGCAGCGTCGCGTCGTCGGGCCCGCCGACCGCTCGCTCACGCTCCGCTGTCGCCAGCACCCCGTAGCTGCCGTCCGCCGCCGCGTCCGCCGATACCGCCCAGCCGCCGGTCACGATCAGGCCCGCGCCACCGAGGGCCCGCTCGCGGTAGAACGCCGCCAACCGCTCGCCCGCGTCGGGCGCGCCCTCCAACCCCAGGTGCATCGATCCCATCACCACCCGGTGCGGGAGCTCGAGGCCGCCGATCCGGATCGGCGCGAAGACGTGCGGGAGCGCGCCGTGCGGGGCCGCCGAGTCGCGTGGGTCAGGCATCGGACGCGGCGGCCGCGTCCCGTCCCGGCAGTCGCAGCTCCGGGCCCGCGTCGTCGAAGAAGGGCGGCGAGACGATCGTCAGCCCACCGTCGACCACCAGCGACTGTCCGGTGATGTACTCGGAGCGCGGTTCGAGCAGGAACTCGACCGTGTCGGCGACCTCCTTCACCGTCCCCATGCGCCCTTTCGGGATCTTCGGCAGGACGACGTCAAGACCGGGCATCCCTCCGACGCCGTAGAAGTAGGCGCTCGAGTCGCTCTCGATGATGCCGCCGTTGACCGCGTTGACGTTGATCCCGGCCGGCGCGAACTCGACCGCCATGTAGCGGACGTAGGCCTCCAGCGCCGCCTTCGCCGCGCCGAGGCTGGCGTAGGTCGGGTAGGCGCGGATCGACCCGTACGAGGAGAGCGTGACGATCCGCCCGCCGTCGGTCATCAGCTCGACCGCGCGCTGCGCCCCGAGCACGAAGCTGCGGATGTTCATCGCGTAGGAGCGGTCGAGGTGGTGCAGCTTCAGGTCCTTGATCAGCTTGAAGGCCGCCGCCGCTGCGTTGTCGACGAAGTAATCGAGCCGGCCGAACTCCTCGCCCGCGGCATCGAAGAGGCGGTCGATGTCCTCCGGCGACTCCATGTCCGCCTGGACCGCGATCGCCCGCCCGCCGCGCTCCTCGACCCCGGCGACGACCTCCTTCGCCAGGTCCTCGTTCACCTTGTAGTTGACGACCACCGAGCCGCCCTTGTCGGCGAGGGACAGCGCCAGCGTGCGCCCGATCCCGCGCGAGCTGCCGGTGATGAGGGCGACCTTGCCCTCGGCGAACCCACCCACGGCGGGCTCACCGCCCCCCGAAGCCGCCATCAGCCGACTTCCCGCTCGGCGATCGACGCGTGGACCGGGGCGAAGACCTCGCGGGCGATGATCGTCTTCTGGATCTCGTTGGTGCCCTCCTCGAAGCGCTGGGCGCGCGCGTCGCGGTACACCCGCTCGATGTCCGAGGAGGCCCAGAAGCCGATCCCGCCGTGCGCCTGCAGCGCCTTGTCGGTGACCCGGCCGAGCATGTCGACCGCGACCAGCTTCGCCATCGACGACAGCACCGCCGCGTCGGGCTCGCCCGCCTCCCAGCGCCGCGCCGCGTGCAGCACCAGCTGGCGCGAGGCTTCGATGTCGGCGGCGTTCTCGGCCAGCGCGAACGAGATCGCTTGGCGCTGCGACAGCGGTTTGCCGAAGGTGACGCGCTTGGCGGCGTGCTCGGCGGCCAGCTCCTGCGCCCGGCGCGCCAGCCCGACGCAGGTCATCGCGACCGCGATCCGGCTCGGCGTCAGGAAGCCGCCGAAGGCGACCTGCAGGCCGGCGCCCTCCTCGCCGAGCGTGTCGGACACCGGCACCGGGGCGCGATCGAAGACCAGGTGCGCGTGGTCGGTCCCGCGGCAGCCCATCGATTCGCCCATGTCCTCGCAGCGCACGTTCGGCGTGTCGCGGTCGACCAGCAGCGCGATCGTTCCCTCGGCGCCTTTCGTCCCCGCCGCCCGCGCGAAGAGGAGCCAGCGGTCGCAGCTGACGCCGAAGGTGATCAGGTGCTTCTCGCCGGAGAGGTAGTAGGTGTCGCCCTCGCGCTCGACCTCGCAGCGCAGGTCGGCGCCGGTCCCCGCGGTCGGCTCGGTCAGCGTGAAGGCGACGGTCATGTCGCCGGTCACCGCCGGCATCACGTAGTCGCGCCGCTGCTCCTCGGTCGCGAACTGGTCGACCGAGCGCCACACCCCGTTGGCGACGTGGACGATCATCCGCAGGGAGGCGTGCGACATCGCGAAGAGCTCGAGCAGCTCGAGGTAGCGCGAGAAGGGGATCCCGCGGCCGCCGTACTCGGCCGGCCCGGCGAGGCTCAGGTAGCCGCGCTCCTTCAGCTCGACCCGCAGCTCCGGCGGCACCGCCCGCTCGGCCTCGATCCGCCGCGTCCACTCCTCGCCCTCGGTGGCGACGTAGGCGGCGATCTCCGCCTTCAGCTCCTCGAAGCCCGAATCGTCGAAGGTCTCGGGCATGGGGATCGCGGCTTGCGGGGTCATCGGACGGGCTCCTTGGAGGTCGGTTTCGGCTCCTCCGGACGGAGCCCCTTGGCACGGTCGCGCAGGACGAACTTCTGGATCTTTCCACTCGGCGTGCGAGGCATCTCGTCGATCGTCTCGACCCGCTCGGGCCAGTAGAACTTCGACACCTCGGCGGCGTCGAGGTGGGCGCGGACCTCGGCGAGCCCGAACTCGCCGGCCCAGTCGGGATCGAGGACGACGTAGGCGCAGGCGCGCTCGCCGAGCCGCTCGTCGGGCATCGCCACGATCGCCACCTCGGCGACCGCGTCGTGCTGGTGGAGCAGCTGCTCGATCTCGGCGACCGGCACCTTCTCGCCACCGCGGTTGATGATGTCCTTGACCCGCCCCGTGAGGCGGAGGAAGCCGTCGGCGTCGATCGTCGCCAGGTCGCCGGTCCGGTACCAGCCGTCGGGCGTCATCGCCGCCGCGGTCAGGTCGGGACGGTCGAGGTACTCCTCGAAGAGGCAGCGCGAGGTCACCTGGTAGTTGCCCTCCTCGCCGGGGCCGAGCACGTTGTCCTCATCGTCGACGATCCGGATCCGCGTGCCGGCGAGCGCCCGCCCGTCGGTGCCCCAGACCTTCTCCGGGTCGTCGCCGGGCGCGGCGAGGGCGCCGAGGCAGGACTCGGTCGAGCCCCAGGCGCCGCAGACGGCGGCCGAGAGGACGGTGGTGGCGCGCTGGGCGAGCGCCCGCGGCACCGCGGCGCCGGTGACGACGAAGATCCGCAGCGCCGGCGGCACCTGCTCCTCGCCCGACTCGACCACGCGGACAAGGTCGGCGAGGAACGGCGTCGCCGCCTGCACGAAGGTGCCGTCCCACTCCCGTAGCGCCCGGGCGGCGACGCCGGCGTCCCAGACGTCCTGGATCACCTGGGTCGAGCCGAGCGCGAAGGCCAGCCACATCCCGTAGAGCAGGCCGGTCTGATGGGCGAGCGGGGTGGGGATGAAGACCGTGTCGTCGCGGCCGAGGCCGAGGTGCTCGACCTCCATCATCGCCGCGCGGGTGAGCGCGTCGTAGCGGTGCAGCACGCCTTTCGGCTCGCCGGTCGAGCCGGAGGTGAAGAAGAGCTGGGACAGCGCCGTCGGCGCCGGTTTGCGCGCCTCGATCGCGGCCCGGTCGGGCTCGGCGCCGGCGAGCGCCGCGGCGAAGTCGTGCCAGCGCGCGCCCTCGGTTTTCGGCAGGACGGGAGCGCCGTCGGCGCCGACGACGAGCACGTGCTCGACCGGGAGCGGCCCGGCGCCATCCTGAGAAACCAGCATCGTCGCCGTCTCATCGGCGTGCCTCCGCCCGCGGAACTCGTCGGCGACGACCAGCACCCGCGCCTTCGCACGGCGCACCGCGAAGGCGATCTCGCGCTCGCGGAAGATCGGCATCAGGGCGCAGCAGATCGCCCCGACCTTCATGCAGGCCAGCGTCAGGATGACGAACTCGCCCCAGTTCGGCAGCTGGTAGGCGACCGTCTCGCCCGGCTCGACCCCGAGCTCCAGCAGTACCGCCGCGGCTTTGTCGGCCTCGCGGTCGAGTTCCTCCCAGGTCCAGGTCCGGGTGCCGCTCGCGCGGACGTCGACGAGCGCGTCCTGGCCCGGCCGCTCCTCCACCCAGCGCCCGACCCAGTCGACGATCGGCACCTCGGCCGCCTGGTCGACAGCGATCGACTGCTCGGCCCGTTGGCCCGAGTCGGCCTCGCCCGCTCCCGCCGGGGCCCCTGCCGCGGTCCGCTCGCGATCGTCCTGAATCCCCAGGTCGAGCCCGATCCCCCGCATGTCGTCGAGGAAGCCGGGATAGGAGATGCGGAAGGCGTTGGGGTAGGTCAGCGAGCTCTCGCCGCGGGCCCGCGAGGCGGCGACGGTCAGCGCCATGTGGACGCGGTGGTCGTTGAAGCTGGAGAGGGGGGAGCCGGTGAGGTCGCCGTCGATCCCGCGCACCACCAGCTCGTCGCCCTGCTCTTCGACGTCGCCACCCATGCGGTTCAGCTGCAGCATCGAGACGACGCGGTCGGACTCCTTCAGCCGCACGTGGGCGACGTTGACGAAGCGGGTCTCGCCCTCGGCGAACTGGCCCATGGTGGAGAGCACCGGGAGCATGTCGGGCATCGGCCGGCAGTCGATCTCGACCCCGCGCAAGCGCACCCCGTCGTGGCGGACGCGGACGCCACCCGCCTCGCGGTCGAGCTCCATCGGCAGCCCCATCGCGGCGGCGACGTCGAGGAAGTGCGCCTCCGGGTGGTCGACCCTGGCACCGTCGATCTCGTGGACGCCGTGGAAGAAGACGTCGGAGGGGTGGATC
Organism: Solirubrobacterales bacterium; assembly: GCA_025964255.1. Taxonomy (GTDB): domain Bacteria; phylum Actinomycetota; class Thermoleophilia; order Solirubrobacterales; family 70-9; genus VAYN01. The sequence goes on along the minus strand of JAOPZF010000230.1, from coordinate 3,322 downwards.
GAGGTCGCGGCGAGGCCGAAGGCGAGCGAGCCGATGTCGGGAGGCAGGGTGACGTCGGCGGGGCGAGCGGTCTGGTTGCCCTCGATCTCGAACCGGCGCCAGTCGTCTGCGACGCCGACCTCGAGGCCGAAGTCCCGCATCATGTTCACGGTCAGCTCGACGTAGGGCTGCTCGTTCAGCGTGCCCTCGACTTCGATCGTTGTCGCGCCGGTGGCGAACGGGGCGACCATGATCAGGCCCGAGATCCACTGGCTGAGCGTCCCGGCGATCGAAACCTTGCCGCCGCGCGGGCGCTTCGGCGCGACCGTGATCGGCGGCGTCGAGTTGGTCGACTCGAGCTCGATCCCGGTCGACTGCAGCGCCTCCAGCAGCGGCCCGATCGGGCGGCGCTGGAAGTACTTCTGGCCGGTGATCGTGACCGGCGCGTCGGCCAGGGAGGCCAGCCCGACCATGAAGTAGAGCGTCGTGCCCGAGGAGCCGACCGAGACCGAGTCGCGCAGCGGCCGGTAGGGGAGGCCATTGCCGCGCACGACGAAGCCGTCGGGCGTCCGCTCGATCTCGGTGCCGAGGCCGTTCAGCACCTCGATCGTCGACTGCACGTGTTTCGCCGCGACGCCGCCGCGGATGCGGCTCTCACCCTCGGCCAGCGACGCGAGCATCAGCGCCCGATGGGCGTGGTACTTCGACGCGGGGACCGAGATCTCGCCCTGCAGGCGACCCGCCGTTTCCCGGACATAAAGGTGCACAGAGACACCAACGTATATGGAGTGCAGGTCGCCAGGTTGCCCGCCGTCCCCCGATCAGGCGGGGTCCGGTCCCCCGATCAGGCGGGGCGCATGGATGCCGATCCGCACGAACCGCGATAATCCCTCGGGAATGATTGCCTGGTGCCGTCCTCAGTGAACCCAGCAGGAGACCCAGTCGTCACCGGGCTCGGCGCGCTCACTCCGGTCGGATTGGACGCGCCGTCGACCTGGAAAGCGCTTGTCGCCGGGCAATCCGGGATCGGAACGATCACGCATTTCGACGCCTCCCACCTGGCGACGCGGATCGCCGGCGAGGTCGCCGGATTCGACGCGGTGGAGACGCTCGGCGCCAAGCGGGCGCACCGCACGGCGCGCTTCTCGCAGCTGGCGATCGCCGCGGCGCGTGAGGCTGTCGCCGACGCGGGCCTCGACGTCGAGGCAGTGTCAGACCGCGTCGGGGTCGCGATCGGCAGTGCCGTGGCGGGGACGCCGGAGACCGAGCGCAACGTGCGGGCGCTGATCGAGGACGGGCCGCGCGCGGTCAGCCCCTTCTACGTCGCCTCGACGATCCTCAACATGGCGAGCTGCGAGGTCGCGATCGACCTCGGCGTCCACGGCCCGGTGACGGCCAGCTCGCTGGCCTGCGCGACCGGCACCTACTCGCTGCTCGAGGCGCGTCGACTGATCCTCAGCGGCGAGGCCGACGTCGTCATCGCCGGAGGGACCGACGCGGGCATCAATGAAGCGGTCTTCGCCGGGCTCTCCAACATGGGCCCGCTGTCGGAGCGAAACGACGATCCGACCGGGGCGAGCCGCCCGTTCGACTCCGACCGTGACGGCTTCGTCTTCGGCGAGGGAGCGGTGGTGATGGTGATCGAGTCGGCCGAGCACGCCGCGGCCCGCGGCGCCAAGTCATACGGCCGGGTCGCCGGCGGCGCCCTGACCAGCGACGCCTTCCACATGAGCGCGCCGGAGCCGAGCGGCGACTACGCGGCAGGAGCGATCCGCCTCGCACTCGAGCGCAGCGGCATCGCTCCCGAGGAGCTCGGCTACATCTGCGCCCACGGCACCGCGACGCGCGCCAACGACACCTCCGAGAGCCACGCGATCCGCAAGGCCCTCGGCGACGCCACCGACCACATCCCCGCTTCCTCACCCAAGTCGATGGTCGGCCACCTGATAGCCGCGGCCGGGGCCCTCGCCTCGATGATCTGCCTCCTCGGCATGCGCGACGGCGTCCTGCCGCCGACGATCAACCTCACCAACCCGGATCCCGAGTGCGACTTGGACCACATCGCCCTCACCGCCCGCCAGGCCGACACCTCCACCGCCATAGCCAACGCCTTCGGCTTCGGCGGCCAGAACTGCGTCGTAGCCTTCCGCCGCGACTAGACCCGCGGCAGCTCCGGCGGGTCCTCAACGACGAATTCCCCCGCCCGCGGATCCCACCGGATCCCTTCGAAGAGACTCTCGGTCGAGACTTCCAATGCCCCCGCGAGCCTCACCACCGTCTCGATCCCCGGCTGCCGCCGCCCGGTCTCGACCAGAGTGATCTGGGTCCGGTGAATTTGTGCCCGTTCAGCCAAGGTTTCCTGGGTCAGCTTTCTCGCCTGCCTGATCCGCAGGACGTTCTCGCCGAACCTGTCGGAGACGGTCATGCTCCGCAGGCTTCCTCAGTGGGTTTGGCCAATCCACAGCGTGATGCCGCTAATAGGGGATTTTTCGCAGACAATACGTTGCGCATGCGTCCCCGTCTCTTTACTATCCGCCTCGTTACGTGGCCTTATGGCAGAGAGGTGAGTCAGTGATCCCTCTCTCTCATGCGACTTTTGCAGGAGTTTCTAACGTGAACTCAACGGCTGGCATCGCTACCGTCTCCGATGTGGGAAAGCCTGAAGACGAGACGCGGGCCGAGGCGGGAGTTTCCTCCGTATCGGCCGCCACGGATCGCGTCGCCGCTTTTCTCGCGACCGATCCGGAACTTGACTCACGCCTCCCGGCGATCGAAGAAAAGATTCGCGAGCATTTCGGACCCGAGGCCCGCATCGAACGGACGATCTTCAGTCCGATGGACGAAGAGAATGCGCCCGACCAATTTCATCTGCGGGTCATCGCCGACATGGATCTCGACGAGAGAATCGAGCGGCTGAAAGCTCTCATCGGCGACGAGCACGAGCTCTTGGCTCCGGTTCGGCCGCAACTCACGATCGGCATCTTGTGAACTGGCTGGACTACGTCGTCATCGCCGAAAGGCTGGTCGTCGAGCGTTTCGAGGCTGCAAAACGGAGTGCCGTCAGTCGTTCCTACTACGGCACGCTCAACGTATGCCGGGCCTGGTTGGAGAGCAACGGCGCGCCGATCGACAGGCACCGCATGCACGCCCAGGTTTGGGGTCTCTTTGAAACTGCCGAACATGCTTCGGCGCGGACGAACAGGGAATGGAAGCTGGTCGCGGACCTTGGGAGATCGCTGCGCGCACTCCGAAACCGTGCCGATTACGACGACAGCTTCCCGGACCTTGACCAAAACGCCGCTGAGGCGGTCGGCCTGGCCAAGCGGATCCTCGCGCTCCTCCC
>JAOPZF010000201.1 GCA_025964255.1 Solirubrobacterales bacterium | reverse complement strand
GCAGCAGCTCTTGGTCACGCTCGCAGGGGAGGAAGTTCTGGGCCATGCGCCGATGCTCGCCGGCAGGGCGGACGGAGCGAGGTTTGTGCGACAGCCTCTATAGGGGTGACAAGTGACCAGTCGTGCTTCCGCCCGATGTGGACCTGTGACGTTCCTCGCGGAACCGCGACGGAAGCGTGAAGTTCTTCCCGCACCCGTGACCTTCCCGTCGAGACCCTCACGTCTCGGGCGTCTCGTGGGGGCCCCAGCCTGCCCGGGCCGCCACGAGACGCCCGAGACCACCCTCGGACGGCCGCAACGGCCCGAACCTGAACCCGTCAGCCGCCAGAACCGCGCCGCTACGCCGCGGCCAGGCTCCCCTTCTCGATCGACTCCCAGATCTCGTCTTCCTGCAGGTAGTCGTGGATCACCTTGCCGTGCGGGAGGTCGAAGTCGTAGACGCCGAAGTAGCACTCGAGGATCCGCTTCGGGGCGAGTAGGTGCCAAGGGTCGACGCTCGACACCTGCGGGAACGAGAGCGAGCCGCGCCCGGCGAAGAGCCGCGGCGTCCCGTCCTGCGCTTTGTGCAGGGTCGCCGGGACGTCGAGCCGTACCAGCTCGGCCACCGACGGGCGCTTGTTCGGTTCGGCGTTGGGGATGATCCGGGTCGAGAGCACCGGCAGATCCTCCAGCTCGGCCGGGTCGGCGAGCCGGTCGGCGACCATCGTCGCGGTCATCAACGGCACCCCCGCCGGCCGCTGGACGGTGAAGGTCATCTGCTCGCCGTAGGGCACGTCGCCGCCGCCCCAATTGCGCTCGAAGACGGCCAGCTTCTTCGCGTAGCCCCAGATCTCCCGGCCCGCGGTCAGCGGGATCTCGTTGTCGACGAGGATGAACGGCTGGTAGAGGTAGGTCTGGCCCTCGAAGGAGGCGCGAACCATCACGTAGGCCTCGTGATACTGGCCGAAGGTCGAGTAGGGCACCCAGCGCGCCCAGGCGATGCAGGTCGGCGTCTCGTCGGCGATCTCGAGTCCCGGCGGCAGCAGTGATTCGACGCCCGCGCGGTCGGCCTCGTAGACGATGAAGCAGTCCTCGACGTCGCGGTAGAGGTAGGGCGGTTGCGCGTAGGCGCTGCCCGGCCCGATCGGCTGCGAGTAGGAGGCGGCGAATGCGGCGTTGTCCATCGGAAATCCCTCCGTGTAGTGGTCCCGGGATGACTGTAGGCGGGGGTGGCGGGGCGCTCGACGGCGCGCCCCGGCGCCCTTGTGGAATCCCCTACTTCGAGTCGAAGCCGCCGTCGACGACGTAGACCGCGCCGTTGACGAAGCTCGCCTCGTCGGAGGCGAGGAAGAGCGCCGCATTGGCCAGCTCCTCGGGCTGCGCCCAGCGACCGATCGGCGCCGATTCGACCGCCGCCATCACCGCCGCGTCGGGCGAGGCGAAGATCTCCTTCGTCATCCCGGTCTCCACCGCCCCCGGGCAGATCACGTTGCAGCGGATCCCCAGGCGCGCGTAGTCGAAGCAGAGCTGGCGGGTGAAGCCGATCACCGCGTGCTTGGACGTGGTGTAAGTGGCGCCGCCGTTGCCGCCGTTCAGCCCCGCGGTCGAGGCGACGTTGATGATCGCCCCGTCGCCGCGCTCGACCATCTGCGGCAGGAGCGCCCGCGAGGTGAAGAACTGGGCGTCGAGGTTGACGCCGAGGACGCGCCGCCAGACCTCGGTCGGGGTATCGGCCGCGGGCAGGAAGTCTTCGAGGATCCCGGCGTTGTTCATCAGCACGTCTACCCGCCCGAAGCGGTCGACCGCGACCTCGGCCATCGCCGCCACCGCCTCCTCGTCGGCGACATCCGTGGTCAGCGCCAGCGCCTCGCCCCCCGCCGCGTCGATCGCCGCGGCGACCTCCTCGGCGCCCTTCAGGTCGACGACCGCGACCTGCGCCCCCTCCGCGGCGAAGCGCACGGCGCTCGCCCGACCGATCCCCGACCCGGCGCCGGTCACCAGCGCCACCTTTCCCTCCAGACGTCTGGCCATCAGTCCTTCCTTTCAGCGTAGGCGCCTCGCAGCGCCTTCTTGTCGAACTTGCCGACGCTCGTCTTCGGGATCTCCTCGACGAAGGCGAAGCCATCGGGCAGCCACCAGCGCGGCACTTCGCGCCCGGCCAGGAACTCGGTCAGCTCGGCGGCGTCGGTCCCCGGGGCGGCGGCGACGCAGGCGAAGGGGCGCTCGCTCCAACGCTCGTCGGGGACGGCGATCACGGCCGCCTCGAAGACCGCCGGGTGGGCCATCAGCGCCGACTCGAGGTCGACCGAGCTGATCCACTCGCCGCCGGACTTGATCACGTCCTTGGCGCGGTCGGTGATCCGCAGGCGGCCGCGCTCGTCGAGCGTGCCGACGTCGCCGGTGCGCAGCCAGCCGCCGGGGGCGAAGGACTCGGCGCTCGCCGCTGGGGACTCGAAATAGGAACCCGCGACGACCGGGCCGCGGATCTGGATCTCGCCTTGGGCGACCCCGTCGCGGGGCAGCACGGCGCCGTCGTCGGCGACGATCCGCAGCTCGTAGAAGGGACTGACGCGGCCGGCGTGGTCGCGCTCGCGCCAGCGCTCCTCGTCGTCGACGGGCGCGCCCGCGCGACCAGGCGGATCATGGGCGAGGGCGGCGCCGGGGAGCGTCTCGGTCATCCCCCAGCCCTGGACGACGGCGACGCCGTGGCGCTCCTCGAAATCGCGCATCAACTGGGCCGGGACCTGGGTGCCGCCGCAGATCGCCAACTCGAAGGCGGAGAGGTCGGCGCCGTGCTCGTCGGCATATCGGAGCACGTCCATCCAGATCGTCGGCACGCCGCAGCTGGCGGTGATCCGCTCGGCCTCGATCAGGTTGGTCAGCGGCTCGGGCTGGAGGAAGCGCCCCGGCAGCACCAGCGTGGCGCCGACCATCCCCGACAGGTAGGCCAGGTTCCAGCCCATCGCGTGGAACATCGGGACGACGGCGAGGACCCGGTCGCGGCGGCCGATCCGGTAGGCCTCGGTCCCCGCCATGAGGATCGTGTGGAGGGCGAGACAGCGGTGGGAGTAGGCGACGCCCTTCGGGTCGCCGGTCGTCCCCGAGGTGTAACAGAGGGCCGCCGCGGAGCGCTCGTCGAGCTCGGGGAGGGCGTAATCGGCGCCGCCCTGCTCGAGCAACCGCTCGTAACCGTCATCTCGGTCTCCGAAGACGATCAGGTGCTCGGGCGCGTCATCGCCGAGCAGCTCGAGCACCGGTTCCAAGGCGTCCAGAAGCTCGCCATCGCAGATGATCGCCCGGTCCCGAGAATGCCGAACGGTGTAGGCGATCTGCTCGGGAGACAGACGCGGATTCATCGTGTGCAGGACGAGCCCCGCACAGGGAACCCCCCAGTAGGCCTCCAGGTGCTCCCGGTTGTTCCAGGAAAAGACGCCGACCCGGTCGCCGGGTTCGAGGCCGAGCGCCGAGAGCCCCGCCGCCAACGCCTCCGCCCGCGCCCCGACGGTCGCCAGGTCCGACCGCTCGACCGCCCCCTCTGCGTCGAGCTGGGTGACGACTTCCGCGTCGCCGTTGAACCCCTTGGCCCGGCCGAGCAGGTGCGTCAGCGTCAGGGGAAAGTCCTGGGTGCCGCCCGCGAGGCCGGCCCCGCTCACAGCGAGAGGCCGCCGTCGACGGTGATCGTCTGCCCGTTGACCATCTCCAGGCCCGGGTGGCAGAGCGCCTCCACCAGCGCCGCCGCGTCGTCCATCTCGACGCCCCGCCCGAGCGGGTTGGCGGCGGCCGAGGCGGCGAGCCGCTCCTCATAAGTGTCAGGGAACATCGACCTCAGGGCCGTCGTGTCGACCGCACCCGGCGCGATCGTGATCACCCGGATCCCGCGCGGCCCGAGTTCCTTGGCCAGGTAGCGCACCACGTGCTCGCCCAGCGCTTTGGCGGTGCCGAGCGCGCCGTATTCGTTGATCACGAACCGCCCGCCGCGACTCGACAGGTAGAAGACGACCGAGCCCTTTCCGAGCAGGTCGCCGGACTCCCGGATCAGGTCGACGATCGAGAGCCCATTGAGGATCACCGATTCCCGCAGCGACTCCGGATCCAGGTCGAGGAGCGGCCCGTTGATCGCCTTCGCCGCGCAGTGCACGAGCTGATCGAGACGGTCGGTGTGCTCGCGCACGACCCCGACCACCTCCCGCACCCCCTCGACGGTCCCGACATCGGCCTTGACCAGATGCGGGGTCCCGCCGGCCGCGGCGATCGCCGCCCCGGCCTCGGCGGCCGCCTCGTCATTCGAGTGGTAGTTGACAAATACGTCGTTCCCATCGATGGCGAACCGCTCCGCGATCGCCCTGCCCAACCCGCTCGACCCTCCGGTCACAAGTATCGCCATGCCGAGAAGGTCCCAAATCACCCCCACCCTCCCCAAGCCCGGGCGGCGCCGACCTTGTGGAATCGACGAAGCGGCGTCGACGCCATCGCCGATGGCACCAGATCTTCGGGGTCGAGGAGTACGTCAACGGGCGGTGATGTACCGTGCCGGAGCGGTAGCAAGACCACCGTGAAGGAGACACTGGATGCAGAGCGGAACTCGGTTGAAGCGTCGCTTGGTGGTTTGCGCGATCGTCGCGGCGGCAGTGGCGGCGCTGACCGCGTTGAACCCCGCCGGGGGGACGGCACTGGTCGCAAATGCAGCTGAAGTGACGCCGGCATGTGCCGCCGTCGAACCGGCGGCGGAGACGGCGCTGATGAGCGCGTACCGCGCCGCCGGCACCTACCCGGCGAGACAGACGAACACCGCTCATGGCACCCCGGCAGCCGTGACCGTGAGCATCCCGCCGATCGCGTTCACCGGCCCAGGTCAGTCCTCGACGCTGCCGACCGGCCCGTGCCAGACGATCTACCGGTTCGACTTCCCGCGCGTACGCACGCCGCACGAAGCGACCGCACCGCTGTTCAAGTACGCCGAGGTGGACTGGAACACGGAGGGGCTGCCCCGCGGGCCACAAAACTCGTTCGTCTCACCGCACTTCGATTTCCACTTTTACCTGCGGCCGAAATCCTGGGTCGACAGTCATCTGCGCTGCTTCTCATCGAACGGCAGGACGTGCGATCCGGAAAAGACCTCGTACGCGCAGATGCGCCGCTTCCTCGCGGCGCCCCCGGCCACCGATGTGCCGCCGGGTTACTTCCCGGGCGTCGAATCCTCGATCCCTGACATGGGCCTGCATTCCCTCGACGGGCGCGTGCACTACAGCGTCGAAGAGGTCAACCACCACCCGGTGCTGTTGTACGGAAGCTTCGACGGCGAACTCCTCTTCGTCGAGGCTTCGGTCACCCAGTACAACCTGCAGGACGCGATGGAAGCGCCGTCCCACACGCTGTCCTACGTGTATCGCCAGCCGCGGAGATACGAGAAACCCTCTTGGCCGACCCGGTTCACGATCACCTACCACCCTGGCACCGGCGCCTTCACGGCGGGTTTCGCCGGCATCAGGACGCACTGAAGCCGCATCGATCTGCGTTGACGTAGGCGTTACTCGGCGGGGAGGATCGGCACGTCGGAGACCAATCTGATCCCGGCGGACGACTGGAACTGGATGTCGACGGACTCGTTGCGCTCGTACCACCCGAACAGCCCGAGTCCGAGGCCGAACTTGCGAAACCAGTTGAGCTCGTGGAGGTTCTCCTTGTAGATCGGCTCACGGAAGACGATCTCGCCGTCGGCGATGTCGTAGTCCTCGGCCCGGGTCTGCTCCACCCCGTTGATGTAGACCGTGATGGGCTCACGCGCCCCGGCGGGAACGGCGACCCGGTTGCCGACCGGAGTGCCGCCGAAGGCCTCGCTGCCGAGGCCACGGTGCGACATGGTCGTAGCGTCGCTCATCTCCCCAGATTACCGCTCCGCGGTTACCGCTCCGCGCAGAGACGCTCGCGGGCGATCCAGTCATCGTGGCCGCCGCGGTTGAGGCCATCGCAGCCGCCGGAGGGACCGGGCCGCACGGTCGTCGTCGGCCGCGCCGCGACCGTCGAGAACAATAGGGGCGCCGGATCGATCGGCGTGTCGTAGTGGCGGACCTCGAAGTGAAGGTGGGGACCGGTCGCGTCCCCGGTCGCGCCGACGTAGCCGATCAGGGTTCCGCCGACCACTTCCTCCCCGACATAGGCGGTGATCGTCGACATGTGGCCGTACCAACTCGTGTACCCGAGGCGATGCTGGATCACCACGAGGTTGCCGTAGCCGGCGCCGTTGTAGGCGGCGTAGATGACCGTCCCAACGCCGGCGGCGCCGATCGGGGTGCCTTCCGGGTCGGGGATGTCGACACCGGTGTGGGTGTAGCCGTTGCGCGGGGCGCCGAACGGGTCGCCGATCGGCCCCGGGACCGGTCGCAGGAACCGCACCGGCCCGGTGGGCGGTGCTTCGCTCTCCCCACCCGCCCCGGACCGGAGCGAGCGGATCGTGACCGGCCCCGCCTGTCCGTCGACCCCGACGCCGGCCGCTTCCTGCGCGCGCACCACCGCCGCCCGGGTCAGCGGACCAAAGAGGCCGTCGGCCCTGCCGGCGCCTTGCCCGGCGCGCTGGAGGAGGAACTGGAGCGCCGCCACGTCCCAGCCTCTGTCGCCGGATCGCATCACCCTGCTCCCGAGCCCAGGCCTACCGCGCCAGCCGAGAGCCCGCCTGGTTTCGGGACCCGCTATCCCGTCGACCGACAGCCCGCGCCGGCGCTGCAGGGCGAGGATCCCGTCCCGCGTTAGCGGCCCCTTGATCCCGTCGACGAAGCCGCTGTAGACCTGCAGGCCCTGCAGCGCCGACTGCAGGGCGGCGATCTCAATGGTCGACGCATCGGCTGGCGCGGGCGCGACGAGAGCGGCCAGGACCAGCGCCAACGCGCCGATTCTGCGAACCGGGCGCATACACCGTGGTTAGCGCATCCGCTCGTGCCGTTCAGGAACCCAGAAGCCCCGCAAGGAGCCGTGCAATGCTGCCGGTGCCGTCGGGCCGACGGAGACTTCGAGCGAGGGGGGCGGGATGTCGCTGTTCGGTAGCCGAGGAGAGGGGAGCGACGACGACGGCGCCTTGGAGGCGGAGATCCAGCGGCTGGAACGACTCACGCTCGCGGCGCTCGCGGTCGAGGTCATGACGAAGGCGTTCGGCCCGGGCGCCGAATGCGAGGACCCCCAAGAAGAGGTGACGGTCGGCGGGCCGAATATCGGCGCGGGCGCAACTGTCGAAGGCATCACGCCGGACATGGCGCCCGGCGGGACCACCAAGGGCGCCGACGAAAGGACCCGCCTGCGTCTGCAGAGGCTGGTCGCCGAGGGAGTGCAGGTGCTCGACCACGCCGGTCTGATCAGGCCCCAGATGCACACCGCCATGAACGAGCTCGACTACACGCCGACGCGGTTCGGACGCAAGGTCCTGGCGACCGGGAAGGTCGAAGGCGTCGTCGCGACATCGGTCCCTCGAAGCGACTGACCGGATCCGCGATCCGGACGGGGATCCGCCCCATTTCTCAGCGTGGGAACAGGGAATTGACGTCGCCGTATTCGGGGGCGCCATCGAGCGCCTCGAAGGTGCCCTTCTCGAGGGCCTCGGCGGCGACGCGTCGGGTGATGCCGTAGGCGCCCTGGGCGACCGCCGTGCCGAGCGACACCCGGCGCACCCCGACCCGCTCCAGGTCGGCGATCGACGGTGCGCCCGGCCCTGCCATCGCGTTGATCGGCAGCGGCGTCGCCCTCACCAGCTCCTCGAGGATCGCCAGGTCGAGGAGGCCCGGCACGAAGAGCGAGGTCGCCCCCGCTTCCGCGTAGGCCTCGGCGCGTCCGATCACCTCGGCGAGCCGCTCTTCCTCCTTGCCGATCCCGTAGAGGAAGCCGTCGGTACGGGCGTTGATCACCAGCTCGGGCAACCCGGCCGCCTCGGCGGCCCCTGATCCCGCCTTCAATCGTGCAGCCTGCTCCGCGGCGGAGAAGAGAGGGCCCCCCGCAGCCCTCGAGTCCTCGAGGTTCACCCCGACGACGCCGGCGGCGATCGCTGCCTCGACCGTCGCCGCGACGTCCTCGGGGCGTGGGCCGTAACCGCCCTCGACGTCGGCGGTAACGGGGAGATCGACGGCTCGGGCGATGCTCTTCACCCGCTCGATCATCTGCTCGCGGGTCAGGTCCTGGCCGTCGGGCCGACCCATCGACCAGGCGACCCCGCCGCTCGTCGTGGCGATCGCCGCTGCCCCGGCCGAGGCGATGATCACGGCACTGCCCGCGTCCCAGGCGTTCGGCAGGATCAGCATGCCCTGCTCGTGTAGCCGCGCAAACGCCTGCGCCTTCTCGACCTGCGACGCCATCAGTGAGTCACCAGCCTGGGCCGCGCTACAGTCGAAGCAGGGGGAGAATGGAAGCCGCTACCCGCTACGCGAACTCCGACGGAGTGAGCATCGCCTACCAGGTGCATGGCGAGGGGCCGCTGGACCTGGTCTTCGTCCCCGGGTTCGTCTCCCACGTCGAGGTCTACTGGGAGCAGGCGATGGTGGCGCGCTTCTTCCGCCGCCTCGCCTCGTTCTCGCGGTTGGTCCTCTTCGACAAGCGTGGCCAGGGTCTCTCCGACCGGCCGGCGCGACCGCCCACCCTGGAGGAGTCGATGGACGACCTCGGGGCGGTGATGGCGGCGGCCGGCTGCGAGCGACCGGCGGTCTTCGGCATCTCCGAGGGAGGGCCGATGTCGGCCCTCTTCGCAGCCAGCCATCCGGAGCGCGTGTCCTCGCTGATCCTCTACGGGACCTTCCCGCGGATCCTGGAGGCGCCCGACTTCCCGCAGGGAGTGTCGGGGGAGGAACTCGATGCCCTGTACGAGTTGATGAAGAAGGAATGGGGTGGGCCGGTGGCGATCGACCTCTGGGCGCCGAGCCTCGTCGGTGACCTGGAGTTCGAAGGATGGTGGTCGCGGTTGCTGCGCGAGGGGACCAGCCCGGCGGGGGCGATCGCGCTGATCGACCTCTACCGCGAACTGGACGCGCGCGACGTGTTGCCGACGATCGGCGTGCCCGCCCTCGTCCTCCACCGCCGCGACGACCGGGTCGTGTCGGTCCGTCAGGGCCAGTACCTGGCGGAGAAGATCCCGGACGCCCGCTTCGTCGAGCTGAGCGGCGCTGACCATTTCGCCATGGTCGGCGACCAGGACGCACTGCTCGACGAGGTGGAGGAGTTCCTGCTCGGCACCCGGCGCGCCCGCGAGCCGGAGCGAGCCTTGGCCACTGTCCTCTTCACCGACATCGTCGGCTCCACCCAGCGGGCGGCCGGGCTCGGCGACCGTCGCTGGCGCGACCTGCTCGAACGCCACGATGCGTTGGTCCGCCGCCAGCTCGACCTCCATCGCGGCCGTGAGGTGAAGACGATGGGCGACGGCTTCCTCGCGATCTTCGACCGGCCGACCAGGGCGATCCGTTGCGCCTCCGCGATCCGCGACGAACTGGCTGGAATCGGGATCGAGGTGCGCGCCGGCATCCACACCGGCGAGGTCGAGCTGATCGGCGACGACGTCGGCGGCATGGCGGTCAATATCGGCGCCCGGATCGGCGCCCTCGCCGACGGTGGAGAGGTCCGCGTCTCCAGCACGGTCAAGGAGTTGGTGGTCGGCTCGGGCCTCGAGTTCGCGGAGCGTGGCGCGCACACGCTGAAGGGCGCCCCCGGCGAGTGGCATCTCTTCGCGGTCGAGGGCTGACCACAGCGACGCGCCCCTCATGCGCAGACCCGCTTCCCGATCGCGATGGCGATCTCTTCGGTGGCGGCCCGAGCCTTGGGGTCGACGAAGAAGCCGAAGAAGCCGTGGGGCAGGTTCGAGAACCGCTGCGCCTCGACCTCGACCCCGGACTCGATCAGTCGCTCCCCGAAAGCCTCGCCCTGGTCGCGCAGGATGTCCATGCCGGCGGTTGCGATGTAGGTGGGAGGCATCGCCGACAGATCGGACGCCGCCATCGCCGCGAGGCGGGGGTCGCTGTGGTCGGACTCGCGGGGCGCGTAGCGGCGGATGTCCCGGTGCACGATCTCGCGGTTCAGCGGCGCGTCGAACAGGTCGGCCGATTCGTAGCCATCCAGGTCGTGGTCGACCGACGGATAGATCAGGGCGGCGAGCTTCGGCCGGTGCCGCGGGTCGGTCACGCGAAGCGCCACCGAGGAGGCGACGTTGCCGCCGGAGCTGTCGCCGACGATCGCGATCCGGTCGCGATCGATGCCGAGCTCCTCGGCGCGATCGACCGCGTCGATGAAACCCGCGAAGGCGTCGTCGAACGCGGCCGGAAACCTCGCTTCCCAGGAGCGTCGGTAGTCGAGCGAGAGCACCTTGATCCGGGCGGTCTTGGCGAGGAACGCGCAGAGGCCGTCGTATGCCTCGATGCTGCCGACCTGCCAGCCGCCGCCGTGGACGAACACGGCCAATCCCGCGCCGTCGGGCAACCCCGCCGGCTCATAGAGACGCGCCCGCCGTTGGCCGCGTCCGCCCCGCACCATCAGGTCCCGCGAGGGGGCGTCCCCCAGGTGGTCGACCGCGGCCGCCCTCTGTAGGCGCTCGAACAGCATCAGCTGGCCGGCGGTTGGCGGATCGGCGAGCGTCGCGAGTGCCCGCCGACCGCTCTTGGCGAGGAACTGCATTCGGGGGCTCAGGCGCTGGCCGTCGATCGTCGGGCGCCTGCCCGCCACGGCCGCGAAGGCGGCGTCGGGAAGCGAGAGGGCGGCATGCGCGGCGCGGTCGGCCAGTCGGTGCTCCATATAAGGGGGACGACGCGCAGCCGAAATATGTGACATCCGGCGGCGAATCCGCCGGATCGACTACGCGCCGCCGCCCTCGGCGTCCTCCGCTACAGGCCGGTGCTGCAGCCGTCGGAACCGGGGTCCGGGCCGATTTCGGGCTTGGCGCCCGCCACGGCGCGGTTGTAGACGGCGCGCGCGTCACTGCCGAGCGGTGGGCTGTAGGAGGTGTACGTGTAGCAACCGCCCTGGTGCAGCCCCGCGATCAGGCCGACGACCATGACCCCTTCGGGGGTGGCCGCCAGCCATGGGGAGCCGCTGGTGCCGCCGATGTAGGGGTTGCAGTTGAAGGCCGGATAGATGCCTTCGAAGTAGACCTTGGCCGTGCAGGTGATCGGCACCTTGGCCTGGCCGTCCGGGTAGGCCGGGACGGTGACCGACTCGCCGCTACTCGGCTTGGTGCTGAGCACGTTGGCGCCGGTCACGGTCTGGATGTCGGTCAGAATTCCGCGGAGCTGCCGGGGCGCGACGGTGAGGAAGGCGAAGTCGCGGGTCGTGTTCCCTTCGGCGATCCAGGCGGGGTCGAAGTAGGCGCCGGTCACCGTCCAGCGTCCGAAAGGCGCGGTCCCATCGTGAAATCCGGGCGCGAACGACAGTCCCTTCGCGCTGCCCTGGATGCAATGCGCCGCCGTCATCAGCACGTTGCCCCCCGGGCTGGCGACGACGCTGGCGGTGCAGAAGTGCTTGCCGCTGGTGGCGCTTTCAAACAGCGCGCCGACGGTCGGAGTGCCCGAGAACACCTTCGACTTCTGGGTCCCCGCCGGCGGTTTGGCGCTCGCGATGCCTGGAAGCACAAGCGCGGCGAAGACGAAGCTCCCGACGGTGGCGATGGCGATGGCCCTCCGGACTCGACCCATGTGCTGTCCCTTCATCTGCATTTGGCGAATTGGCGGAGATTCCTACCCACGCCACGGATCCGCCGAAACCTACCCACGCACCAGGATGGACGGCCGCCTGCATATTGGCCGTTCGTTCGGATCGACTACGCGCTGCCGGCCTCGGTCAGCCGGGCGGCCGTGTGGCGGTTCGCCGGGATCGCGATGCCGAGGTGATCGCGGAGGGTGTTCCCTTGATAGCCCGAGGAGGCGAGGCCACGCTCGCGGAGGATCGGCAGCACCTCGTCGGTGAAGCGGGCGAACTCGCTGGGGACGTTGACCATGAACATGAAGCCGTCCGCCGCGCCGCCGAGGAACCAGCGCTCGATTTCGTCAGCGACCGTCTGTGGGGAGCCGACGAACCCGGTCCGGAAGGCTCGTTCCGCGTAGACGACCGTCTCCCGCAGGGTCAGACCGCGCTCGCGGGCCACCTCTTCGGCCTTGGCGCTCGCGGTGCGCCCGCCGCGGGCGGCGAACTCGGCCGCCTCGAACGGGAACGGGCCGTCGGGGTCGTACTGGGAGAAGTCGTGCTGGCCGTAGGCGCGGCTGAAGTCGGCGAGCGATTTGGCGAAGTCCTTGGCGCCCTCGCGGGCCTCCTTGAGCTGATGGGCCTCCTCATCGGTGTCGCCGATCGTCGGCAGCAGCGCGGGCATGATCACCATTTCGTCGGGGTTGCGCCCCTTGGCGGCGGCGCGCTCCTTCATCTCGGCGTAGAAGGACTGGCCCTCCTCGAACGAGTGGGCGTGGGTGAAGATCCCCTCGCCGACCGTCGCCGCCAGGTCGCGCCCCTCCTCCGAGTTGCCGGCCTGGAAGATCACCGGCCTGCCCTGGGGCGAGCGCTCGACGTTGAGCGGCCCGGCCACCGAGAAGTACTCGCCGACGTGGTTCAACTCGTGCTGGCGGGTCCGGTCGAAGAAGACGCCGGCCTCCTTGTCGCGCGGGAACGCGTCGTCCTCGTAGGAGTCCCAGAGGCCTTGGGCGACCGTCACGTGCTCGAGCGCGCGGCCGTAGCGGGTGGCGTAGTCGAGGTGGTCCTGGCGGTTGTAGTTCGTCGCCGTGCCCTGATCGATGCTGGTGACGACGTTCCAGCCCGCCCGGCCGCGGCTGATCAGATCGAGCGAAGCGACCTGCCGGGCGACGTGGAACGGCTCGGTGTAGGAAGTCGTGATCGTCGCGACCAATCCGATCTTCTCGGTCGACGCGGCGATCGCCGACAGCAGGGTCAGCGGCTCGAGCCGGCTGAGGAAGTGGGGCGGCGAGTCGGCGGTGATGAACTGGCTGTCGGCGATGAAGACGAGGTCGAACCCCGCCGCCTCGGCCTGCTGCGCCCGCGCGACGTGCCACGAAACGTCGACGCTGGCACCGCCGGGGATCTCCGGATCGAGCCAGGTGTTCTGCTGTCCTTGGCCGCCGACGCCGTGCAGGATCGCGCCGAATTTCAATTGTCGATCACTCATATCAACAAAGTACGGCGGATGTGGTTCAACCGACCTTGAATCAGTTGCAGGCCGCGACCGGGGTCGCGGCGGGTCCGCCGACGCCGCCTTCGGCGAGCGCGTTCGCGGTTTCGCGGACGGCTCCGAGAGTCGGGTTGGCGGGAGTGCGTTTGGCCGCTCCACCGTTCGCCGCGATTTCGGCGCCGTGCCGGGCGGCGACCGAGTTTTCGGCCTTCAACTTCCCGGCCGGGATCGCGGTGATCCGGTCGACGACGCGCCGGAAGGCGTCTGCCTGGCGGGTGAGGATCGATTGATCGATCGTGCTCGGCGTGTCGCCGGCGGTGTGGAAGAAGAGGCTCGCGCCGCTGAAGGAGGCGGTCGGGATCCCGGCGGCGAAAGCGTTGGTCTGCTCTCCCCCGCTCGCGGTGAACGGCGGCGTTTCCTGCGCTTCGGCGCCGGCGGCTTTGAAGTCTTCGATCACGCCGGGGACGAGCAGCGGGTTTTCGCTGTCGTGCAGGCGGCCGGTTTTGTCGGGAGCGGTCGAGGTGACGATCGTGCCGCTGCCGGGCGGTTTTTCTTCGGCTACCGGGGCGCCGAGTGCCGAGCCGAGATGGATGTAGGCGTCGGCTTCCTTCAGGTAGCTGCCCTCCGGGCTCGCCAGCAGCGCCTGCAGGCCGAGCCAGCCGATTTCGTGGCCGCCGAGGCCGATGAAGACGAGCGTCTCGGGGCGCTGGGACTTCGGCAGCGAGGCGTAGAGGCGCGCCAGGCCGACGACGATCGCGTAGCCGGTCCCGTGTTCGGAGGCCGAGGGCGTGTACGAGGAGATGGGGACGCCGACGTAGACGCGGCGGGTCGGGTCGGCGCCTTCGAGTTCGCCCCAGACGTCGCGGTCGCAGGAGAGCCCGGTGTGTTCGGCGGCGAGCGTCAGCGTCGCGGTTTTCCCGGCTACGGCCGCGGTGATGACCGCTTCGCCCGAGGTCTTGCCGACCGACAGCACCGGCAGCGTCCCGGTGCCGTTGCGGGCGTTGGTGTCTTCCCACTTCGGATAGTTGCCGACCGCCTGGGTGACGGCGACGAAGCCCGCCGCGCCGTCTTCGACCGCGGCTTCGATCGACGGGTCGAGGCCGAGGGCTTTCGAGTTGGTCTGGTACGGGATCTTGGCGACGACGATTTTGTTTTTGACGTCGGCCGGCGTGAAGCTGACGGTTTCTTTGTTTTCGGTTTCGCCGATGTAGAACAGCGGCGCGGTCGTCCCAGCCGGGCCGGTGGCGCCGGAGTAGAGGAGCGGCGCGATCGCGGTCGGGTCGACGGCCGTGCCTTCGATCGATAGGCCGACCGCGGTCGGGGTGAAGCGCGGGAAGGTGAAGGCTTGTTCGCAGACCTTGAGGCCGGCGGCGGCGAGGGCGCCGGTGAGCTCGCTCTCCGCCGCGGCGGATTCCGCGGTGCCGCTGAGGTGGTTGGGACGCGAGGCGTAGCGTTCGATCGTCGCCATCAGCGAGCCGGCAGAGAGCGGGCCGGCGGACGTGGCGGCAGGGGATCCCGCCGAGGTCGCCGCGGGAGTGCAGGGCGGTCCGGCGGGGCCGGCCGGAGTGGCGGGAGAAGAAGGTGAGGTCGGGGTCGACGGCGGGGTCGGCTTCACGAGGCGCAGCGAGCGGACCCGGGATACGGCCCGCCGTCGCTTGCCCTCGTAGAGCGCCGCGCGCAGTCGAGCCTTGGCGATCCCGGCGGGCACGACGGCACGGACCGAGTAGGAGCCGTGGCCGACCAGCGGGTGCTGGCCGAGTCGGTGCCATGCGCCATTGCGTCGGAGCTGGAGAACAACCCGGCCCCGCGCCGGGACCGGGCGCGCCTTGCCGGTCGCGAGGATCTGACGGTTGCGGACGACGACGACCTTGAAGCTCAGCGACGGCTTCGCCGACCGGTGCGGAGCCCGCCCAC
Source organism: Solirubrobacterales bacterium (assembly GCA_025964255.1). GTDB lineage: Bacteria > Actinomycetota > Thermoleophilia > Solirubrobacterales > 70-9 > VAYN01. The sequence continues at coordinate 19,139 of JAOPZF010000201.1, read as the reverse complement.
CGGCGAGGGCCGAGCTGGCCAAGACCAGGGCGAGGACGCCTAGCGCCACAGCCGCGACCGCTGGCCCTCGAACGTTCCTCATCGATCCCATGCCCTCAACATTGCCGGTGGTGGATACCCCAAACTCGATAAAGAAAACCGACTTACTCGGGAAGTGCTCCCCGGGATCAGGTGGCGGCCGAGCCCCGATCGCGCCGCTCTACCGCGGCGGCGTAGCCCTCGAGCCCGGCCCAGCCCTGGCCGACGGCGTCGCGCATGCCCTCCCAACCCTCACCGTGACGATCGAGGTGGCGGTGTTCGAGGGCGACCCGGGTCCGGTCGGGTCCCTCGGCGACGAAGGTGATGGCCACCTCGCTGGTCTTGTCGAGGTCGGTCTCCAGCTCCCAGCGGGTGTTGATGTCCCAGCTGAAGACGAAGAGGGTCGGCGGCTCGTAGGCGAGGACGCGGGACCATTGGCACTCGGAGCCGTCGGTGTGGCGGTCGAAGATGCGGCCGCCGACGTGGCGCTCGACGACCATCTCGGCCAGCGGCGCGTCACCGAGGTGATGATCGGCGTCCCACCAGCTTTCCATCTCCTCGGTGAAGACCTTGAAGGCGCGCTCGATCGGCGCCTCGACGACGGTCTCCGTGCGCACCGCGGTACTCGTGTCCGTGTTCATCGATCCTCCTTGTCGCCCGCCTCGGCGGCGGCCTTGAAGGCCCGCAGCGAGCGACTCCAGAACCCGTCGAGGTAGGAGCGCAGCTCCTCAATTCCCTCCGGGTGCAGTTTGTAGATGCGGCGTGCGCCGACCGCTTCGTCCTCGACCAGGCCCGCCTCCTTCAGCACGCGCAGGTGCTGGGACACGGCGGGGCGGCTGACCGGCAGCTGCGCCGCCAGCTCGCCGACCGCACGCGGCCGCTCCGCGACCAGCTCGAAGACTTCGCGCCGGGTCGCGTCGCTGAGGGCGGTGAGGGTCTGTCCGATGGATGGAGCGTTAGTCATTGCTTACCGTAAGTCGGAACTTACCACAGCGCCGGCAGTTCGCGGTTGCGGGTCGACCGGCCCGCTTAGGCTGCACCGATGCCGACCGGACTCCGAACCGTCGCCGCGAGCCGTTATGTGACGCCGTTCCGCGAGGGCGGCTCGCTCCCGGCCCTGCTCGAGGCCGACGACTACCGCCTTTACGTCGGCAAGTTCCGCGGTGCCGGGCAGGGGCCGCTGTCGCTCGTGGCGGAGGTGATCGCGGGGGAGCTGGCGCGGGCGCTCGGCCTGCCGATGCCGGAGCTGGTGACGGTCGAGCTCGACGGCGCGATCGGTCGCGGTGAGCCCGATCCCGAGATCCAGGAACTGCTGCTCGCCAGCGTCGGGCTGAACCTCGGCATCGAATTTCTCGGAGGTGCGGAGACCTACTCGCCGAGCCAGGACGATGCGCCCTCGCCCGACCTCGCCGCCGAGATCGTCTGGTTCGATGCCCTCGTGGCGAACGTCGACCGCACCCCGCGCAACGCCAACCTGCTCGTCCATGACGGCAAGCTCAACCTGATCGACCACGGCGCCGCCCTCTATCACCAGCACGGCGGCCTCAAGCCGGCCGAGCAGGCGGGCCGACCGTTCCCGCAGATCGCCGAACACATCCTGCTGCCGGTCGCCGGCCCGATCGCCGCGGCAGACGAACGCCTGCGCGCCAAGGTGACCCCAGAGCTGCTGCAAGAAATAGTCGACCTGGTCCCACCCGAATGGTTCGTCGCCGATCCGCCGGAGGACTACGTCGAGTACCTCACCCTCCGCACCGCCAACGCGACCCAGCTCGTCGAGGAGGCCGAACGTGCCCGCCTCGGCTGATCCCTTCTCCTACGCGATCGTCCGCGTGGTCCCCGACGTCGAGCGCGGCGAGAGCCTCAACGCCGGCGTCATCCTCCACTCCCCCGCGCGCCGCTTCCTAGCCGCTCGCGTCGACCTCGACGAAGCCCGACTGCGCGCGATCGCCCCCAACTCCTCCCCCTCCCAGATCAAGGCCTGGCTCGACGCAGTAGTGGTGACCGCCGAAGGCCGCAACCTCGACGCCCCCCTGGCAAACCTGACCCAGTCCGAGCGCTTCGGCCTCCTCACCGCCCCGTCGAGCACCGTCATCCAAGCCTCCCCCGTCCACACCGGCCTCACCGAGTCGCCCGAGCATGAGCTACAGCACCTCTTCGAGCGCCTCGTCACTCGCTAGCCACTCTGGCGGAAATCACAGCCTCTGGAGCCAGCGAAGCTGGTGCTTATCGTCTTCAAGCACCCTTGGACGCGCGGAGCGGCCGCATGCCGCCACGTCCCCTAGCCCATTCTTCGGCCGGCAGCCGACGGCAAGGTCCTTCGGATGAATCGCCACGTCGGGCCGCGAGTCGGTTACTTTTCGGTACGGTACTGATCATACGGTCGGCTAGGGGAACGAATCCATTCAGGGGGAAATAGTGGAGCTGAACGAGTACCAACGTCGAGCGAATCTGACCGACCAGCGGCCCACGACCGAGGACGCCGACGAGATGGCACTTGTCTTCCCGCTCATGGGGATCGCATCAGAGGTCGGCTCACTTGTTACTCAATACAAGAAGCACGTTCGAGACGGCGATGCATATGTGTTGTTTGGTGAGCGCATCAAGGAGGAGCTAGGTGACGTTCTCTGGTACGTGGCGAATCTTGGGCATAAGCTCGAACTGGATCTAGACGGGATAGCCAGGCTCAATCTCCAGCGCACCGCGGAGCGTTGGCCCCAAGAGGGCGAAGCCCTGCCATCGGGATTGCTCGACGATTCCTTCCCGGAGGCGGAACGACTGCCGCGGGAGCTGACCATCGTGTTCGAGGAAACCGAGATCGAGGGGCGCATGAAGCTGGTGTTGACGAAGGACGGAACCCAACTCGGAGACCCCCTGGTTGACATGAACCGCGATCCGGATGGATATCGCTTCCACGATGCGTTTCACCTCTCCTACGCCGCGCTGTTGGGGTGGTCGCCCCTCTTGCGGTCGCTACTCGGCCTGAAGCGAGACAGTGATCCGGAGGTCCGCGAGGTCGATGACGCTGGGCGCGCGATGTTTATCGAGGAGGGGCTGTCGGCGTTCATTTTCAACTACGCCAGCGAATACAAATTTTTTGAAGGAAGCAGTCACATCGATTCCGAGGTACTCCGGACCATTACGGGGATGGTGTCCCATCTTGAGGTCCGCGTCCGCACGATCAAGGAGTGGCAGGAGGCGATCCTTCGCTCTTTTGAGATCTGGCGAGACCTCATGAAGTATGGAGGTGGGGCCGTTCATCTGGATCTTCCCCGCCGGACGATCACCTTCGAACCCCCCGCCTAGGAGACCCTCACAAAGACTCCGGTGCCCTGAAGGTTCAAGAACTCGGTGTCGGCGAGGACCTCCGCCGCCGCGATCCGCTCGCCGACCGTATAGGCGTAGTCCGAGGTCGTGAAGTAATGATCGAAGACGATCGCTCCCCCTCGGACGAGGTTGGCTCGGATTGGGTTGAGCGCAACGCGCGCACCGCTGTAGTTGTCGGTGTCGACGAACGCAAGCAGGACCGGCTCTTCGGCAAGACGTCGCGGAGCGGTGTCCGAGATGTCGCCGACGACGAGCTCGATTCCATGTGGCTCGGTATAGGCACGGACAGCGTCGAGGTCGCGAAAGACGCATCGCGGATGTTCGTAGAGATCGAGTATCGACCTTCTGGGCGGGAATCCATCCCAGGCGTCGAAGGCGATCACCTTCGAGTCCTTTAGCCCGAGAGCCGCAATCGCTCGGGCTAACCAGACGCTGGTACCCCCCTTGAAGGCCCCTAGCTCGACCACGGCGCCTTGGAGGCCAGCGCCCGCAGCCGCCTTCAGACAGTCATAAAGGTGCGCGCGCGTATAGGGGTTGCCCGTGGCGTAAGAGGGGACCATCGCCGGAGCCTCGAGCTCTTCAAAGATGGGATCGGATCGTCCCTGCTGGGCGATGCCAGAGAGGATGACCTGCGGTAGAGGATCATTTGCGTCGAGGATCGCGGCGGTGGCTCTCAGCAAATCCTCCTTCTCGCCGTCGCGGGCGACCACGACCAGTTGCGGTTCGGCTGAGCCGAGCTGCGACCAAGGCGACACGCGCTGATCGTCTGCGACGGTCTCGCGCGGGTCGTAGATCTCCACCTCGCCGCCGAGAGCTTCTAGCGCGACCGCCACCTCCAGTGCCTCCGGTCCAAGTCCGATCACTGCGATTCTCGTGCGGCCCTCCGCGAGCGCCGCTACCGCCTCCGAGATCAAATCGGCGGCGATCCCACTCATCCCATCGCCTCGATCTCGCCGCGCCAACTCTCCACTTCCTCGGGAGCCTCGGCGCCTAGCGCTAGGAGAAGGGCCGCGGATGCGCCTGCGAGGTCCCAAGCGAGTTCGGTCTTCCGCTGCCAAATAAGAGTCCCGGGAGCGCCCTCGCCTTGGGCGATTAGGCCCGCTTCTAGCGGCTCGAAGGCTGCCTTCACCCTGCCCCAAGACTGCGGAACGTCACCACTCGGCACCTCTATTGCGCCCAGAACGAAGCCAACCGCCTCCGGACCGCCAGTATCCGCGCAGTCCACCGCGCGCGCGGTGGACGCCGCATCGAAGCCCTGGGGTGAGCGCTCGGCAAGCCAGGTGAGGTACTTCGCCGCGTACACGCAGAGATCCCCGGCGGTGTCGAGTATCCGCTCGTCGGGCGCATCTACGCCTTGATCCAGTGCGACCACTAAACGGTCGTACTTTCTCGCCAGGTTAGTGAAGATCGACAGCAGCTCGCCGCGTTTTCGCCAAGCATTCCCGTAGCCGGCGTTCTTATGGGCATGGAGACGAGACAGCAAGTCGAGCGCCGAAGCCTGTTCGAGGTCAGGCATCGTGCTAGCCGGCGACCCGGCGAAGGGTCCCGCCCAGGAGCTCCACCTCGCTGCGCTCCTGATATAGAGCGCCGGGTCCGACGGGGTACGCCGAGTCCTCGAGCTCCATTTGCACTGACCTCGACCGGCGGGCGCTCAGGCCGTCGTCCGATTCAACGACCTTAGGGCGTTCGGATTCGGCCATAGCCACCTTCTGGTTGATCTCCCACTTCGGCGGAAAGAAAAGCTCCAGTCGAGAGCTGGAGGGCACGAATTCCTGCTTGATCCGAACTCGGTTGCTCTTCAACTGCGGGAATGCTGCCCGCGAGTACTTGTCGGTCTCGCAGAACAGACCCTGGCAGTCGATTGCCTTCAGCGGCCTGTCGAATAGACCATTGAACTCAAGATCAAGGCGGGCAAATTCCTCATCTTGGCAGTCGACCATCCCCATGATTAGCTCTTGTGGGCTGCGACCGGCGGTATCAAGGAACACCTTCTCGATCCCTCGCAGCGCTCCCGGCCCAGGCATGGTGAATTCGTTCTCGTCGAAGTCGAGCTGGTCGGAGTAGTTCAGGTCGATCGCGATCTGATATCCGAGGAATGGGCCAATCATCGGATAGGCGATCAGCGCCTCAAATACGTCGTCGAGCGACTGAGCATGACCGACGGCCGCTCCGAGGCCGCCTTTGCGGAACATGTCGGCAACCAAGGCCAAATGGTTTCGATGCTTTGCCTTGTGGCCAAAGCTGGTCGGGGCCGCGAGGATGAAGGCCGCCGTGTAGATCGGCCCTCGGGTGCGCATGTCTTCGAGCAGATCGCCGAGCGCCGAAACATCGAGAGTGTCGCGGCGCACCCCCCCGGTCGCTTCCTCCAACGCATCCCAGGTCGCCTCTTTGGAAAACAGGCGGAAGAGGACGATCCGCAGAAAGATGTCCTCTGGCGCGAGGTCCGCGACGCCCTCGCCGTAGATCACCTCGCGAATCATGTATTGGGACACGCGGTCGGCGGCGCGGTAGGTGTTGCAGAACTTGTAGCGCCTGAGAATCTGATCCTTGCCCCACGGCTCTGGATCTCCTTCGAATCGCTTCAGGAAGATCTCATGGCGGCGCGCCGCGAAGCGCCAATAAGCGTCGTAAACTTCTGGGCGCGGGACAGGTTCCACGCTGGAAGCATCTCAACTCTTGACGACGGGTCTAGGCCCCTAGTCGTCGATGTCGTCCTCGATGGTCCAACCTCCGAGAATGATCGTCTTCAAAGCGGCCTCCGGGAGCTGTGCGTGCCCCACTAGGCCCCAACTGTTCCCCCACGAGTTGCGGATCAGGAACCATCCCGCGTCCTCGTCGAAACCAACCGCGACAACCGCATGGCCGCCCGGGATCAACTGCTGCGGCGAGGGAGCGTTTAGAACGCCTCTGTGGTCACCGAAGAACTGGTGCCAAAGGCGAATCGCGAGCAAGACAGGTCGGCCGCCTTGAAGTTGGGAACGGATATTTTCGGCACTCGCCGTGATCTCGCTGAGAGTGGCCCTCCGCAAAACAGATGTATCGAGAGCTGCCTCGGGCGGGGCATACACCGACGCCCTGGAATCTCGATTCCCGTCGTATGGCCACAGCTCCGCAGCGGACTGGCCGGGCTGCTTCAGGGCGCCATGAGCCGAATCTACGGACGTGCCATCCTCCCGATTTCCGTCCAGTTGCTTGCAGCGCCAATAGAGCAACTCCTCTCCTAACTCAGGCCTTGGCTCTCCGCGGCGCCGCAGCCTAGCCTGCTCATGCACTGCGCTCGCCGCAAAGGCAAGGCAGGTCCCTCGTGGACCCTGGTCGCGGGCAGCGCCCAGTTCGGCTGAGATGTCGGCAGTCGCTCCGCTCATGCCTGGACAAGCAGTCCTTCGCGCTGCGCAGGCGCCAGGGCGCTGCCAGTCTCCGCGGTGTTGTGGGCCCGCACGACATGCACGGGGAGGGAGAGTGCATCCACGGGGGAGGCTGCCGCACCTTGCCACTGGCGGATCAACTGGAGGTCAAGCCTGGCGACTTCTGGCTCGAGCGCGCGGAACCAAAGATGACGCGTCATGGTGGCGCCCAACTGTCCCTCCTGTTCCTCTTCGAGGACGTCGCTCACTAGTTCTAACCCTGCGCCGCCATCCCCCGGGGCCCACCGATACCCGCTGCTGGGGACCTCGGCCAACCGGACGTGGAGCTCGTCGTCGACGAGCATCTCGATCCGTCGAGCTCGAGCGGCCTGATCCAAAGACCAGACTGCAGCCCGCGAGTTCGCGGGACGCGATCCTCCTCCCAGCTCGACTTTCAGATCCATCACCTTTTGGGTCTTGAGCTGCTGGGACCAATCGAAACTGATCTTGTTGAGTTGACCGAGTCGCGCAACGGTCGCTTGATAGCTCGCGCCGATCTCCAATGACAGCTGGTAAGCCGTCGCGGCATCAATGTTGCCTGGCTCCTCCGGGAGCGACAGGCGCGCCAGCCCTCGATTGACGAGGGCCAAAGGCATCAGAAACTCGGCCGCGAACGCCTGGGCTTCATACTCCTGTATAGGTAGGTCCGTCGTTCCATAGACGTTGACGCCGTCATCTTGCGAGGCTCTATGGCCGAGTACGTAATGCCCATACTCATGGGCGGCGGTGAAGCGCTGAAGGCTTTGCGGGTGGCCACTGTGCAGTGCGACACCCGCGACTTCCTCCTGCCGTTCAAAGAAGCCGAACAGCCCTTCCAATTCCTCAAAGAGAAGCCAGATCCTCTCTCTCTCGATAACGCCGAAAATGTCCACCGGCGAGGCTGGGTCAAGCCCCAAGCGAATGCCCTGCCGCGTAGCGACGTTGGTGCCCGTCACAATCGCGTGATGGCGGTCCGCCGGGGTCGTCATTCGTCTGGATCTCTCGGGGCTGGCGGTTTACCAGCGTTTCGCAGAAATAAGGCAAACTGCAGCACCTGCTCTCGGTCCCCTTCGCTCAGCTCCCGGGTCGTTCGGAACAGTGCGCCTTCGGTCTCGTCCCCTGCAATCTCTTGCGCCTCGCCTAAAAAGTACTCGTACGGCCGCCGGTAAAGACGAGCAAAGCGTCGAATCTCTTCGACGGAGACCTTTCGCTTTCCGGCCTCAATATTACTAATAGCTGGACGGGACACCCCCATGTAGGAGGCCGCCTCCTCTTGGGAGAGGCCCAAATATTCACGTGACCTGCGCAGCCGCTGACCGATCTCGGCAGCCTCATCATCGCGAGGCTCTCGCTCGTCGGTCATTGTCCCTTCCGTCCGATCAGCGCCGTGGCTACCGCCAGTGCGTACTCCTGCTCATGACAGAGACTTATCTCGAAGGCACACAATGTCAACGTCTTAGCGGCCTCGACAGCTCCATCGCGGAGGAGGACACGCGGTCGGCCGCTTTCTTCGCATGCAATCTCAACGGCGCTGAGTCCGATACCTTCTATCCCCGTCCCGAGGACCTTGAGAACAGCCTCCTTGCCTGCGAATCGACTCGCCAGGCGCTCTGGCTCACCTTCCGCCTGGTCTAACTCGCGGGGAGAGTAGACGCGTCGTAAGAAGCGATCGCCTCCCACCTCCAAATACCGGCTCCAATTAGGGAGGTACACCGCATCAACTCCGATTCGCTGTACGCCCACTTCATCGGCCATGACAGTTAGGCGCTGCTCCAAGATGTTGGCCTGCAACTCACACATCGACGACCATCTCCGCTTCCGTGGCAGCGGTCTCCGCCTCCGTGCAGTCCTGCAAGAGCTTGAGCAGGTTGGCCTTTCGAAAAGTTGAGAGCTCCGCATCGGCGCCGGTGGCAATCACCTGGACCTCGCCGGGCTCGCATCCACACTCATTCGCGATGAAGTTCGTCAGCCTTGCCAGTCCGACGTAGTTTCCGAAAGCACGCTCGATCATGTATTGGTTTCGATAGGTCGCAGTCAGATGAAGACGGTCTTCGATCATCGTCAGACTGATGTGACTAAGACACGGAAAACTGCCCCACGCCACGTCAGTCACTGGTGCCTGGACCCTCGCCTCCGCGTCCAACGGATGTGAGATCCCAATCTCATAACTGTTACGCCTTTTGCTCTTTTTTCGGGCCTGTTGAAGACGACCGATCTGGAAGTCGAGCTGATTGAAGCGGCCATCTGACTTAAGCATCCGAGCCTTGTCGCCGAGCTTCTCAGTGCTGCCGCTCGCCACGGGATAGGAAACTAGTCTGTTGAAATAAGTTTCGAAGTCGTTCCCTCGGCCCGTACGCTGATGAACTCGCATACTGATCGCGTAGTTCTCATAGAGGCGCGCCGCTGCCTGATCACCTAGATGCGGGTGGTAGAGCTCGACCGGGAAAATCGTGTTCGCGACGGTATTCAACTCTTCCTTGCCATTCGCGACCAAGAACTCATCGAGCAAGGACCACGGCGCACGGCTCTCCTCGTAGGTCGCAGGGAAGGCGACGTTCAAATGAAAGCTCTTACCGCCGCGTTCGATCACAAGTTCCGTCCCAGCTATCCACGCCTTGGCCAGGTTCTCGCCCACCACCAGATCAGCCATTCCCATCTCCGTTCGTTTCCTCGATGCGCTTCTTGAGCATCGCCTCCAGTCCGCTTAGGGAGGTCAGCGTCTTTTTAGTCTGGTCCTCGACTCGCACCATCCCCTCTCTGTCGAGCGCCATCTCGACATGCCCGACCACTGCCTGGCCGAGTTTGGAGTCAATCTTCAGATCGCCCTTCGCATTGACTTCCGCTTCTACCTCTGCGGCGCTGCGACCTCGCACGAAGGCAATCTTCTGAATCAGAGTTTCTCGGAGGTTAGATATTTGGACGTTCACCGTTCCCGCCTGTACGATTTTCGTACACGGTAGCACGACCGAACGGGCAAGTCGACCCCCGAGGGCAAGCTGGCTCGTTTCCGGTTTCGAACCTCGGATCTGCGGCTGGGGCCGCGCCTGGACCTCGAAGGCGCCGATGTAAATCGCGTTGCCGGTTTCGCAGTCCGGCTGTGGCGAGTCCCCAAAATAAGGCGGGAGCTGCTCGCCCTGCCACCATCGGACGAACAGCTCCCCCGCGGCCGCCCCCCGGCAGCCTGTGGGTGAATGTAGGCGCCGACGGGCGGGTTGTCGTCGTCTCCGGCAAACCATCCAGACCACTCTGTTTGTGCCCAGCGCACAAAGGTCCTAGATTGGTGGGATGGGACCGGCGCCTGGAATCGTGTCGCCGCCCGCGGCGAGCCGCGGGGAGATCGAAGTGCTCGTGGAGACGATCGGCCAGGAGATCGACGAGATCGCGGCGACTTTCGCCGACACCGTCCACGACCATCTGCCCGAGCTCGACGAGGACATGCGACCGTGGACGCTGCAGGCCGCCCGCTCCAACCTCGGGGTGATCGTGTCGATGATGCGCGAAGGCGACGACCCTGGGTCGGTGCAGCCGCCGCCGGAGGCGATCGGCTACGCGAAGGAGTACGCGGTCCGCGGCCTCGAGCTGAGCCTGATGCAGCGCGCTTACCGCGCCGCCCAGAGCGTCTTCGGCGGGATCATCCTGGAACGGCTGCGCGCCGCCACCGACGACGCCGAACGACTGGCCGAGGCGATGGCCTTCTTCAACGCCTGGATCTTCGCCTACGTCGAGGCGATCGAGCGGCGGCTGACCGACGTCTACACGAGCGAGCGCGAGGAGTGGGTGCGCGGCGCGGCCGCCGTCCGGGCGGCGGAGGTGCGGGCGCTGCTCGGCGGCACCGGCGCGGGCGACGACGCCGCGGTCAGCCTGCGGCTCGGCTACGAGCTCGACCGGATCCACGTCGGCTTCGTCGTCTGGAGCGAAGAGGGCGGCGAGCGGCCCGGAGACGCCGGTGGTCTGTTCGCGGGGATGGAGCGCGTGGCGGCCGCGGTCGCCGAGTCGCTCGGGGCGGGGGCGCCGCTGACCATCGCCGAGGGCAGGCACCTCGCCTGCTGGGCCGGGCTGCGGAGCGAGCCGGAGCTCTCGCGCCTGCGCCTCCCCGGCGCCGGGGCCCGCGGCCTCTCGGTCGCCGTCGGGACGCCGGCGCCAGGGGTCGAGGGCTTCGTCCTCAGCCACCATGAGGCGCTCTTGGCGCGCCGCGTCGCCCAGTTGCGCGGCGATGGCGACGGCGCCGTCGCCACCTATCCGGACCTGGCGCTGGAGGCGCTGCTCGCGGACGACCCAGACGACGCCCGCCGCTTCGCCGCCCGTGAGCTCGGCCCGCTCGCCGCCGGCGACGACGCAACGGTCCGTCTCGCCTCGACCGTGGCAATCTTCCTCGAGGAGGGCTCCAGCTTCGTCCACGCCGGCCGCCGCCTCGGCATCCACGCCAACACCGTCTCCTATCGCGTCCGCCGTGCCGAATCCCTGCTCGGTCGCCCGGTGACCGAGCGACAACTCGAGCTGCGCGTTGCCCTGCGGCTCACCCGACTGCTGGACCGACGCCGCTCGATTTAGGGAGTCGAGCGGCCGGCGAACGGGCCACGGAGGGCAGCCCAGTAGAGCAGCATGATCGTCTTGCCGTCGACGATCTGCCCGGTGTCGATCATCCCCAGCGCCTCGTCGTAGGGCAGCTCGACGATCTCGATGTCCTCGCCCTCGGCGACGACACCTCCCCCGGCCTCGGTCCGCGCCGACGGCGTGTACGGGGCGGCGTAGAAGTGCAGGCGCTCGGTCACCGAGCCGGGGCTCATGTAGACGTCATAGATGTGTTCGAGCTCACCGATGACCACCCCGAGCTCCTCCCGCGCCTCGCGGCGCATCGCGGTCTCCGGATCCTGGTCATCGAGCAGGCCGGCGGCCGCCTCGATCAGCATCCCGTCGGGGTGGCCGTTGACGTACGCGGGGAAGCGGAACTGGCGGGTGAGCAGCACGGTGCGTCGCTCGGCGTCGTAGAGCAGGATCACCGCCCCGTTGCCCCGGTCGTACGTCTCGCGGTGCTGGCTTTCCCAGGTGCCGTCGCGCCGCCGGTAGTCCAAGGTGGTGCGGCGGAGGACGTGCCACCCATCGGAGGTGACCTCGACGTCGCGGACGATCACGTTGGGGTTGCGATCGAGATCGCGCCCGACCCGATCGAGGCCGGTACGGCCACGACCGTCGGGCCGATCGACTCCGACTCGCGGCTCGCCGGCGCTCATCCGCCGGAGCCTACCCGCGCCTACCTCGTTGCGATCAGGCGGCGCGCGAATCGGAGACGTCTTCGGGCACCATCCAGACCTCGTAGATGTAGCGCCACGCGGCGCGAGCGCCGCTGAGCCCGGCATTGCGGTCGGCGTTGGTGACGAACCCGCCGACCGACTCGACCGCGGCCCGCGCGGCAACGAGTGCGCTGTCGGGGTCGAGGCCGGTCCTCGTCAGGTCTCCCAGCACGCGTTTTTTGTTGACGTCGCGGTAGCCGTGCTCGGCGAAGGCCGACAGATTGCCTCTGCTGCTCACCGCCCGGATCGCCTCAGCTTCTCGTTCCATGATTCGACCTTAGCCGCGACGCTCGGTCTTGTCGACCTTTTCGATCGGAAACATGCTGGTCTATACTTGACAATTGCGATCAGGATTATGGGGATTTAGTCAGATTGCCTCGTCTTTTGGAAAAACAACTGCGGAATCTCTCAAGGAGGATTCGATGAGAAGTATTCGGACGATTGCCCTCGCGCTTGTCGCGACAGCATTCGCCGTAGCCCCGGCCGTCGCCGGGGCGCATGGCCAATCGGGCCATGGTTCGTCGGGCGGTCACGGCTCGCCCTCCCACAACAGCTCTTCGGCCGGTCGGGGCGGCTCGTCCCGTCACGGCCAGGGCTCCAAGTCCCCCAAGAAGGATCGCCACCACCATCCTGGGAACGGCGGCGGCTCGCCGACCGGCCCCGGTGACGGCGGCCACGGCGGCAACCCGGGCGGTCCTCCGTGGAACCCGCCGGGACCTGACCCGCTGTCGACCGAAGCGTTGATGGCGACGATCAACCAGTACGGCAGCTCGCCGGACCACTACAGCGGCACCCAGGCCGACTGGTCGGAGGAGAACACCGTGGCCGAACAGTTCGCCGCCGACGGCCTCCAGGTCCACTCGATCGCCTACAACTTCCCCCGCTTCAAGGCGACGAAAATCTCCCTGATCACCGATGGGCACGACATCGCCTCCACGGCGCTGGCCCCCCTCCTCTACTCGGGGACGACCGGTCCGGACGGGATCGAGGCACCGCTCGAGGCCGCCGCGAACGGCACCATCCCCGCCGACGCGGCCGGGAAAATTGTCGTCGTCTCACAGCTGTCCAAAGGCACCATCGCCGCATCGGTGCCGAAAGCGATCGCCGCCGGCGCGAAGGCCGAGGTCTTCGTCACCAAAGGCCCCGGCGACCTGCCGGTATGGGAAGACGTCAACTCGCGCCAAGGCACCGGCACCCTGCCGGTCCTGATCATCGGCAAGCAGTCCGGCGCCGAGGTCCTCGCCGATGCCGAAGCGGGCGACCACGCCGACCTCACCCTGCAGGCCGAACTCGGGACCGCGACCGACTACGACGTCTGGGGCGAACTCCCCGGTGTCGACACCTCTCGCAAGGTGATCGTCGGCACGCCGGTCTCGAGCATGGTCCCCTCCGCCTCCGAGCGTGGTGGCGGCGTCGCGATCATGCTCGGCCTCGCCAAGCACTACGCGGAGTTGCCGCGCTCACAGCGGCCCGAGAACCTCGTCTTCCTCGCGACCAGCGGTCACGAAGTCGGGTTCCTCGGACTGCCGGCGCTGATCCAGCAGAAAGGCAGCTGGTTCACCGGTGCCGACACCTACGTCCACCTCGGGGCCTCGATCGGGGCTGACACCGGGGTCGAAAATCCGGACGGATCGATCACCAAGACCGAAGGCGTGGCGACGAACCTCACCCTCCACGACAGTGAGAACCCGATCCTGGAAGCCGGTTCGGTGAACGCCTTCGCCGCGGCGGGGCAGCCGTTGAAAAACGCGGCGATGCACCTTGGCGGTGGCGGCGAGCAGGTCTACGCCTACCAGGAAGGCACGCCGGAGATCTCGGCCAACGGCGGCAGCCTCTGGTTCCACACGGCGGCGGACCTGCCGGAAGTGGTCTCGCCGGGGATCCTGACCGGCCTCGCGCAGGGCTTCCTCGGCTCGGTGAACTCGATCCTGGCCCAGCCGGCCGGGGCGGTCATCGCCGCCAACACCGAAGCGAAGGCCGACGCGGTCGGCTACGTGGCCGACAACCACGCACCGGGGAACGCCGAGTTCGGCGCGACCGGTTTCGGTGGTCCCGGGCTACAGCCCGCAGGCGCCGGCCCCTGGGGTAACTGACACAACACACCTCAGTACCTGACGAACGCCAACACCACCGTCCGGCTACCCGCCGGGCGGTGGTGTCGTTCGTTACGGTGAACCTCGGCGCATCCCTAGAGTGCCGCGCATGCGCTATCGCCAACTCCGCCGCTCCGGCCTTCGCGTCTCTGAACTCACCCTCGGCACGATGGGATTCGGCGGCAGCGGCCGCTTCGCCGACGTCGATGACATCGGGGTGACCGAGGCCCAGCGCCAGCTCGACCTCTCCATCGACGCTACTACTCGCTCGAGTCCCGCGACGCCGAGTACGAGCTGATCCCGGCGGCGATCGACAGCGGTGCCGGGGTCCTCGTCTGGAGCCCGCTCGCCGGCGGCAGGCTGACGGGCAAGTACCGCCGCGACGCTCCGGCGCCGCGCTGCTCGACAACTACGCCGACTGACGGCCGTACCTTCGTGCTCGCGCCTGCCCTTCGCTATTTCCCCCTCATATGAGGGGGAAATAGCGAAGGGCAGGCGGTTAGGTCAGCTCGACGAAGCCGTCGTCGAGGATCGCGGTGCCGTCGTCCTTGCGAGCGGTGAAGGTGAGGGACTGGCCGCCGCCGGAGGGCGATCGGGGGTCGGTCGCCGCCACGGTCGCGCGGTCGCCGGGGTAGATCGGGGCGGTGAAGCGGCAGCCGATGCGGGCGACGCGGGTCGGGTCGCCTTCGAGGCGGGCTTCGACCAGGGCGGAGACGACACGGGCCAAGGTCGCGGTGCCGTGGAGGACCGGGCGGGGCAGCCCGGCGAGGCGGGCGGCGCGGGGGTCGGTGTGGATCGGGTTCCAGATCCCCGAGCACTCGCTGTAGACGACGGCGTCGGCTTCCTCGACCCGGAAGGCGCCGACGTCGTCGGTCGGCTCGGTCGGGGCGGATTGCGCCTCGGGATCGGATGGCAGCCCCACGTCAGCGACCGGACTTTCGGCGGCGGGTCGGGCCGCCGCGCCGAGCGGCCGCGACGGACCGCCGACCGCGTCGTCCAAGGTCGAGCCGCGGTAGAGGATCCCCTGGCGCGACTCGACCACGGGCTCCCCATCGGCGCCGGTGGTGACGAGTGCAAAGACGGCGAGCAGGCCGGCCGAGCGCTGTTCAAGAGTCTCGATGCGACCCGTCGTGCGCAGCGTGTCGCCGGGGCGGATCGGCCGGTACCAGGCGATCTCGTGGCTGACGTGGAGGCCGGCGTGGACGGCGTTGTCGTCCAATCCCAGTCCGGGCGGGCCGGCGACGACGAGGGGCCACTCGAGGACGACCGGGAAGACCGGGTGGGCGACGATCCCGTCGGGCGAGTCGAGGTCGAAGAGCGGCGCCGAGACGTCGCCGAGGCCCGCCGTGAACGCGCGCAGCCGGCGCTCGTCGACGGTGTGCTCGACGCTGGTCAGATCCTCGCCGCCGACCGTCGTCGTCTCGACCCGGGCGGCCATCAGAGCGAGAACCCGCCGTCGCAGACGAGGACGGTGCCGGTCGAGTAGGTCGCGTCCTCGCTGAGGAAGGCCGCCGCCGCGCCGATCTCCTCGGCGCGGCCGAAGCGGTCGATCAGCAGGCGCGAGCTGAGCCGCTCGCGCGCCGCGTCGCTGACCTCGGCGGTGGCGTCGGACTCGACGAAGCCCGGCGCGATGACGTTGACCCGGGTGCCGACCCCGGCCAGCTCTTTCGCCAGCGAGCGGCCGAAGCCGATCAGGCCGGACTTGGCGCTCGAGTAGGCGGTGTCGCCGGGGAAGCCCGCGATGCCGATCGTCGAGGAGACGATCGTGATGCTCCCGGCGGGCCCGTCGCCGAGCGCCGCGACCGCCGCCCGCGCCATCCGGTAGACGCCCCTCAGGTCGACCTCGACCACCCGCCACCACTCCTCCGGGTCGAGGCGGTCGATGCGGCCGCCGCTCCAGATCCCGGCACTGAGGACGAGGCTGTCGAGCCGTCCCCAGTGCTTGAGGACCGCGGCGATCACGTCCTCCCCGGTCTCGGATTCCTGGTCGAAGCGGAGCGCCAGCGGCCGCTCGCCGCCGCTCTCCGCGAGCTCCTCGCAGAGCTCCTCGGCGAGGTCGGCGCGCTCTCTATAAGTAAAGGCGACGCGCAGGCCGCGGCTGGCGAGGGCGCGGACGATCGCCGCCCCGAGCCCGCGTGAGCCGCCGGTGACGAGGGCGACCCGACTCTCATCGGCACTCGTGTCTCCGCCGCTCCTCGGATTTCCCTCGGCGCTCACGACTCCGCTCCCTCGGCCATCGCGCCGGACACGTTCAGCCCCGCGAGCAGGACGTCGCAGAAGCGGTCGCCGACCTCCTCGGGGGTGAGGCGCCCGTCCTCGCGCAGCCAGAGGTAGGAGTAGTTGTGCATGCCGAGCACGCCTTTGACGAAGACCGGATCGGGGGCGAGGAACTCGCCGCGCTCGACCCCGTCGGCGAGGACTCCCTCCCAGATCACCTGGTAGCCGGCCCGCCGCGCGACCAGGCGGTCGCGGTACTCGGGGCTCATCAGGTCGAGCTCCCGCAGGTAGACGGTCAGCGCCGCCCGGTTGTCGGCGATGTTCCGCATCAGCGCCCGGCTCAGCCGCCGCAGCTTCTCGCTCGCGCTCAGCGGTTCGGCGACGATCGCCTCGGAGACCTCGAACAGCTCGTCGAGCCCGAGCGAGCTGATCTCGAACAGCAGCTCCTCCTTGCTGCCGATGTGGTGGTAGAGGGCGCCGCGGCCGAGGCCGACCGCCTCGCAGATTTCCCCGATGCCGGTGGCGTGGTAGCCGCGTTCGGCGAAGAGGCGCGCCGCGCCCTCGCGGATCGCCGCCTTCTGATCGCCACCGCGCGGCCGGGCGACCGTCCTCACCAGCCCTTTTCGAGCAGTTCGTAGACGACCTTCTCGTCTACCTCGCGCGGCGCTTCGCGGACGACCATGTCGCCGAGGGTGGCGGTGGCGACGACGTCCATCTTCTCGCGCGGGATGTCGAAGTCGGAGACGCGGCGGGGCACCCCAAGTTCGTCGAGCAGGACCTCGACGTGGTCGGCGGCACTGCCGACCTCCGCGCTTCCCTGGGCGGCGGCAAGGACCGTCGCCATCGCCGCCTGCTGCTCGGAGGTGACCGGCTCGAGGAACCTCATCACGTGCGGAAGCATGATGCAGGAGGTGACCCCGTGCGGGATGCCGAGCGCGCCGAGCTGGTGGCCGATCGCGTGCGAGAGGCCGAGCGAGACGTTGTGGACGCCGCTGATCGACATCCACCCTGCGATCTGGCAGTTGAGCGCGGCCTCGTAGTCGTCGGGGTCGGCGACCGAGCGCGGCAGGTTGGCGGCGAGTAGGTCGAGGGCGCCTGCCGCGAGCCAGGTCGTGAACGGGTGGGCATTGTTCGCGTAGGCGGTCTCGACCGCGTGGTCGAGCGCCCGCACCCCCGTCTGCGCCCAGAGGTCGCGCGGGGTCGAGGCGGCGAGCTCAGGGTCGAGGAAGACGACCTCGGGGGTCATCTCGACGTAGGCGGTCAGGTCCTTGGTGTCGCGGGCGTGGTCGACCGAGCCGGCGAAGCCGTCCCACTCGGCGGCGGAGAGGGTGGTCGGGATCGCGTAGACCGGCAGCGGGTCGCGGGTGAGCGGGCGGGCGCGGACCGTGCTCGGGTACTCGAACTGGAGCGCGAATTCGGCCAGGTCGGCGGTCGTCTCGACCCCTTCGACGACGCCGAGCGCGGCGAGCTTCGCCGCGTCGACCGGGGAGCCGCCGCCGAGCGCGACGATCGCCTGCGCGCCGGACGCGCGGGCGCGGCCGATCACCTCGACCACGCGCTCGACCGGGTTGTGGGCCTCGACCCCGGTGAAGACGTCGACCAGCCGCGGGCCTAGCGCCTCGCGGATCTCCGCCAGCGCCGGCGAGGCGCCGAGCGTCCTCCCGGTGAGGAGGATCACCCGGTCTTGCCCGGCCGCCTCCAGCTCCGCCGCCAGCCGGCCACGGGCGCCCGCGCCCTGGACGACGCGCCGCACCCGCGGCATCTCGAACGTGCTCAATTCCGCCATCGCCGCTCTCCTCTCGCTTGCACTTTCATCTCAGTCGCTCGATGTCTCATCGCAGTCGCTCGCCGCGGACGACGACGCCTGCCGCCTCGCGGTCCCAGGTGTCCGGCGTCACGCCCGCCTCCCGCAGCTCGGCCTTCTTCACCTTGGCGGTCGGCGTCTTCGGCAGCTCCTCCACCACCCGCACGTAGCGGGGGATCATGTGGTGGGCGCAGCGCGGCCGCAGGAACTCGATCAGCTCGACCGGGTCGATCTCCGTCCCCGGGATCGGCGCGATCACCGCCAGGACCTCGTCTTCGACCAGCTCGGCGCGAGCGGCGACGGCGGCCACCTCGAGCACCGCCGGGTGGGCGAGGATCTCCGCCTCGACCTCGACCGAGGAGATGTTCTCGCCGCGGCGGCGGATCGTGTCCTTCAGGCGGTCGACGAAAAAGTAGTTGCCGTCGGCGTCGCGGCGGGCGCCGTCGCCGGTGTGGAACCAGCCGTTGCGCCAGGCCGCGGCGGTCGCCTCGGGGTTGCGGTTGTAGCCGTGGTTCAGCGCCCAGGGGATGTCGGTGCGGATCGTGATCTCCCCCACCTCGCCGATCTCGACCTCGCGGTCGTGGGCGTCGACCAGCCGCACCTCGATGCCCGGCCGCGCCCGGCCGCAACTGCCCGCGATGGTCGGGTTCCACTCGCTGACGATCGGCGCCGAGAGCTCGGTCATGTTGTAGATCGAGACGACGTCGACTTCGAAGCGGCGGCGGAAGCCCTCGAGGTCGTCGACCACCGGCACCATGAACATCTTGCGCAGGGGGTTGTCGGCGTCCTCGGGGGTGGGCGGCAGGCGCTCGACGAAGCTGGCCATGACGCCGAGCAAGAAGACCATCGTGCAGCCCATGGCGCGGATCTGGGGCCAGAACTCGTCGGTGCGGAAGCGGTCGACGACGGCGACCGAGCCGCCGTGGATCAGCATCGCGAAGAGGATCGAGGCGCCGCCGACGTGGAACATCGGCATGTTGACCATGAACCGGTCCTCGGCCCCGAAGAT
>JAOPZF010000183.1 GCA_025964255.1 Solirubrobacterales bacterium | reverse complement strand
ACGTCGCGGCGCGTGAGAAAGGTGCGTTGCGCGTCGAGGGTCGGGACTACCTGATTCAGGACGGCGACGTAATAACGATCCGCGTGTAGGTCGGGCGGGGGTCGGGATGACCCTTCGCTCACGAACTGCGGGAGGTTCGCTCAGGGTCATCCCGACCCCCGCTCACGAAGCCGTGGCCGTGGAGCGAAACCGTCCCTATGCGGCGGAAAGGTTCCACAGGCGGCGTTATTCGGCGATGACGATCGCGAGCGTTCGCACTTCTCCGCGCATACCGCGGGTTTCTGCGAACCCTCCGGGCGGCGGCAGCGGCGGCTATTTCCCGACGACCTTTTCGAAGGTCATCCAGGTCGAGTAGCCGCTGAGGGCGACCTCGAGCTGTTCGCCGGTGACGGTGGTCACGCCGCCGGTCCCGAAGAGCTTCGCTTCCATGATGCGCGGCGAGTAGCCCGTCTTCGTGATCACGACTTTTTTCAGCGCGCCGTCGAGCAGGCCGCTCAGCTTCTGGGTCATTTCGGGGCCGCTGAAGTCGAGCGTCCAGTTGTGTAGCGGGCAAGCTTCGTCATAGGGGTCGGGGACGCCGACCAGGTAGGGGATCGCGGCGCCGAAGACATTTTCGTTGCTCTCCGTTTTGCCTCCCGAGCAGGCGGAGAAGAGGGTCTCGGCGATCTGCCCTTCGTACATCAGCACCTGCCCGGCGGTTTCTTCCTCGGCCTGGTCGGAGGTCGTGTACTCGGATTCGAGGCCTTTGTAGACCTGGCTGCGGGTGTCCGAGTAGAGGTCATAGCCGTCGCCTTCGACGCCCCCGGTGAGTGCAAAGGAGCGCGACGCCACCGCCTGCGCTTTCAGCTCTTCCATCGGCCAGGAGGGCGGCGACTCATTGGGGATCACGCCTTTGACGTAGTTGTCGACGGAGAGCGCGTTGACGACGTTCAGTTCGCCGTTTTCGTTGACGACCGTCTCGAGCGCTCCGCGGTAGCGGCCGACCCCAGCGATGTTGATCACGCCTTTGCCCGCGGCGCGCAGAGTCGCGCCGCACCTGGCGATCGGTTTACCCGCTGAGGTCCGCAGCACGACGTCGTTCCCGAGCCGGTGCGCCTGGTAAGTGCGGGTCGGTTCCAGTTTCGTCCGGCAGGCGCTGGTCGCTTCGGAGAAGTCGACGTCCCCGCTGCTCGTCGAGAGGAGCACCCGGACGACGTTCGGCCCACTGATCGTCCCCAGGCTCGTCCCCGTGTAGTAGTGGCCGAGGATGAATTGGTAGCTCTTGCCTTTGAGCGCATAGCCATACGCGCCATAGGCGCTCATCCCGACCCCATGCCCGAACCCGTGCCCGTGGACCACCCACGCGACTTGCGCCCGAGCGCTCGCCGCGAACGCCCCGCAGGCGCAGGCAAGCGCTGCGAGCAGCGCGAGGTAGATGGGAAGAGGGCGGCGGCGAGAGTAGGACATGAAACGACTGTGGGAGGAGTCTGTATCTCATCAACCGCCGCGCTTCGCGGGAGTCTCGGTCCACCGCGCCCACGAACTTGCAATCCCAACTATCTTTGGGATATCTCATCTATAGTTGGGATGACGATGGACTTCAGCCGACCCCTCAGCGTCGTCGTTCCGACCCTCGACGGGGACGTTCTCGCCGTGCTTGCGGGGGCAGAAGAGGAGTTCACCGGTCGCCGCATCCACCGGGTGTTGGGCCGCGGTTCCGAGCATGGGATCCGCAAGGCCGCCGACCGCCTCGTCGAGCAAGGCATCGTCAATCGTCGTCAGGCGGGACAAGCCAAGCTCTACAGCCTGAATCGCAGCCATCTGGCGGCTCCTTACGTAGAAGGACTGCGAGGTCTGCTTCCACAACTGGTCGAGCGCCTCACGAAGACTGTCACCGGTTGGGACGTACCGCCCGCACTTGTCTTCCTCTTCGGCTCCGTCGCTCGGGGGGACGCCGGTCCCGGCAGCGACCTGGACCTCTTCGTCGTTCGAAAGTCGACACTGGCCGGGTCTCGGGACTCGACGTGGGAAGAGCAACTCGTCGAACTCGAGAGTGAAGCCGCGGCATGGACCGGAAATGACGCGCGCATCCTCGAGTATCGAAGACAGGATCTCGCGGAGCCCGGGATTCGCGAGCTTGCGGAGGAGGTGATCGCGGACGGCATCGCAATCTTCGGCACGACGTCCCAGCTAAGAAAAATGATCAGGGCTCCGAAGTCGTGATGGCGACGCGACTACGCGATTGCAGTGACGCGGTCGCCGCGGGGCGCTTGCGCAAGGCCGAACAGTTCCTCGAGCAGGCGGCAGCCATACGCGATCTGGCCGATGACGAAGACGAGGTCGGCGACTCCGTCGTCTCACTTTGTGTACTCGCCGGTATAGTCGCCTCCGACGTGCTGTGTTGTCGGGCGCTCGGGCACTTCGTCCAGGGTGTGGACCACCAGCTGGCCGTCAGCGAGCTCTCAAAAGTCAGGCAACCGAAAGCGCGCTTGGCGCAAAGCGGCCAGCCTCGTCGAGGCCGCCCGCTCGCGTTAGGGCGCACGCCAGCGTTGACGGCGCCGGGACGCGCGCCCTGGTGGAAGGGGATTCGACGGACCCCGGACGAACCTTCCTGTTCGTGGAGGGAGGGGTCCGTCGAATCCCCTATCGCAGACCTCAGCCCTGCTCGTGCGGCCGGGCCATCGCCCTGTGGTCCAAGGCCTCGTCGAGGGTCTCGGTCGAGACGCCGTGCTCGATCGCGACCTCGCGGAGTGGGCGGCCGGAGTCGGCGGCGTCTTTGACGATCGCGGCGGCCGCGTCGTAGCCGATGTGAGGGTTGAGCGCGGTGGCCGTGGCGAGGGTCGCCTCGGCGTGACGCTCGGTCATCTCCTCGTTGGCTTCCAGGCCCGAGACGCATTTCTCGTCGAGCAGGCGCGAGGCGCTTGCCAGCAGCTTGATCGAGTCGAGCAGGTTGCGGGCGATCAGCGGCACCCGCACGTTCAGCTCGAACTGTCCCTGCATGCCGCCGATCGTGATCGCCGCGTCGTTGCCGATCACCTGGCCGGCGACCTGGATGACGACCTCGGGGATGACCGGGTTGACCTTGCCCGGCATGATCGAGGAGCCCTTCTGCAGCTCTGGCAGGCGCAGCTCGGCGAGTCCCGCCCGCGGGCCGGAGCCCATCAGCGCCAGGTCGTTGGCGATCTTGTTGAGCGAGACCGCGTAGACCTTCAGCGCGCCCGACAGCTCGACCAGCGCGTCGCGGTTGCCCTGCGCCTCGAACGGGTCGAGCGGCGCCGAGATCTCGAGGCCGGTGTCGGAGGCGAGCTTCGCCCGCACCTTCGCCGCGAACTCCGGGTGCGTGTTCAGGCCGGTGCCAGTGGCGGTGCCGCCGAGCGGGATCTGGCCGACGCGGCGGAGCGTCGCCTCGACCCGCTGCACGGCGAGGCGCACCTGCGCGGCGTAGCCGCCGAACTCCTGACCGAGGGTCACGGGGACCGCGTCCATGAGGTGCGTGCGGCCGGCCTTGACGACGTCCTTGAACTCGGTCGCCTTCGCTTCCAGCGCGCTCTCCAGTGAGCCCATCGCGGGCAGCAGGTCATGGCTGACCTCGTCGAGGGCCGCCAGGTGCACCGCGCTGGGGAAGACGTCGTTCGACGACTGGCCCATGTTGACGTGGTCGTTCGGGTGCGCGCCGTCGCCGGCGAGGTTCGCGATCACCTCGTTGGCGTTCATGTTCGACGACGTGCCCGAGCCGGTCTGGAAGACGTCGATCGGGAACTGGTCGTCGTGCTTGCCCTCGGCGACGGCGGTGCCGGCCTTGGCGATCCGCTCGGCGACGTCGCCGTCGAGCTTGCCGAGGGCGCCGTTGGCTTCCGCCGCGGCGGACTTGATCCGGCCCAGCCAGCGCACCACGGGGACCGGCACGCGCTCGCCGGACACCGGGAAGTTGTCGACTGCCTTGGTGGTCTCGCCACCCCAGAGCTGCTCGCCCGCGGTGGTCTCTGCGTCAACGCTCAAAGTTCGTCCTCCGTCAAGTCTTATGGGGAAGACGGAAGCGTATTGCGCGGGCCGTCGCGCCGCTTTAAACCCAGGTGTTCGCGAACAGGCCGACGAGCGTCGCCAGGCCGAACAGCGTCACGCAGACGATCGCCAGGCCGACGATGCGCGGGGCGAGCTGGGCCTGTTGCGGCACCTGATTCGCAACTGTGTCGGACAGAGTCTGATCTCTCACTTGCTCCTGATCGGTCAGGGAGTCAGACTCGTGAGTTGTGCAACGCAGTGGCCAAAGATCCCTACACCGATTCGTGTAGCATCGCGCCGATGCCGACCGTACGCGAGGCGACTTTCGACCTGTTCCGGGAGCAGGGGATGACGACGATGTTCGGCAACCCCGGCTCGACCGAGCTGCCGATGTTGCGTGACTTCCCGAGCGACTTCCGTTACGTGCTCGGGCTGCAGGAGGCGGTCGTCGTCGGGATGGCCGACGGGTACGCCCAGGCGAGCGGCCGCACCACCGTCGTCAACCTTCACACCGCGCCGGGGATGGGCAACGCGATGGGCGCGATCTTCAACGCGCAGGCCAACCACTCGCCGCTGCTGATCACCGCGGGCCAGCAGGCGCGCGCCCAGATCACCCTGCAGGCCAACCTCACCAACCGCGACGCGACCCGGATGCCGCACCCGTTGGTCAAGTGGAGCTACGAGCCGCCGCGGGCCGAGGACGTGCCGCTGGCGCTCGCCCACGGCTCTCACCTCGCTGGCCTGGCGCCGCGCGGCCCGGTCTTCGTTTCCCTGCCGATGGACGACTGGGAGGTCGAGGTCGACGCCGCCGACGCCCGCCACGCGACCACCCGCAACGTGACCGGCCGCGCCGTCGCCGACCCCGCCGCGGTGGCGGCCCTCGCCGCCGACCTCGACGCGGCCCGCAATCCGGTCCTCGTCGCGGGCCCCGACATCGACACCGCCGGCGGATGGGATTCAGCGATCGCGCTCGCCGAGCGCCAGCGCCTCCCGGTCTGGGCCTCCCCCGCGACCGGCGGCGTCCGCCTCGGCTTCCCGGAGAACCACCCGAATTTCCGAGGCGTCCTGCCACCGGCGATCGGCCCGATCGGCCAGACGCTCGAGGGGCATGACCTGATCCTCGTCGTCGGCAGCTCGGTCTTCCCCTACTACCCCTACATCCCGGGACCACTGTTGCCCGCGGACGCACGTTTGATCGCGATCACCTCCGATCCCGACGAGGCCGTCCGCGCGCCGATGGGCGATGCGATCGTCGCCGACGTCGGCCTGACGCTGGCGGCGCTGGTCGAGGCGGTCCCCGCTTCCGAGCGCCCGGTGCCCGAGCCGAACCCCGGCCCCGGCGACCTCGAGATCACCGACCCTCTGAACGCCTCGACCGTCCACGGAGCGCTCCGCGAAGTGCTCCCCGATGACGCGATCGTCGTCCTCGAGTCGCCCTCCTCGACCCTGGCCCTACGCAACCAGCTGCGGCTCTCGCGCCCCGGCTCCTATTACTTCAGCGCCGGCGGCGGGCTCGGCTTCGGGCTCGCGGCCTCGATCGGCGTGCAGATGGCCGAGCCGAGCCGGCCGGTCGTCTGCGTGCTCGGCGAGGGCAGCGCCCAGTACGCGATCACCGCCTTCTGGAGCGCCGTCGCCTACGACGTCCCGGTGACCTTCCTGGTCCTGCGCAACGAGGAGTACGCGATCCTCAAGTGGTTCGCCGAAGTCGAGCAGATCACCGGCGCGCCCGGCCTCGACCTGCCGAAGCTCGAGGTCGCCGCGGTCGCCGAGGGCTACGGCGTCAAGGCCCACCGGGTGAGTGACCGCGACGGCGTCTCGGGGGCCCTCGCCGCGGCGCTCGCCTCGTCGAAGCCGGAGCTGGTCGAAGTCCCGGTCGCTCCCGGCATGTCGCTCTTCTAGGCCGATGGCCCTCCTGCGCTCGCTCCTGGACCGCGGCCCGGACGCCCTACGGCCCGGCACCCGGGACCCGTCGCCCGATCGCGCTCCCGACTCGCTCGCGGCCGGCATCGCCCAGCCACTGCGCGGCGAACTCGAGGCGCTGCTCGGCGCCGACCGCGTCCTGGCACGCCCCGGCGACCTCATCAAGTACGCCTCCGACGCCTCGCCCTACCGCAAGCTGCCCCGCGCGGTGGTGATGGCGAAGGTGCCCGACGACGTCGCCAAGGTCCTCGCCTTCGGTCGCCGGGCCGGCATCCCGGTCACCTTCCGCGCCGGCGGCACCAGCCTCAACGGCCAGGGGCAGACCGACGGCATCCTCGTCGACGTGCGCCGCCACTTCGGCGGCATCGCTGTGCTTGAAGACGGTGCCGCGGTCCGGGTCGGCACCGGCACGATCCTCGGCCACGTCAACCGCGTGCTGGCGCCGCTCGGCCGCCGCCTCGGCCCCGACCCGGCGAGCACCGACGTCGCCAC
>JAOPZF010000179.1 GCA_025964255.1 Solirubrobacterales bacterium | reverse complement strand
GTCCGCGCCCCGGCCGGTCGCGCCGCGCCCCGCGGCACCGAGCGAGCCCGCCCCCGCGGTGAACGCCCCGGCTGCCGCCGAGGTCGTCCCCGCGCCAGCGCCGGCTGTCCCCGTGAAGATGCCGCAGCGTCCCGCTCGTCGTCAACCGGACCCCTTCGACGAGCGGCTCACCGCGTTCCGGCAGCGCGCCGAAAGCGTGATGATCCGACTGCAGAAACTCGAGGCCGGCACGCCTCCTGGCGATGGGCCCACTGAGGTCGTCCGCCTGCGCTGAGCAGGCAAGAGTCGACGACGCCGTCCCGTCGGCGCCGTCGCTCAGACCCAGACTTCTAGGCCGCCGCCGATTGGACGGCGACGACCGGAACCGCGTCCCGCGATTCCAGCGCACCCTGCAGGGCCCGGCGACCACGGTGATGAAGGCCGTGAACCGAGCTCTCGGTTTTCTCCAGCGCACCGGCGATCTCGCCGGGGCTGAGGCCGACCACGTGACGCAGCACCAGCACCTCGCGCTGGTCCTCCGGCAGCTCTTGCAGCGCTTCGCGGATGTCGAGGCCTCGTTCGAGGCCGGAATCGGCTTCCGCGGTCTCGGCGATCCGAACCTCTTCGGTCGGTACCGCCCGTCGCGCCCGAAGGTGGTCGAGTGCGGCGTTGCGCGCGACCCGCATGATCCAGGCGGTGAACGGAACCGCGCGTTCCTCGTATTTGGCGATCGCCGTCATCAACTTGGCGAACACGTTGTGGGTGATGTCTTCTGCCTCGTAGTAGTCCCGCACCATGCTGTTCACATAGCGCAGAACGTCGTCGTAAAAGCGAACGTAAAGAAAGTGGATTCCCTCACTGTCGCCCTGCTTGGCCCGGAGTACCGCCTGTCGGACGAGACGGCCTTCCTCGGAACCACCAACGCCGGAGATCGGCGTGTCCATTGCTTTCTCCTGCATGCTCACCGCATGCGGATACTGCTGGTTTACCTTGGATGTCTTCGCTGCCGGAGGGATGTTTACCGGCTATGCGAAGTGGGCAAAAGGATGAGTTCGAATCTCCTACTTGTCAATCCCGATATGCGTCCGTTTGGACCGTCACTTTTTGGGTACAGGGGACCTTTCCAACCTGACGGTTGGCCACCATGAGGAGGCTTTCTCAGATTGAAGAAAGACTGAATTCAGCCTTGTGGTGCGAGAAAATAGGGATTGCGGGAGTTTTCCTATTGCCATGAAAGTGCTGCTCGGACCCCTCGCCAAATCTGGCCTCGAAACCCGCGTGGGTTCGAATTTTTCTGCCGCGATAAACGCGGCCCTCGTCTATTACGTGGGCAAACTGAACAGCGGTAGGCCGCCGGCCCGCATCCCTGATTTCCTCAAGGTGCAGGGAGATCATGGGGATGGCGAAGGCCCGAGGACGGCCGGTATGGACGCTTCGCCACCTCGACCTGAAGTTGAGGTTGCGGTCGACGAGAGGATCGAGGCGGCACTCGCCACCGACGCCGAACGACAGGGTGTGAGCCTCTCGGAACTGGCCGGCCACGCGGTACTCGTCTACCTCGCCGAGCTGGACCTGATCGGCGACCCCGAGCAGGGTCGCCCGCGCCGCCCCCGTTCATTCGTCGGGCCCTTCCGCCGCCCCCGCGGCGCCGCGCACTAGCCGCTGTTCGACGCGGTTTAGTTCCTTTTTCCCCCGGCGGTTGCGCAAGTTCGAACCGGCTTCAGTCCGTTGTTACAAGTGATGACCGCCCCCACCAAGCACCGCCGTGGCCTGACCGCGGCCCTCGCGTCCGCGTTCCTTCTTCTAGTCGCCATCGTTTTCATGGCGCAGTCCGGTGGAGGCACCGCCTCCGCGGCGACGGCTGAAGCGAACCCCTGCGCGGCGCCGGTCACGAACCCGATTGCGTGCGAGAACTCGAAACCGGGTGACCCGCCCGGGAACTGGCAGATCGAAGGTGCCGGCGACAAGAGCATCCAGGGCTTCGCGACCTCGATCAGCGTCAACGTGGGCGGGACCGAGAGCTTCAAGATCAAGACTCCGTCGTCGAAATATCACATCAACATCCTGCGGCTCGGGTACTACAAAGGCGACGGTGCCCGGATCATCGAACCGAACATCCAGCCGTCGGCCAAACTTCCCCAGGAACAACCGCCCTGTGAAGAACGGGAAGCGACCGGCCTGATCGACTGCGGCAACTGGGGCATCTCGGCCTCTTGGCAGGTGCCGACCACGGCGGTCTCGGGTCTTTACGTCGCGCAGCTCGTCCGCGACGACACCGGTGGCGAAAGCCAGATCTTCTTCGTCGTCAAGAACGAAGAAAGCACCGCGCCGATCGTGTTCAAGACCTCCGACGCAACCTGGGAGGCCTACAACAACTACGGCGGCAACAGCCTCTACTCCTGCGGCGCGCCGGCCTGCCCGGAAGGTCACCCCTACGCCTACAAGGCGGCCTACGCCGTCTCCTACAACCGCCCCTTCGACGGCTCGATCGAACGGGACGGCGGCATGTCGGCGCCCTTCTATGCGGAATACCAGATGATGCGGTGGCTCGAAAAAGAGGGCTACAACATGACCTACGTGGCCCAGCCGGACATCCAGGCGAACCCTGGGCTTCTGAAGAAGCACGAAATCTTCATCGCGAGCGGGCATGACGAGTACTGGTCGGCCGGCGAACGGCTCGCGGCCGAAGAAGCACGGGAAGCAGGGGTGAACGAGGCCTTCTTCACCGGCAACGAGATCTTCTGGAAGACGCGGTGGGGACCGAGCCTCTCCGGCCAGGCGAACCGCACGCTGATCACCTACAAGGAGACGCACTTCAACGAACCGCAGGACCCCGAAGAGCCGAACGTGGCGACCTCCTCCTGGCGCGATCCGCGCTACGCCTCGGGCGGCGCCGGAAAACCGGAGAACAGCCTCACCGGCCAACTCTTCCTGGTCAACTCCGGTACCTCCGACATCAAAGTCCCCGGGACCTTCGCCAAAGACCGGTTCTGGAAAAACACGCAGGTCGAAAAACTGACGCCGACGCAGACCCTGACGTTGGCCCCCGGCGCCGGCACGCTCGGCTACGAGTGGGACGTCGACGTCGACAACGGCTTCCGACCGGCGGGCCGCATCCCGCTCTCGTCGACGACCGTGAATGGTCTGCAGACCTTCACCGACTACGGCACCTTCACCGAAGAACCGACGCTGGCGACGCACAGCCTCTCGCTCTACCGGGCTCCTAGCGGCGCCCTGGTCTTCGGTGCCGGCACCGTCCAGTGGGCGTGGGGCCTGGAATACGTAAACGCCTGGAACATGGGCACGACGGAGCCCGCGAAAACCCAGCCTGACCCGAACATGGAGCAGGCGACGGTGAACCTGCTCGCCGAAATGGGCTCCCAGCCGTCGACCCTGACCGAAGGCCTCGTGCGCGGCGTCCAGAGCACCGACAAAACGCCGCCGACCGCGACCGTCACCTCGCCGAACCCCGGCACGCCGGTCAAAAACGGCGAAATGGTGACCGTGTCCGGGACCGCCGCCGACACCGGGGGTGGCGTCGTCGCCGCGGTCGAAGTGTCGACCGACGGCGGCCAGACCTGGCACCCGGCAACCGGCTCTAGCAACTGGACCTACGCCTGGAACGTCGATGGCTCCTCGACCGCCGAAATCGAGGTGCGGGCGACCGACGACTCGGCCAACATGGGCAAACCGAGCACCCCGGTGACCGTCCCGGTGTCGTGCCCCTGCTCGTTGCTCGGCGCGATGACGCCCGAAAAATCCGACGCCGGCGACAGCGGCTCGGTGACCGTCGGGGTCAAGTTCCAGAGTGAAATCGCGGGCACCATCAACGGCATCCGCTTCTTCAAATCGGCCGCCAACACCGGCACGCACATCGGTGACCTCTGGACCTCCGCCGGCGAACTGCTCGCCGAAGCGACCTTCACCAAAGAAACCGAAACGGGCTGGCAGCAGGTCGAATTCAGCAAACCCGTCGCGATCAAAGCCAACGCGACCTACGTCGCCGGCTACTTCGCGCCGAAAGGCCACTACGCGGACACCGCCTGGCAGCTGAACAACCCGCCGGCACTCGGGCCGAACATCCTGAAACACCGCCCGCTGAGCTTCATCCCCGGCACCGAAGGCGGCAACGGCCTCTTCATCTACGGGGCGGAACCCCACTTCCCGACCAAGACGTACCACGCGGACAACTACTGGGTCGACGTGATGTTCGCCCCGGCGATCGCGCCCTCGGCAGCGACCAACGTGCAGGCGACCAGTGGGGTCGGCCAGGCCACCGTCAGCTGGACCGCTCCTGTCGGCGGTGCGCCGGCCACGAGCTACCGGGTCACGCCCTACGTCGGTACGACCGCGCAGACGCCGGTCACGGTGCCTGCTTCGCAGACCTCGACGGCCGTCACCGGGCTCACCGGTGGCACCGCCTACACCTTCGTCGTCACCGCACTGAACGAAGCCGGCGCGGCGCCTGACTCGACGCCCTCCAATTCGGTGACGCCCACGGCGGCGACCGTGCCCGCGGCACCGACCGGGGTGACGGCCACGGCCGCGCCCGAATCGGCGACCGTGAGCTGGACCGCCCCCGCCAGTAACGGTGGCCGCGAACTCACCGCCTACAAGGTGACCCCGTTCAAGGCCGGAGTCGCGCAGACCGCGGTCGAAGTCGCGGCCGGAGCGACGACCAAAACGTTCACCGGCCTGACGATCGGAGCGAGCTACACGTTTACCGTGGCCGCGATCAACTCGGTCGGCCAGGGTCCGCAGTCGGCGGCTTCCGCCGCTGTGACCCCGACGGCGCCGAGCGCCCCTGGTGCCCCGACCGCAGTGGCGGGCGCCGGCAAGAGCTCCGGCGCGGTCGTCACCTGGACGGCACCCGCGAGCAACGGCGGTAGCCCGATCACCGGCTACTCCGTGACCCCGTACCTAGGCTCGGAAGCGTTGGCCCCTGTCAGCATCGGTGGCGGCGTCACCTCGGCGACGATCGCCTCGCTGACCAACGGCACCTCCTACACCTTCAAGGTGGCGGCGATCAATGCGCTCGGGACCGGCCCACAATCGGCGGCCTCGAGCGCGGTGACCCCGTACGACTCGATCTTCGACCTGGCGACGCCGGGCACCATCGACGGCGGCGACAAGGGCTCCGCCAATCTCGGCGTCAAATTCCGCAGCGACGTCGCAGGGCTGGTCAACGGCATCCGCTTCTACAAGGCGGCGGCAAACACCGGCACCCACGTCGGCTCCCTGTGGAGCGCGACCGGCGGCCTGCTCGCCCAGGCGACCTTCACCAACGAATCGGCCACCGGCTGGCAGCAGGTGACCTTCTCCTCGCCGGTCCAGATCCAGGCCAACACGACTTACGTCGCCAGCTACTTCGCGCCGGCCGGGCACTACTCGGCCAACGGCCCGACCCTGGCCGCAGGCGTCAACAACCCGCCGCTCCACGCCGAATCCGGCGCGGGCAACGGCGTCTACATCTACAGCTCCGAAGTCAAATTCCCGACCGGCTCGTTCCAGTCGTCGAACTACTGGGTCGATGTCATGTTCACGCCCGAAGCTGCGTCGAGCGCGCCTTCGGCCCCGACCGGGGTGACCGCCACGGCGGCCGGACCCGAATCGGCGACCGTGAGCTGGACCGCACCGGCCAACAACGGCGGCCGCGAAATCACCGCCTACAAAGTGACCCCGTACAAGGCCGGGGTCGCGCAGACCGCGGTCGAAGTGGCGGCGGGCACGACGTCGAAGACGGTCTCCGGCCTCGCGGCGGGCTCTAGTTACACGTTCACCGTGATCGCGATCAACTCCGTCGGCCAGAGCCCGGAGTCGGCGCCCTCGCCCGCGATCACGCCGAGCGCCCCGACCGTGCCGGCCGCCCCGACCGAAGTGTCGGCGGCGGGTAAGAGCTCGGGTGCGGTCGTCACCTGGACTGCCGCAGGCAACGGCGGCAGCGCGATCACCGGCTACACGGTGACGCCGTACCTCGGCGGGGAAGCGCTGGCGCCGACCACGGCACCCGCCGGCGCCACCTCGGCGACCATCGGCTCACTCGCCAACGGCAGCCCTTACACCTTCAAGGTGACGGCGACCAACGCCATCGGTAACAGCCCGCAGTCGAGCCCCTCGAGCGCGGTGACCCCGTACGACTCGATCTTCGACCTGGCGACGCCAGGGACGATCGATGCCGGCCAGGGCAATCCGGTCAACCTCGGCGTCAAATTCCACAGCGATGTCGCCGGGCTGGTGTACGGCATCCGCTTCTACAAGGCGGCGGCAAACACCGGCACCCACGTCGGCTCCCTGTGGAGCGCGACCGGGAACCTGCTGGCGCAGGCGACCTTCACCAACGAAACCGCCACCGGCTGGCAGCAGGTGACCTTCTCCCCGCCGGTTCAAATCCAGCCGAACACGACCTACGTCGCCAGCTACCTGGCGCCGGCCGGGCACTACTCGGCCAACGGCCCGAACCTCGCCACCGGTGTCGACAACCCGCCGCTGCACGCGGAATCGGGCACGACCAACGGCGTTTACACGTTCAGCTCGGAACTGAAATTCCCGACCAGCTCCTACCAGTCGTCCAACTACTGGGTCGACGTCCTCTTCACCCCCGAAGCCGCACCCACGGTGCCGTCGGTGCCGACCGCGGTGACGGCGACCGCGGGCCCGGGATCGACGATCACGGTCAACTGGACCGCGCCGACGAGCGGCAGCGCGCCGACGGGCTACGTCATCACCCCGTACATCGGCTCGACGGCGCAGGCGCCGAAGACGATCACCGGCACGCCGCCGGCGACCTCGACCTCGGTGGGGTCCCTGACCCCCGGCACCAACTACACCTTCACGGTGAAGGCGGTGAACGTCGCGGGCTCGAGCGCCGAGTCCTCGCCGTCGGGCTCGGTCGCGGCGCCGGTCGAAACGGCTCCACCCAGCGCGCCCGTCGGCGTGACGTCCTCGGCGCGCAACGGGGGCGCGGTCGTCAGCTGGAGCGAACCGGCCAGCAACGGCGGCAGCCCGATCACCGGCTACAAAGTGACGCCGTACCTCGGGTCGGAAGTCCTGACCCCGATCAACGTCGGTGGCAACGCCACCTCGGCGACTGTCGGCTCGCTCGCCAACGGCAGCTCCTACACCTTCAAGGTCACGGCCTCGAACTCGGTTGGCTCGGGAGCTGAATCGGCGGCGTCCGGCGCGGTGATGCCGCGGGTGACGCTGTTCGAAGCGATGACACCGGTGACTCCCGAAGTGGCCGACTCGGCTTCGGTCACGCTCGGCGTCAAGTTCACCAGCGCCGTCGCCGGCCAGGTCAGAGGCGTCCGGTTCTACAAATCGGCAGCGAACACCGGCACGCACGTCGTCGGCCTCTGGACCAGCACCGGAACCCTTCTCGCCCAGGCGGTGGTCTCCAGCGAGACCCCGAGCGGATGGCAGGAAGCGAACTTCGCCACCCCGGTCGCGATCGCCGCGAACACGATGTATGTGGCCGGATACCTGGCACCCAAAGGGCGCTACTCGGCGACGAGCCACGGATTCGCGACCGCGATCACGAGCTCGCCGTTGACCTCGCCGGCGGGCACGACGACGCCGAACGGGTTGTTCTCCTACGGTTCCTCGTTAGTGTTCCCGGTCAGTTCGTACAGCGCGACCAACTACTTCGTCGACGTCCTCTTCACCCCATGAAGCGAAATCGACTGAAATACATAGCCGGACTGCTAGGCATCGCGGCGGTGCTGATCATCGTCGCCCTGGTCGCCACCGGCGGCAGCGACTCGTCGGCCGAGGGCGGGACCAAGGCGAACGGTCACTCGGCGTCCAACGCTCCCGGCCCGGATCCGGTGGCCCAGGGAAATGGTGAAGGGAGCGCCGCCGAAGTCGCCACGGCCGTGTATCCGAATGGTCATGACACCGACGAGCTCAGCGTCAGCGGCGCCCACGCGGTCAAACCCTGCCTGCTCGTCACCCGTAGTGAGGCGAGGGAAATTCTCGGCGGCAAGGTCAAGATGGCCGAACGACTGCAGGGTCCCACCTGCGTCTATAGCTCGGGCGGCCGCGAAGTCTCGACGATCGTCGAGAACGTGCCGTTGAAGGCGCTCGTCTCCGGCGCCCGCAAGTCTCGGAAGGTCACGGCCGCCGGGCACAGCGGCTACTGCCTGCAGTACGAAACGAGCTCCGTCGTCTTCGCGGTCGGCGGCGGCCGGGTCCTGCAGGTGAGTGGAGCTTGCCAGGCAGGCGTCCGCTTCGCCGCGCTGGCGATCCCCAACGTCTACTACTGAGTCATTCGTTTTTCGTCCGCTCGGCGGCGGCGACGTTGGAAGGAGCTAAAGGGCTGACCCGTTAGTTCGACATGACCAACGAACTGGGAAACAACGCACCTATCGGCACCGTTGTCGTCGGCTATGGCTACTGGGGCCCGAACATCGTCCGCAACGTGATCGAGCGCCCCGAGTTCGAGCTCGTCGCGCTCTGCGAGCGCGACCAGTCTCGGATCGCCGAGTTCGAAAAGCGAACTCCGGGCGCCGCCAGCATCGACAGTTTCGAGAAGGCGCTGGCTGATCCCGACGTCGAGGCGGTCGCGATCGCGACCCCGCCGCACACGCACTACATGCTGGTCCGCCAGGCGCTCGAAGCCGGCAAGCAGGTGCTGGTCGAGAAGCCCCTGGCCCGCACCGCGGGGGAGGCCGCCGAACTGGTCGCGCTCTCCGAAGAGGTCGGCAAAGTCCTGATGCCCGGACACACTTTCCTCTACAGCCCGCCGGTGAACAAGGTCAAAGAGCTGATCGACGAAGAGGTCCTCGGCGAGATCTACTTCGCCACCTCCTCGCGTATGAATCTCGGCCTGTATCAGCGTGACGGCGTGGTCCTCGACCTTGCCCCGCACGATCTCTCGATCCTCCTCTATTGGCTCGGTGAGCCGCTGGTCGAGGTCACCGCCAACGGCCGCAGCGTCTTCCAGGATGGTGTCCACGAGACCGCCTTCCTGACCCTGCGTTTCGCCAGCGGAGCCCAGGCCAACGTCCAGGTCTCCTGGCTCGCGCCGCGGAAGATGCGTCAGATGGTCATCGTCGGTAGTCGCCGGATGATCCAATACGAAGACACGGCCTCCGACGACGCGGTCCGGATCTATGACCGCGGCCTCGACTTCGCCGAGCCGCCCGCCAACTTCGGCGAGTACCGGCTCTCTTACCGGACCGGTGACATGGTCGCTCCGCAGATCGCGGCGGCCGAGCCACTGGGGCTCGAGCTCAAGGACTTCGCCTCGGCGATCCGCCAGGGCACGACCCCGGTCTCTAGTCCCCGTCTGGGCCTCGAAGTCGTCTTCGCCCTGGAGGCCTTGGAGCGCTCGCTCCACGCCCACGGCGAACCGGTGAAAGTGCGCTCCGCCGACGACGTCCGCTCGCGGGATCGCTTGCCGCTCACCGTGGCCTGAACGACTGCTGTCTGAAAATTCTCGGCTCTTCCGGGCCGAGTTCAGGGGGACGGAGCGGCGGTGTGCAAGTAAATGGCACCGCCGCTCGTTTTTTGGTGAAAGCCATCGAGCGAGCGCCGCTCCCCTCCGAGAAAGACGAACCGTGACTTTCATCTCCATGCTCAAGGAACTCTGGAAGCGCCGACTGCTGGTCGTGCTGGCGGTTGTCGTCGCCGTCGCTGCCGGGGTGTTCGCTCTCAACCGGGGGGATTCGCCTTCGGGCTCCGAAGCTCGGGGCTCGAGCGAAGTCCTCGTCGACTCCGCGCAGTCCCCGATCGCCGGTTCCAAGCGGGACGTCACCGGCCTGATCGTCAGGGCCGGGGTGTTCGCGCGCCTGATGGCCGGAGGGGACATCGTCAGGGAAATCGCCAGCCAAGCCGGCGTTCCGGCGGACCAGATCGAAGTCGTCGGGCCGCAGCCCTTCCCCGAAGAGGTCCCAGGCGCCGAAGCACCTGAAACCCGTCCTTACCAACTCGCCTTCACCGAGGTCTCCGAACTGCCGATCGTGGCGGTCTCGACCAAAGCGCCCACCGTCGATGAGGCGCGAGCGCTCGCAGCGGCGGCACCGGAAGCTCTCCGCAGGCTGATCCAGAACGTTCAGCATCACCAGGACACTCCGGATCGGGAACGAGTCGAGCTGCGTGAGTTGGGTCCGGCGCAGGCGGCGGCGGTCGGCAGTGGGTCGGGGGCGAAAATTGCTGCCCTCATCATCATCGTCGTACTGGCGCTCGGGTTGCTGCTGATCCTCGGGATCCCGCGTTTCGTCGCCGCCTGGCGCAGCGAGGATCTCGACGAGCGGCGGATCTTCGAAGCGCCGGACATCAGCGAGCCGACGCCGAGCTTGGTCGTGCCGAACGGCAACGGCGCGCGTGGCGTGCGCCGCCACGGTTAGGGACGCATGGAACTCGCGCGGATCCTCAAGGCCCTCTGGCGACGCCGCTACTGGCTCGGCGTCGGCATCCTCATCGCCGTGGCCGCGGCCACGGTCAGCGTCTTCCAGGTGGGCCTGTTCCCGCCCTCGTTGAGCAGTCGCACCAATGTGTTCTCGACCGCGTCGACGCAGATCCTCGTCGACACGCCGAACTCGGCGTTCGCGAATCTGGGCGAAGAAGTCGAGCCGCTGAACACGCGGGCGCAGGTGTTTTCGCGGTTTCTCGCCAGTCCGATCGCGACCCAACTGATCGCCCGCGAAGCGAAGCTGCCGGCTGACGCGATCGAGGGCCAGGGGCCCTACGAACAGAACCTGCCGCTCTTCGAGCAGGAACCGACCGCTGAGAAGCGCAGCTCGCAGATCATTGGCGAGCGGGCGCTCTATCGCCTGCGCTTCGAGAACAATCCGACGCTGCCGATCATTTCCGTCTACGCCCAGGCGCCGACCAGCGACAGCGCCAAGCGTCTGGCCGACGCGGTACCTGTCGCCCTTTCTTCCTACATCAAGAGCATCCAGGAAAAGCAGAACACCCCCGCCGGACTCCGGGTCGAGGTTCGCCAGCTCGGCGACGCGACCGGGGGAGTGGTGAACGCCGGGGCGAACGCGCAGATCGCGGCTTTGGTCTTCTTCATCGTCCTGATCGGCTGGTGCCTGCTCCTGATCCCGGCGCGGACGATCGCCAAGGGTTGGCGCGAGGCCTCGACGCCGCCGGACGGCGGCCGCGGCAAGAACGGCGGCCCGGACGGAAGCGACGCGGAACGGACCGCGAACATCATCCGTCCATACCTCGAACGCACGCTCTGACGACGTGACCCCGGAGCAGCGCATCGATTCGTGGCCGCGAACCCGGCGGCCCCTGCCGTGGCTCTTCGCCGCCTTCCTGGCGTCGATCTTCCTGCTGCCGATCGACGGCATGCAGATGAAGGTGCACCTGCCCTTCAGCTCGGGCTTCGACCGCTTCTTCGTCGCCCTGATCGTCATCGTCTGGCTCGGCGGGGTGCTGCTCGGGCGTCGTTCCGGTCGGCTGCGATTGCGGCCGCGCGGCTGGGCGGCGCCGATCATCATCTTCGTCGCCATCGCGGTGATCAGCATCGTCTTCAACATCGATCGGATCACCAACCTGGGCGAATGGGATACCGCCGAGAAACGGATCGCGCTGCTCTTCTCGCTGGTCGCCGTATTCGCCGTATTCGCCGTCTCCCTGCGGGTCACCGAGTTGCGCGCCTTCGGCGTCCTGATCGTCGTCCTCGCCTCGCTGACCTCGGCGGGCACGATCTACGAGCAGAAAACCGACACCAACCTCTTCCACACCACGGCCGCGGCGATCTTCTCGCCGATCGCGACCGTCGAACAGGCGCCGATCGAAGAAGCCGGCGGGCCGGCGGAGCCTGGCCGACCCTTGATCTCGGGTCCGACCAGGCATGCGCTCTCCGTCGCCTCGTTGCTCGGAATGGCGGTCCCCTTCGCGGTCTTGTTCGCGGCGCTTGCCCCGGACCTGAAACGGCGCCTTCTCTGGGGGCTTCTCGCCTGCCTGATCGTCTCCGGCGCGCTGGTCACTCAGCGCCGCTCCGGCGTGATCGTGCCGGCGGTGGCGGTACTCGCGTTATTCGCGATCAGACCGCGCAAGATGCTGCCCATGCTGCCGTACGCCGCGGTTGCCCTCGTCCTCGGAGTGATCTTGGCGGGGGGTACGATCAGCTCCTTCCAGCAGTTGACCGGAGGCGGCGACCAAGCCTCCACCGACGGCCGTACCGCGGACTACGCTGCGGTCGTCCCCGACCTGCTGACCCACCCCGCGCTCGGCCGTGGGTACGGGACGCTCAACTCGATCAAAGCCGATACCTACCGGATCTTCGACAACGAGTACCTAGGCCAGCTCTACCAGGTTGGCCTGCTCGGCCTGCTCGCTTTCTTGGCGTTGATCCTGAGCCCGGTCTTCATCGTCCGCTTCGTCGCGAGGTCGGACAATCCCCTGCGTGGGCCGCCCGCCTTGGCTGCGGCGGCCGGTTGTCTGGCCTTCGCCGTCGCGACGTCGCTCTACGACATCCTGACCTTCCCGCAGGCTCCGTACCTGTTCTTCTTCCTCGCGGCGATGTGTGTCACCGCGGCCTCCGAGGAACACGTGATGCCGACCGTGCGGCAGGTCCGCAGCTATCCGGCCCGCGTTCGGCGCAGGCGGGCCGAAGCCGCTTTGACCACGGTTGGCTAGACGGGCGCGCTAGCGCGTGCAGCTCTTGCGGACGGTGCGTCCGTCAAGACAGACCTTGGCCAGGTTGTTGTCCCAGACGTTGCCCCGCCAGGTGCCGGTGCCGGGGTAGTAGTAGGCGGCGATGCCGAAGGAGCCGGAGTTCGGGTAATAGCCGCTCGCATCGGCGCCGCCGACGCAGGGATGCGTGCCGCCGTCCGGTTCGTAGCCTTCCTTGGTGACGCACCGGGCGAAGTGGTTTCCTTCGACCACCAAGGAGCTCGAGCCCGGCTGCGTGGAGTGCGCGCAGGGGTAGAGCGAGTAGCCGCCGCCGGCGAGCAGGCTTTCCTTGATCGTGATTTGGTTGGAGCAGTTGGTGACGTCGGTGCCGTCGCCGGAGTTGCCGAAGATCACCGCGGTCTGGTCGATCGGGTTGAGCAAGGTGTCGTGGATCGCCGTGAACCTGGTTTCGTTCGTATAGACGTTCTCGATGTGGTCGCTGGAGATGACGAACTTGGTGATCCCGTAGGAGTCCTTCAGGACCGTCGGACCCTGCGAGTAGATGTTGCCGTCGCATGCATGCAGGTAGGAGTCTTCGATCTTCAGACTGCCACCGGTGTCCCGGATGTCCTGCTGGCAGGTCTGGCCGGGGAGGGTGGCCGTCTCGACGTTGCGGATCGTCGTTTCGGTGGCGCCCTCGTCAGTGCGGATGGCGTAGTTGCCGCAGGCGGTGGTCGGCCCGCAGGTCCCGTTCTGGATCACCCTCGTGTCTTCGATGGTGACGTCGTC
Organism: Solirubrobacterales bacterium; assembly: GCA_025964255.1. Taxonomy (GTDB): domain Bacteria; phylum Actinomycetota; class Thermoleophilia; order Solirubrobacterales; family 70-9; genus VAYN01. The sequence continues at coordinate 250 of JAOPZF010000179.1, read as the reverse complement.
GGCGAGCACGTTGATCGTGCCAGTAACTTCGAGGCCCGAAATCACGGTGCCCGGCTTGGTTACCGTGATCGAGCCGCTCGGCTTCAGCTTGACGCCCGCGGGGACGCCGGTGGTCGCCGGGGCGGGATAGCCGCAAGCGCGCAGGTTGGAGAAGCAGTTCTTCTGCTGGGCGTGTCCGTGCTGATGTCCGTGGCCGCTGAACATAGCGGCCACGATCGAGATGAAGAGGGCGATTTGCATCGGTCCGGAC
>JAOPZF010000172.1 GCA_025964255.1 Solirubrobacterales bacterium | reverse complement strand
GGCAACGACGTGATCGTCGCCGCCGACGGGGTCAAGGACTGGTACATCCAGTGCGGCAACAAAGGCCACCCGGAAGGCACCGCGATCATCGACGGGATCGACCCGGAGCCGCAGGACTGCGCCAAGGTCGTCGAGGGCGGCCACGTGCAGGGGCTCGGGAAGGCGGCCGAAGGCAACGGCTCGCACCCCGGCGGCGAAGACTGATCCGTCGCTTGCCTACGGGCGTAGGCTTCTTTGACCCCGTACCCCCCCCTTGAGGAGGCAGATCATGTTCAGTGGCCTGGAGAGCCCGATGCACCTGTTGGTTGTGCTGATCATCGCCGTCCTCGTCCTCGGACCGAAAAAGCTGCCTGAGGCGGCACGCGGCCTCGGCTCCGGCATCCGTCAGTTCAAAGATTCGATCGAGGGCAAGGAGAGCGCCCCCGCCGTCGCTCCGGCTCCCGCCGTCGTCGTGGAGGCCGAGAAGACCGAGTAGTCACGCAGCGGCGCCCGGCGCGGGCGCGGCTTTGATCACGGCAGGTGCTTGAGGCGCCAGGTCAGCGACGGTTCGCCGAGCGAGGCCGCCGCGACCGCCGGGACGCGGGTAAGCGTGCCGGCGCCCCGCATCATCACCGTCCCCCACCGTTCGCCCTCCTTGGCGGTGTGCCGCGCCGGGCCGATGTTGAGGTGGAGCGTGGTCGGCATCCCCGGCCAGCCGACCTCGCGCAACGGGCGCGAGGTCTTCACCGCGACGGTGCTGCCGTCGGCGTTTTCGAGCGTCATCACCTTGGTCCCGGCGGGCAGCACGACCCGCTCCTTGACCCCGGCCGCGACCGACTCGCCCAGCCGGTCCGCGGCCGCCAGCGCCGCCGGCACCAGTTCGCCGTCGCGCTGGCCGAAGACCGCGCCGATCAGGGTGAAGGTCCGTCCGCCGACCGTCATCCGCTTGGCGAACAGGAGGCAACCACCCGCCGCTTCGTCGGAGCCGGTCTTGATCCCGACGTAGCCGTCGCGGCCGGCGAGTTCGTTGTAGTTCAGGACGCGGCCGACGACCGGCAGCACGGTCGAGGTCTTGGCGACGATCTGGGCGAAGGTCGGATCCTGCATCGCCATCCGCGCCAACTTCACCTGGTCGGTCGCGGTCGAGACGGTGCTCGCTTCGAAGCCGCTCGGGTCGGTGTAGTGCGTCTGGTCCATGCTCAGTTCGCGCGCGGTCGCGTTCATCTGCTCGACGAAAGCGCCGGTGCTGCCGGAGTCGTGGATCGCCAGCAGCGCCGCGATGTTGTTTGCCGAGGGCAGAAGCAGCGCCTCGAGCAGCTGCCGCTCCGAGAGCACCTCCCCCGCCCGCACCGCGACCGTCGACTGGTCGAGCGCCACCCGTTCGCGCTCTTCGTTGACCTGCGCCTGAGAGATCCGCACCTTGAAGCCTTCGGCGCCCGGCTTCAGCGGGAACTTCTTCAAAGTCAGGTAGGCGGTCATCACCTTGGCGACGCTGGCGATCGGCACGGGCTTCTGGCCGCCGGTGGCGCCGAGGCTGCCGACGCCCTCGACCGCGATCGTCGCCTCCCCTTCGCTCGGCCAGGCCGGCTTGAAGGGTTTGCCGGGCAGCTTCACCTGCGTCGGCAGCAGGCGATGGACCCGCAGGTAGGGGGTCGTTTTCGTCTCCGCCCGGACCAGCGCCGCGGCGATCAGCAGGGCCAGGATGAAGCCCGCCAGGAGCGGGATCAGCCAGAAGCGCCGACGCCGGGGCGGCGGTGTCGGACGGGAATACCTAAGCGGTTCGACGGTGCTCGCCACGAACCACGACGGTAACCGAGAGCCAGGAAGTCACGCCGGGCGCCCGGATCGGACCCAGCCGCACGGATCTACGCAAAAAGTACGTATTAGCTCGTACTTCAGTCGAAATTCGTGCGCTCTCGTCCTAGCTATCCATGGGCGTGCAGGGAATGATCCACCGGCTGCACCAAACCTGAGCGCGCGCCGCGTTGTCGCGCGCCGAGAAAGGAAGTACATGAACGCCAAGCTTCATCTCGTCCGGGCCTCCGCGGTCCTCGCCGCCGTCGCCTCGCTGGCCGGCACCACCGCTGCCGTCGCCCCCACCGCCGCCTCCGCCGCGGGGACCAAGTGCGCCAACAAGAGCATCTCGATCAAGCCCGAAGAAGGCCCGAACATCCACATCCCGGTGAAGGCGATCACCGTCGAAGGCGGGGTCAGCTGCGCGGAAGCCTACAAAGTGATCGCGGGAGGTCTCGAAGGCAAACAGGTCTCCGGCTGGAAGACCGCGATCGGCAAGTTCGAAGCGCCCGAAGGCCTCGTCCCCGAGATCGCAAAAAAGGGCAGCAAGAAGATCAAATTCGCCGTCCAAGGCGGCTGATCCGGCACACCTCCGCATCACCACCCCGTTGACGGGCCGAAAACTCCAGCCATGCTTGAGTTTTCGGCCCGTCAACCGCGGGGTGTAACGGCTTTACGGGCAGACGACAATGAGCTGGAAGTCGCTGTCCTCGTTGTTGCCGTCTTTGTCTTTGGTGTGGACTTCGATCGCGTTCGGGTTGGCCGGCGAGACGTTCGTCTGGGCGTAGCCGGCGACCGGCGGCGAGGTGCCGTCGTTGTTGCGGCCGGCGACGTTGGCGCAATCGGAGACGCTGATCGGGAAGATCACGTCGACGGCTCCGGCCGCCTCGGTGGCGGTGATGACTCCGGCGTCGGAGGCCCGCGTCAGGGTCGCGTTCCCGGGGCCGGCCGGATTGTGGACGACCGCCCAGAAGGTGTGCGTCGTCCGTTTCGCCAGCGGTACTTCGCCCAGCTTGTTCACGTTCACTTGGTAGCCGGTGAGCGTCTGCTTCTTCAGCTTGCCGCCGCCGATCGACTGCTTCTGGATCGAGTTGCCGTTGATCTGGCCCGCCGCGTAGGCGGTGCCGCCGAGCGCGGCGACGAGCGCCACCAGTGCGACGATCATCGCCGGCGAGGGGCGCCGGCGCCCCAGCTTCTGCAACATCTTTGATTCCTCCTTCAATCGCTTTGGGGTGTGGAGTACCCCTAGCGCGATTTGAGGGAGCGCAGCCAGTGGGTGGCGCCGATCAGGATCCTCGCGCCGGGTCGCATCCAGCGGAGGATGCCGAGCAGGTCGGCTTCGGGCAGGGAGACGCAGCCCGCGGTCGGACTGTGGTGGCTGACGTGGAGAAAGATCCCCGAGCCGCGGCCGAACACCGGGTGCTCGTAGTTGAAGTCGATCACTGCCGCCTAGCGATAGGCGAGGCCGGCGTTCGACCCACCACGAGCACCCCCACGACGCACCCGATCAACGCAAGCAAGCCCGACCGAACCCCGCGCACCCTAGCCCGCGCCGGTGAGCGGGCGTGAGGGGGACCCTGAGCGAACCTCCCGCAGTTCGTGAGCGAAGGGTCCCCCTCACGCCCGCCCCGCAACTCGTGAGAGAAGGGTCCTCCTGACGATCGCCCCCGCCAATCTCGTCCCGGAACCGGGGTAGATTCGACCCGATGCCGTCCCGCGACTGGGCCCTCGAGCAACGCGTCCGCGGCGCGGCCCGCCTGCGCTTCGATCTGCTCTCGAACGCGTGGCTGGCGATCCTCCAGTCGGCGGTCGCCGCCGGCATCGCCTGGCTTCTCGCCCGCCTGATCGTCGGCCAGCCCGAGCCTTTCTTCGCCCCCGCGGCGGCCGTCATCTCGCTCGGACTCTCGCGCGGCCAGCCGCGCCGGCGGGCGATCGAGCTCTCGTTCGGCGTCGCCGTCGGCATCGGCATCGCCGCCGCGCTGGTCAAGTTGATCGGCGTCGGCGGGCTCCAGGTCACCATCCTCGTCGCCCTGGTGATGTCGGTGTCGCTGCTCCTCAACGGCAGCCAGATACTGATCAACCAGGCTGCCGTCTCCGCCCTCCTGATCATGACCCTGCCCGGCCAGGGCGCCGAGATCGATCGCTTCCTCGACGCCTGCGTCGGCGGCGCCGTGGCGATCGGCTTCGGCCTCGTCTTCTCCTTCCACGACCCGTTCTCGGCAGTCGTCGAGGCGCGGCGCGGTGCGCTCGCCGACCTCGCGGCGGCGCTCGAGGACGTCGCAGCGGCGCTCGCCAAAGGCGACCTCAAGGACGCCGAGGCCGCCCTCTCCGGCTCGCGCAAGCTCGACGCCGGGGTCGACGTCCTCTACGACGCGGTTACCGAGGCCGGCGAGATCGCGACCTTCTCGCCCCGCCGCCGCGTCCTCCTCGAGGAGCTCGACCCGCAGGCCGACGCGGCGCCGCAGATCGACTACGCCGTCCGCGACGCCCGCGTCCTCGCCCGCGCCGCGACCACCGCGATCCGCCGCGGCGCCCACCTCGACCCCCGCCTCGCCGAAGGGGTCGAGAGCCTGGCGGCGGCGACGCGGTCGCTCGACGCGGCGGGGCGGGGCGAGTCGGGCGCCCGCGCCGACGTCCGCGAACGCGCCTCCCACGCGGTCGAGCTGGCGGGCGCCGCCGATGTCCACAACTCGCTCTGGCCGACGATGATCTTCGGCCAGACCCGGGCGATCGCCTTCGACCTGATGCAGGCCGCCGGCGAGGACCCCGACGAGGCCCGCGCGCTGCTCGACTCGGTGGCGACCAGTCAGATCGCCCCGCCGCCTCCGGCGACCGGCTAGACGACCGCGCTCGTCTCCCAGAGCTCGTCGACCGAGGCCTCGGCGGCCTTCAGGCTGGCCGCGGCGAGGTCGCGGAGGTCGGCCATCTGCGGATTGACGTCGGCGAGGGTCAGCTCGGCGGTGATGAAGCGCGGCTCGAGGCCGGTCAGCGCCACCCCGTGCGGCAGCCACGGCTGGGCGTGGTCCCAACCCTCACGCGGCGTGCCCTCGCCATACCCGCCACCACGGGCCTGGAGGACGATCATCTCGGTGTCGCCGAGCTTGCCCTCGCCGGTCGCCGCGTCGATCGAGAGGCCGGGCGCGATCAGGTGGTCGACCCAGGCCTTCACCGTGCTCGGCGGGCCGAAGTTGTAGAGCGGCAGGCCGAGCAGGACCGTGTCGGCGGCGTCGACCTCCTCGATCAGCTCGATCGACAGCGCCCAGGAGGCGGCCTGCGCCTCATTGTGCTGGTCGACGGGGACGAAGCGGGCCTCGGCACCGGCCGGGGACATGTGCGGGATCGGGTCGACGGCCAGGTCGCGGTAGGTCACCGAGCTGCCGGGATGCGCGGCGTGCCAACGGCCGGCGGCGCGCGCGGTCAGCGCCCGGCTGATCGACCGGTCCCCTTGGATGCTCGAGTCGATGTGGAGAAGATGTGACATGGGTTTTCCTTTGCAAATCGTTTGCTTAGAACCAACGGTTTGCGGAGTATGCCAGGTGTCCCGGGTGGCCGGAAAGGGAGACCCTTCGCTCACGAACTGCGGGGAGGTTCGCTCAGGGTCTCCCTTTCCGGCCCGCTGCGGTGCGGTCTAAGCTGGTTCGATGGCCGTATCGCCCAAAGCCGCCTCTCACCGCTCCTCCGCGCTGATGAACCACCTCGCGCGGCTGATCCGGATGGCGTCCGAGCAGGAGCTCGAGCCGCTGGGCTTGCGACCGCGCCATCTCGTCGCGCTGACCGTGATGCGAGAGAACGGCGGCGTCACCGGGCAGCAGGAGCTGGCGACGGAGCTGGGGGTCGACCGCACCAACCTGGTCGGCTTGCTGAACGAGCTTGAGGCCGAGGGCCTGATCCTGCGCCGCCGCGCGGTGGAGGACCGCCGCCGTCACATCGTCGAGCTGACGCCGGCCGGCGAGGAGCGCCTGGCCGCCGCGGAGGCGGCAATCGGCGCCGCCGAGGACGAGGTCCTCGGGGCCCTCAGCGACGGCCAGCGGGAGCAGCTGTTCGAGCTGCTCCAACAGGCAAGCGCCGGGCGCGCGCCCGACTGCGCAGCTGCCGCAGCCGAGCGCGAACCTGAGTGTTAGCTCAGTACAGGACCTATGCCTTGCTCGGGTCCGGGACGATCCGGATGTAGGGCTTCGGCGACTCCCAGGTCCCGAACAGCTCTTTCGCCTCGTCCTCTTTGACCGAGCCGGCGATGATCACGTCGTCGCCTTTCTGCCACTGCGCCGGCGTCGCCACTTTGTTTTTGGCGGTCAGCTGCAGCGAGTCGATGACCCGCAGCACCTCGTCGAAGTTGCGCCCGGTGGTCATCGGGTAGACGAGGATCAGTTTGACTTTCTTGTCGGGACCGACGACGAACACGTTGCGGACCGTCTGGTTGTCGGCGGGGGTGCGGTCGGAGGCGTCGCCCGAGACCTCGGCCGGGAGCATCCCGTAGGCCTTCGAGATCGAGAAGTCGGCGTCGGAGATCAGCGGGTAGTTCGGGGCCGTGCCCTGCGTCTCCTCGATGTCCTTCGCCCAGTCCTCATTGCTCTCGAGCGGGTCGACCGACAGGCCGATGATTTTGGTGTTGCGTTTGGCGAACTCGGGCTCGATCGAGGCCATGTAGCCGAGCTCGGTCGTGCAGACCGGCGTGAACGCCTTCGGGTGCGAGAACAGCACGCCCCAGGAGTCACCCAGCCAGTCGTGGAAGTTGATGCGCCCCTCGGTCGTCTCCGCCTCGAAGTTTGGAGCCTCGTCGCCCAGTCTCAAAGCCATTTCCGTCTCCTCTTCCTAAATTCTGATCAGGTTTAACTAGATTAGCGCTAAGTGCTTGCGGGGAGGCTTCCTTCTCGACCCGTCAGGTCAACATTCCTACCACGATCGCGGCGCCCATCGCAATCAGGGCCAACGGTACCCCGCGACGGGAGAACTCGAGTAAAGAGGGGCGGGCGTCGACCTCGCGCGCGGCGCGGAACCAGAGCAGCGCCGAGAGCGCCCCGGTCACCGCCAGGTTCGGCCCCACATTGAGGCCGAGCAGCAGCATCCGCGAGTGGTCGACCGAGTGGGCCGAGTACAGGGCCGCCGAGGGCAGGTTGTTGACGAGCACGGTGGAGATCGCGGCGAGGCCGGCGGTCTCGGGCCCGCTCGCGTGGGCGATCAGTTCGGCCGGGCCGTCCCAGTGGCGGGCGAGGGTTCCGAGGGCGACGGTGAGGACGAAGGCGGCGGCGAGGCTCGGCGGGCCGACGACGCGCCAGACGTCAGAGAGGGAGAGCTCGGAGCGGAGCAGCTCGACGCCGACGGCGGCAAGGCCGACCCCGAGTACCTCGAGCGCCGGGTTGCGCAGCACCAGCACGAAGACGATCGCCGCGGCGGTGGCGAGGACGCCGGCGCCGAGGACGACCTGGGGACGGTCGACGTCACCGATCGAACCGGAGGGGCGGGCGGCGAGCGCCCGGCGGAAGCTGAGCGCGATCCCGACCGCGGTCACCACCGCGGCGGTGATCGCCAGCGGGAACATCTTCGCCGCGAAGGAAGCGCCCGACCCACCGCCGTGGGCGTCGAGCACGAGCAGGTTGGTGAGGTTCGAGCCGGGCAGGAAAAGCGACGAGGCGTTGGCCATGAAGACGCAGCCGAAGAGGAACGGCTCGACCGCGACCCGGCGCCGGCGGGCGGCGAAGACCAGCACCGGGGTCAGGAAGACGACCGCGGTGTCGAGGTTGAGGACGGCGGTGACGACGGCGTCGAGGAGGAGCGCCGCGGCGAGCAGCGCGAAGGCACCACCGGGGAGCGCCTGCAACCGCGCTCCACCCCAGGCGAAGAGCCCGTCGCGGTTGGCGACCAGGCCGATCATCAGCAGCCCCGCGATGAGGACGAAGGGAGGCCCGGATTGATGGAGCGCCGCGGACACCGGAGAGCTTCTACCCGACGGTGGCTAGGCTTGCGTCGGTGAGCGACCCGAACCAACTTGGTGCCGACGCGCAGGTGGCCGCCGAGCTGGCGGAGCTCGAGGCGCTCGCCGCGGCGATGTCGGCGCCCGAGGTCGATGGTGTGGCGCCGGTCCAGGGACCGCAGGACTGGGCGTGAGCGGGATGGGCGCGATCGAGCAACGGGTCGAGGCGGCGATCGAGGCGACCGAGCGACTCAACCCGACCCTGAACGCCTACCTCCACCTCGACCTCGAAGGGGCCCGGGCGGAGGCCGCCGAGGTCGAAGCGATCGAGCTCGCCCGCGGCGGAGAGCCCGACCCGCGTCGTCCCCTGGCCGGGATGCCGATCTGCGTCAAGGACAACGTCGACGTCGCCGGGATGCCGACCACCGCGGGCGGCGCCGAGTGGGTCCGCCATCCGGATCGCGACGCGACCGTGGTGGCGCGACTGCGCGCCGCCGGCGCGATCGTCGTCGGCAAGGGCAACACCAACGAGTTCGCCTGCGGCATCGACGGGCGCAACCCGCACAAGGGCGACTGCCGCAACCCCTGGGACCCGACGCGGCTGACCGGTGGCTCGAGCTCGGGGCCGGCGGCGGCGGTCTCGGGTGGCCTCGCGGGGGCGGCGATCGGCACCGACACGAGCGGCTCGATCCGTGTGCCCGCCGCCCTCTGCGGCGTCGTCGGCATCCGCCCCACCCGCGGCCTCGTCCCCGCCGACGGTGTCGTACCGCTGGCCTGGAGCCTCGACGCGGTCGGCCCGCTCGCCAAAGACGTCGCCGGCGCCGCGCTCGTCCTCGACCTGATGACGGGGCGCGAATCGCCGGCGCCGCGGCCGGAAGTGAGGGGCATGCGGCTCGGGCTCGCGACCGAGCTTCTCGACATCTGCGAAGAGCCGGTGGCCGAGGCGATCGGCCTCGCGGTCGAGGCGCTGCGCGAGGAAGGTGCCGAGATCGTCGAGGTGGCGCTCCCCGACCTCGCCCGCGCCAGCGCGATCCACCGGATCGTCCAATGCTGCGAGGTCGCCGCCGCGCACGCGTCCTGGTTCGAGCGCCAGCGCGACCTCTACGCGCCCGAGGTGCGAGCACGGATCGAGCCCGGCTACGCGCTCGGCGCCGAGGCCTACCTTCGCGCCCAGCGCCACCGCCGCCTCTTCACCGGCGAATTCGCCGCCTCGATCGACGGCCTCGACGCGCTGCTCGCCCCCACCCTGCCGGTGCTGGCGCCGCCGATCGAGGCCGAGGAGCTGACGATCCGCGGCGAGCGCCGCCGCACCCGCACCGCCTTGCTCTCCTGCGCGATGCCGTTCAGCCAGCTCGACGGGCCGGCGGTCTCGGTGCCGATCGGGCTGCGCGAAGGGCTGCCGGTCGGCCTGCAGGTGATCGGTCGCCCCCACGCCGAGGAGACGGTGCTGCGGGTCGCGGCGACCGCCGAGGGGACGGCTGGCGACGAGGTCGCCGGTCTCGGTCGGCCGGCTTCGATCTAGCCTCCGCGGGGAAGGCCGCAACCTCAGGCCGCGGCCTTCTCCTCGTCGGCGCGGACCTCGCCGGCCGGCCCGCCCTCCGCCTCCTCGCGCAGCTTGTCCAGGGCGCGGCGGAGGAGCCGCGAGATGTGCATCTGCGAGCAACCGATCCGCAGGGCGATCTCGGTCTGCGGCAGTTCCTCGACGAAGCGTAGGCGCAGCACCTCGCGCTCGCGCTCGTCGAGGCTCGGCAACACAGCTTCCATCGCGATCCGGTCCTCGGCAAGGTCGAAGTTGCCGTCGGGGCGACCGACCCACTCGGCGCCGGAGAAGTCATCAGGATCCTCGCCGCTCGGCGGGGCGTCGAGCGAAAGCGGTCGGCGATTGTGCCGGGCCTCGAGGATTTCCAGCACCTCGGACGCTTCGATCCCGAGTTCGGCGGCGAGCTCGTCGACCCGCGGCGGACGGTGCAGCTCCAGGGTCAGCTTCTCGGTCGCCCGCTCGACTTCGCCCATCCGGTCGTGGATCGAGCGCGGCACCCGCACCGTCCAGACCTTGTCGCGGAAGTGTCGCTTGAGCTCGCCGAGGATCGTCGGCTTGGCGAAGCCGGCAAAGGGAGTGCCACGGCTCGAGTCGAAGCGATCGACGGCGTTCACGAGGCCGAGGCTGGCGACCTGGAGCAGGTCGTCGAAAGGCTCCGACACTCCCGCGTAACGGCTCGCCATCCTGCGCGCCAGGGGCATGTAGAGCTCGACGAGCTTGCGGCGCGCCGCCTGGTCACGCTGGTCGGCGAAGCGGCTCCACAACTCCCGCTCGGACAACCCGTGACGAACCTCATTCGCAAGTGCACTCATCTATCGCTTCTCCTTCCAGCCTCGCGCGCCGAAACAGGGCGCGGCTTTCCCGGGTGCCCGCCCATTGGCTTTGGAGAAGCGTGCGGTGCATGGGACTTATGTTGTCCCGGCCAGACCTACCCAAAGGCGACGATCGATAATCCAAATCCGGCCGAACCTCTACAAGTTGTGTAGGTGAGGTCTCCCAGGCCGCGGATCCGAGTCCCGGACTCGACGCAGAGGCGCACGAAAAAAGGCACGAAAAAACGACCAGGGGGACGCTCGTCGCCTGCCGCTGCGCGTAGCCTTCGCGCTCAGAAGCTCGGTCGCGTCGCCTTAGAGAACCGCCGCCCCACCTGGCTTTCGCGGGGCCCCGGTCTCTCCCGGTCGCAAGAGGCAACCTACCGCCGAGTCGGCGCCGCGCAAGGGGTCGGCGGAACGCGAATCCGCAAAACCCGGGATTGCGATGGTCCGCGACACGACGAACCGGCCCGACCCGCCGGGATGGCGACTGTTAGATCGAGACGTAGCCGGGAAGGGTCCGGACGCGCTCGAGCCAGGCGCCGATCGCCTCGAAGCGGGCGATCTCGAAGCCGCCCTCGTCGGCGACGTGGGTGTAGGCGTAGAGGGCGATGTCGGCGACGGTCGCGCGGTCGCCGACGAAGAAGTCGCGCCCGGTGAGGTGGCGCTCCATCGCCTCGAGCGCGGCCAGCCCGCCGTTGAACTTCGCCAGCGCCTCGCGCGGGTCGGGCTTGATCTCCGCATGTGCCCAGAACCGCAGCACGGCGATGTTCGGCTCGTGGCTGTACTGCTCGAAGAACATCCACTGCAGCGCCTGGGCGCGCTCGTACCTGTCGGTGGGCAGGTACTCGGTGCCCTCGGCGAAGTAGACGAGGATCGCGTCGGACTCGGCCAGCGGTCGGCCGTCGTCGAGCACCAGCGTCGGCACCCGCAGCCCCGGGTTCAGGTCCCCCAGCAGTTCCGCCCGGTTCGATCGATCGATGACCGACACCTCGCGCCGCTCGTACTCGATGCCGAGCAGCGAAAAGAGGAGGCGGACCTTGTAGCAATTGCCGGAAATGGCGTTGTCGTAGAGCAGCACGGGATCACTCTAGGGGGAGAGATCGAGCGCCGCCGGCCCTTGAGACGTCGATGGCTCCGGCCCGCGACACCAGGCAGTTCAGGCAGGCCTGCAAGGAGGTCGGCCTGAGAGAAAGGGAGATACGCCTTGCATCGAAGGATTTCCACACGGAGAAGCGCGCGTTCGGAGAAAAGAGCCATTGGCCCTGTGGAAAACTGATTATTTGGCTGCGAGCATGGAGGGAAGACAGATGGCGACCGTGATTCCAGATCTCTCTCCCGGCGAATTGCTGAGCCGCTTCCGCGGCCGCGTCACGGAGGCGCACCCGGCCTACCCCGACACGATCCAGATACAGGTGACGGACGCGAAGGGCGGCGACTGGTGGTTCGTCACCTGGGACGCCGACTACTCGCCCTCGGATCCCGATGTCGTGGTCGGAAAGACCGTGGTCGGCGCCGACTTCGATGAGCCCTCGGGCAGGCTGACGATCGTGTTCATGGACGGCACCCACTTCGAGGCGGAGCCGGTCCCTCAGGACGACGAGGTCCCGGACGACCCCGAGTACTGGCAACTGTTCACTCCAGAGGGTCTCGTCCTGAACTGGGGACCCTGCCGGCGATGGAGGATCAAGCGGGCTGCCGACCCCGTCTGACCCTCGCCCGATCCCTAGAGGGACAGGGCGAGGGGCTCTTGCAGGATGCGCTTGATCTCGGCGAGGAACCCGGCGCCGTCGGCGCCGTAGAGGATCCGGTGGTCGCAGCTGAGGGTCATCTCCATCAGCTTGCCGGGGACGACCCGGCCGTCCTCGACCACGGGGCGATCGGCGATCTGACCGACGGCGAGGATGCCCGCCTGCGGTGAGTTGACGATCGCGCCGAACGACTTGATCCCGTACATGCCGAGGTTCGACACCGAGAAGGTGCCGCCCGACAGCTCCGGCGGAGTGATCCCGCCGTCGCGGACTTTGCCCGCCAGCGACCGAGCATCCGCCGCGATCTCCCGCAGACCCTTCTTGTCGGCGTCGAAGATCGTCGGCACCACGAGCGCGTCGTCGGCGGCGACGGCGATCCCGACGTTGATCCGCGAGTACAACTCGAAGCGCCCGTCCTTATAGGCCCCGTTGGCCCGCGGGAACTTCCTCAACGCGATGGCGCACGCCTTCACGACCATGTCGTTGAACGAGGGAACCACTTCACCCTCGCCGGAGATCTCTTTGATCCGGGCCCGAGCGGCGACAGCAGCACCCATATCCACCTCGGTGGTGAGGTAGAAGTGCGGCGCGGTGGCCTTCGATTCAGACATCCGCCTGGAGACGACCTGCTGGAGTTTGGTCAGCTCGATGACCTCGACCTGACCCTTGGCGGTCTCGGGCGACGAGGGACCAGGCGTTGCGCTTGCGGGTCCTGTCACGGCAGGGGACCCACCCTGCCCTCCGGTAGCTGAAGCTTCCTCAGGCAGGGTCCCCCCTACCGTGCCACCCGCAGGCGGAGCGTTCTCTACGTCGCGCTTGACGATGCGGCCTGCCGGTCCGGAGCCGACGAGGGTCGCCAGGTCCACACCCAGCTCCGAGGCGACCCGCCGAGCCAACGGCGACGCTTTGACCCGTCCGTTCCCCGAAGCGGCCGGGGCCGCGGGTGACGCCGTAGGGGGAACCGTTGCCGAGGAAGCTTCAGCTACCGGAGGCGACGGTGGGTCCCCTGCGGTGGCAGGACCCGCGGGCGCAGCGGCCGATCCCTTGTCCGGAAGCTCCGCCCCCGGCTCCCCGATCCGGGCGATAACCGCCCCCACCGGCGCGCTCTCGTTCTCCTGAACCAGGATCTCGAGCAGGGTCCCGGCGACGTCGGCCTCGTAGCCCATGTTCGCCTTGTCGGTCTCGATCTCGACCAGTTCCTCGCCGACGGCGACCTCGTCGCCGACCTGCTTCAGCCAGTTGAGAACGGTCCCCTCCTCCATCGAGTCGGAGAGGCGCGGCATCGCGACGTCCTGCACCGCGGTCGAGGGCATGGTCAGGCCCCCGTCGCGATCTCGGCGTCGACACCGAGGCGGCTGGCGACCTCGCGGACGATCTTGGCCTCGTCGGGCATGAACGGATCCTCGAGCGTCGGGCTGTAGGGGATCGGCGTCTCCGGGCAGGCGATCGTCCAGGCGTCGTCGAGGTCGTGCAGTCCCTCGGCGGCGACGATGCCCATCAGGTTGGCGCCCCAGCCGCCGATCAGCGGGCCCTCCTCGACGATCACCACTCGGTTGGTCTTCGCCACCGAGCCGAGGACCGTCCCGGTGTCGAGCGGGCGCAGGCTGCGCAGGTCGACGACCTCGGCGTCGACCCCGCGCTCCGACAGCACCTCGGCCGCCCGCAGGCAGTCGCGCACGCCCTTGGAGATCGAGACCAGCGTCACGTCGGTGCCGTCACGGACCACCGCGGCCTTGCCCAGCGGCAGGACCTCGGGGTCGTCGTCGCTGACCGGGTCCTTGACCGAGTAGAGGCGCTTGTGCTCGAGGAAGCAGACCGGGTTGTCGTCGCGGATCGACTGCCGCAGCAGCGCCCTCGCGTCGCCCGCCGTCGCCGGCGCGACGACCTTCAGCCCGGGCACGCCCTGCAGCCACGGGATCGGCGACTGCGAGTGCATCGCGCCGAAGTTGCCGCCGGCGCCCATCGCCGCGCGCACGACCAAGGGGCAGGAGGCCTGCTCGTTGGACACATACCAGTACTTCGCCGCCTGATTGACCAGCGAGTCCATCGCCAGCAGCAGGAAGTCGGCGAACATGATCTCGAAGATCGGCCGCAGCC
>JAOPZF010000165.1 GCA_025964255.1 Solirubrobacterales bacterium | reverse complement strand
CTTTGAGCTCCACTTTGGCGCCCTGCCCGAGCCGCCGTTCGATCGCCTCGGGGTCGATCCCGAAGGCGTTGAAGCGGACGTAGACCCGGCCGCCGGTCATCCCGGCGCAGGCCCAGGGGCCGATGTCGCCAAGCACGATCGCCCGCCCCGAGGTCATGTACTCGAAGGCGAACCCCTTGACGTTGGCGCGGTCGACGACGCAGCCGCGGGCGTCGTCGATGTCCCCGTCGGGCTCACCGGCGAGGACCACGTCCGCCCCGGACAGCCGGATGCAGAAGCGCGAGTCGGCCGACCCCTGGACGTAGAGCTTGCCGCGCTGGGCGCCGTATGCGAAGGACTTGCCGACCGAGCCGTTCAGCCGCTTGCCGTTCGCCCCCTTGCCCTTGAGGATCGCGATCTTGCCGCCCAGCATCGTCTTGCCGACGCCGTCCTGAGCACCGCCCTCGACCCGCAGCGCGACCCCGTAGGAGTTGAACGCGCCGAGGCCTTGGCCGGCCACGGAACCGCCGTTGAACTCGAGGCTGGCGAGGATCTCTTCTGACGACTCGGGGCCGTCTTCGAAGATCCGCGAGCGGGCGATCGCCCCCGAGAGCTCGGTCCCGAGCACCCGGTCGTTGGCGTCGGTCGCCCGCGGGAACTCGCTGCGCAGGGTCTGGCCGCCGCAGATTTCCGGGGCCAGCTTGGCGATTTCCGCCGAGGCCGACTTCGCCTCCATGCGGATCGGCCGCGCCGTGATCAGGCCCGCTTCGGCGCGGGTGTCCTGGAACTCCTCGGCGACCGGCAGGTCGAGCGGCTCGAGGTCGAGGTACTCCTCCAGCGGCGTGATCAGCGGCGCCAGGTCGATCTTGTCCTTCATCGCGACCTGTTCGAGCAGGTCGTAGCGGCCGACGAGGTCCTGGGCGCGGGTGTAGCCGAGCGATGCGACCACCTCTTTGACCTCCTCGCCCATCGAGGAGAAGAAGCGCGCGGCAGATTCAGCCGACCGTTCGACCTCCTGCGGGGTGAACTTCTTCAGCCCGTGCTCCTGCGCCTGCTCGGTCGTCTCGATCTGCGTCGCGATGCCGACGTGGCAGGTGTCGAGCTGGCAGCCGCGGCAGATCGTGCAGCCGAGGCTGACCATCGCCAGAGTCCCGAAGCCGACCCGGTTGGCGCCGAGGCAGTGGAGCTTGACGATGTCGTGACCGGTGCGGTAACCGCCGTCGGCCCAGATCTCGACCCGGTTGCGGAGGCCCGCCTCCATCAGCGCCTGGTGCACGGCGCGGGTGCCGATGTCTGACGGCAGGCCGACGTGACGGAGCGCGTGCTGGCGCGCCGCGCCGGTGCCGCCCTCGAAGCCCGACAGCGTGATGATGTCGGCGCCCGCCTTGGCGATGCCGAGGCCGATCGTGCCGATGTTTGGCACCACCGGGACCTTGACCGACACGCGCACGTCGGGGTTGACGGTCTTCAGCTCGTCGATCAGCTCGGCGAGGTCCTCGATCGAGTAGAGGTCGTGGTTGTTGGAGGGCGAGATCAGGTCGGTGCCGGGCGTCGCGTTACGGGCGGCGGCGACCTTCTCGGAGACCTTCTTCCCCGGCAGGTGGCCGCCCTCGCCGGGCTTCGCCCCCTGGCCGATCTTGATCTCGGCGACGTAGGAGCTGTTCACCATCTCGGCCGAGACGCCGAAGCGCCCCGAGGCGATCTGCTGACCGCGCCATTTCCGGTACTTGCCGTACATGTCTTTGATCTCGCCACCCTCGCCGTTCATGCAGAGGATGTTGATCGCTTTGGCCGCGTCGGCGTAGGCGCGGAAGGCTGGTTCCGACTGCGAGCCGAAGCTCATCGAGGAGATCACGATCGGGTAGTCGTGGTGGCCGACGCCGGCGTCGACTTCGCTCGGATCGACCGCCGGGCGGTCGCCCTTCAGCGCCATGATGTGACGCATCGAGATCGGGCTCTGCTTCTCCAGGTCGCGGACCTTCTCCGAGTACTCCTCGTAGGTGCCGGAGCCGTTCGCCGTCGCGATCGCGAACTTGTAGACCTTCGGGTAGAAGCGGAACGTCTTCGCCGGTTTGGCGGTCGCGTCGTCGCCGGACAGAGCCTTGGCGCGCTCGTTGGTGTCGGCGTCGAGCTCGGCGAAGCCGGTGCCGCCCTTCTCGGTCGCCGCGAAGGCTTTGGTCTGGAAGATCTCGGCCAGCTCCGGTTTCACCCCGATCGAGGAGAACTGGCGGGCGTAGCCGCGCACCTCGTGGATGCCGATCGTCGAGATCACTTTCTCGATGCCTTTGGTCAGCGCCGCGCAGAGGTTGGAGACGTCCTTCTCGTAGTCCTCGACGCAGATCACTTCGACCATCACGTAGGGACAGACGCCGTTGGCGCCGAGCCCGAGCGCGAGCATCACGTCGTGAACGTTGCGCAGCGCCGCCGAGCGCAGCACGATCCCGCAGCGCCGCCGCAGGTTGACTTCGCCGCGCTCGACCTTGAACTGCTTCAGCGCCTGATCGACCGCCGAGGTCGCCAGGTGCGGGTCGAGGTAGCGCCGCTCGCCGTCGTAGACGGTGCGGTCGGTGAGGATCAGCAGCTCGGCCCCGTTGCGGACCTTTTTCACCGCCTCATGCTTGATCCGCTCGATCGCGCCCGCGGTCGTCTCCGACTCGAGCAGCGAGATGTCGACCGCGGCGGCGCGGCCACGGAACTCCTCCCAGAGGTCCTCGAGCAGGTAGGTCTGGCGGTCGCGGGCGATCTGCCGGTAGGTCTGGTCGGAGAGCGGCGCCAGGCCGTGGTGCCCGCCGAGGATCACCGGGAAGGCGGTTTCGACGGTCGCCGTGTCCTCGGCGGCCGAGTCGAAGGACGGCCGGCGGCCGAAGAGCGTCCGGGTTGAGAAGTGCTCGAGCTCCCGCTCGCGGTCGAGCGCCGGGTTGGTGACGACCGCGACCGTCTCCTTGAAGTAGTCGGCGAGGTTCTGGCGCTCCGGCGAGAGCGCCGCCAGCGGCCCGTCATAGCCCAGCGAGCCGACCGGCTCGGCCCCGTTGGAGGCCATCTGCTGGACCAGTTTGACGTCGTCGCGCTGCCAGCCGAAGCCGGCCAGGACGCGGTCTTCGACCTTCACCGGCTCGGCCGGGCCGGCTTCCGAGTAACCGGGGACGTCGGCGCCCTCGAGCGGGCCGCCGCACTTCAGCGCGCGCTCGTAGGAGGCGACGTTGTCGACGCCGTTGCGCTTCAGCCAGCGGGTCTTGACGATCCGCAGCATCTGCGCGTGCGGGTGCAGGGTCGAGGTGCGCGAGGCGCGGTCGATCAACACCATCGTCTTCTCGCCCGGCGCCATCGGCTGCGGCTCGGAGACCATTTTGTGGACCGAGACGACGCCCGGCTCGGAGCTGAAGACGTAGTCCGATTCGGTCTCCACTTTCCACAGCGGGCGCAGGCCCATCGCGTCGGCGGAGAAGACGCACTCGTCGCCGTGGCGGGCGATCAGCGCGACCGGGCCCTGGGCGAACGGCCCCATCGTCTGGTGCAGGTACATGTAGAAGCTGCGCAGCTCCTCGGGGAGCGTGCGGATCTCGTGGACGATCGGCGGCAGCACCATCTCCATCGCCTCGGCGAGCGAGAGGCCCTCGCGGCTGACCATCGTGTCGATCGTCAGGTTCAGGTCCTGCGAGTCCGAGGCGCCCGGGGTGACCTGCACCGCCAGCATCTTCGCCTCCTGGCGCAGCTGTTCGATCGTGTTGATCTCGCCGTTGTGACCGAGGACCGAGAACGGCTGCACCCGCTTGAACGAGGGCCAGGTGTTGGTCGAGTAACGGTTGTGGCCGAAGGCGCCGACGGTCTCGAAGCGCGGGTCGGTGAGGTCCGGGTAGTAGGCGCCGAGCACGTTCGGCGCGCCCATCACCTTGTAGACGCAGGTGGCGCCGGAGAAGCTCGGGACGTGGACGCCGAGCCGGCGCTCCAGCTCGAGCAGCAGCTCGAAGACGACGGCGTCGCGGTGCTCGGCGTCGCTGACGAGGCCGGCGATCTGCCAGAAGATCGGCTCCTCCTC
Source organism: Solirubrobacterales bacterium (assembly GCA_025964255.1). Taxonomy (GTDB): domain Bacteria; phylum Actinomycetota; class Thermoleophilia; order Solirubrobacterales; family 70-9; genus VAYN01. Next base: position 17,187 of record JAOPZF010000165.1, on the reverse strand, counting down.
GCGCGCGGTCGGTCCGAGCGCGGTCGAGTCGACCTTGCCCTCGCGCTCGGCGAGGATGCGGAAGCCGCCCTCGGCGAGCAGCTCGCGGGCGTCGTGTTTGATCTTCTCGGGCGACTGCGAGCGCTCGATGAAGATGTGGGCGACGGCGAAGGCGTCGTCGAGCGTCAGCGCCGGGTCGTGGCCGCCGACCCGGACCTCCTCGGCCCAGATCTTCCGCGGCAGGTCGAGCAGCAGCCCGCAGCCGTCACCCTCGCCGTCGACGTTGCCGGCGCGGTGGAGCATCTTCTGCAGGGCCGGAATCGCCAGCTCGATCGGTTCGTGGCTCGGCGTCGCGTCTTTGCGGACCGACGCGTAGATCGCGCAGGCATCGTTCTCTTCGACGCTCTGGGGCGAGACCAAGGGCTTCCAGGCACGGTCCCACGCGTAATGCTTGACCGGCTTGGGACGCTCGACGCTGTGGGCGTCGGACTCACGACTGGGCATATCTACCTCCCGGGTTCCACGCCTTCTTCGAGTGGGCGCGCGACGGGTTTGCGGGTGGCTTCGAATTATAGGGGCGCCCCGCAAGCGCCCCGGCGAGTTCGCAGAAACCCGCGCTATCCACGGGTTTCTGCGAACGCTGCGCGGCTAGGAGCCCCAGGAGGGCAGATAGCCACCAGGGATCAGCACCTTTTCCTTGCCGCCGTTCCAGGGTTTGGTGACCACCTTCGGGTGCAGGTTTCCGCCGAAGCTCAGGCCGGTGGTGCCGAGCACGGTCTGGCCATCGGGCGAGAGCGCGGCGCCCTGGAATCCCGACTCGGAGTTCCCCGGGCTGAGCGACCTTTCCTGCCCCGTGACCATGTTGACCGCGACCGCGTAGCTCTCGTCCTCGCCGCCGAACTCGGCGAGCAGGCGATTCCCGTTTTCCGACCACTGGATCGGTCCCAGACCCTGTGCCAGCGGACTGACCTTGGTGTGGGTCACCTGGCTGATCCGTTCACCGTCTTCGTTCATCACGAAGAGCTGGTTGGCCGGCCCGTTCTGGCGCGTCTTCGCGCCGAGCTCGCGGCCGAAGACGATCTGCCCCTTCGGCCCCCAGAGTGGGTCGACCGACTGGTGGTCGTGGGTGAGCGCGACCCTGCCGGTGCCGTCGACCTTGACCCGGAAGATGTTGCTGTTGATCGGATAGTGGATCGACTGCGAGACGCCGTAGGCCAGCTCGTCGCTTTTCGGCGAGAAGCTGAAGCCGTTGAAGTAACCGGTGGCGATCTTCGTTCGCTTCATCGTTTCGACGTCGATCACGACCAGCGTGTCGGGTCCGTCGAGCTTGCCGGTCAGCGCCGCGACCAGGGTCGAATCCGGGGACCAGGCGCGCAGATAGCCTTCCTGCAGCGGACTCATCAACCGCTCGCTCTTCCCCTTTTCCACCGAGAAGAGCCGCATTTCGACGCCGTTGCTGGTGCTCCGTTCGAAGATGACGGACTTGCCGTCGGGCGAGACGAGCGAGTTGTAGCCGGGACCGATCTTCTTGGCCCCCTTGCCGTTGTCCTTCGCGTAGAAGAGCGTCGGCTGCTTGAGGTCCTTGGTGTAGGAAAGGGTCGCGCCGGCCGCCGCGGGCAGGACGAGGAACGCCGCGACGACGAAGATGGCGGCGAGCAGCTTCCGCTGCGGCAGAGTCGACATGCGCGCTCCCATCATTCGCTCCAACTCGGGAAGTAGGCGCCCGCCACCAACAGCTTTTCGGGACCGCCGCCCCAGGGCATCGTCACGATCTTCGGGTGCGAGGGCCCGAAGCCGAGGCCGGTGGTGCCGAGGATCGTCGAGCCGTCGGCGGTGAGGGCGCTGCCCTGGAATCCCGTCTCGGGATCGTCGGTCAGTTTCTTTTCCCCTCCGGTGACGAGGCTGACGGCGACGCCGTAGCCCTGGTCCTGCCCACCGAACTCGGCCAGCAGGCGGGCGCCGTTGGCGGAGAAGGCGACGGGCGTAAGGCCCTGGGCGAGCGCGTTCACCTTGGTGTGGGTGACCTGGCTGATCTGCTGGCCTTCTTCGTTCATCACGAAGAGTTGGTTGGCCGGCCCATATTTGCGCGACTTGGCGCCGAGCTGGCGGGCGAAGACGATCTGACCCTTCGGGCCCCAGAGCGGGTAGGCCGAGATGTTGTCGTGGCTGAGCGCGACTTTGCCGGTGCCGTCGATCCCCTCGCGGTAGAGCGTGCTCTTGGGCGGATAGGCGAACGTCGGGGCGACCCCGTAGACGATTTCTTCGCTCGTCGGGGAGAAGCTGACGCCGTTGAAGTAGCCGGTCGCGATCTTCGTCCGCTTCATCGTCGTGGTGTCGATCACGAGCAACGTCTGCGCCCCGTTGAGGGGGCCGGTGAGCGCGGCGATCTTGGTCGAGTCGGGCGACCAGGCGAAGACGAAACTTTCGGTCCAGGGGTTGAGCACGCGCTGGCTCTTCTTCACCGGCACGGAGTAGAGCCGCATTTCGCTGCCCTGACTGGTTTCCCGTTCGTAGATCACCGTTTCGCCGTCCGGCGAGATCCGCGAGTTACGGCCGGCGCCGATCGACTTCGCGCCCTTGCCGTTGTTTTCGGCGATGTAGACCTTGGGCTTGGTGTTGCCCTTGGTGAAGGTGAGGGTCGCGTTCGCGGCGGCGGGGATGGCCAGGAAGGCGACGAGGGCAAGGACGAGGACGAGAAGCTTCAGCTTCGGCAGATTTCGCATCCGCCCAACCTAGCCGCCGACGAGGCGGTTGGGAAAGGCGTCTCGTCCGGTCGTCCAGGTACCCGATCAGAGCTCGGGAACGTCGACGCCGAGCGGCTCGAACGGAAGTCGACGGACCTCGGCCCAACCCTCGGCGCGCTCCTTCAGCGCCGCGGCGATGCCGCCCGCTTCCTCCCACGTCGTCCAGACGAGGACGGTCGGGCCGGCGCCGGAGATAGTGGCCCCCAGCGCGCCCATCTCGCGGGCCGAGTCGACGATCTCCATCGACCGCGGGTAAAGGCGGCGGCGGCGCGGCTGGTGGATCGAGTCGTGAAGGCCGCGGGCGACCAGATCGAGGTCGGCGCTCCGCAGTCCCAGGACCAGCAGGGCGGCGGCGGAGACGTTGGCGACGGCGTCGGCGAGCGGCAGCTCGGCTGGGATCGCCTCGCGGGCGCGCCGGGTCGAGACCTCCTCGGCGGGGATGACGACGATCCCCTCGAGCCCCTCCGGTGGATCGAAGCGCGCGGCGAAAGGCTCGCCACCGGCGGCGCACACCACGAACCCCCCGTAGATCGCGGCGGCGACGTTGTCGGGATGGCCCTCGATCTCGGTCGCGTGAGCGAGCAGCTCCTCCTTCGTCAGCGCCAGCTCGAAGAGGTGATCGGCGGCGGCGAGCCCGGCGACGATCGCCGCGGAGCTCGACCCGAGCCCCCGCGTCAGCGGGATCTCGCTCCTCAGTCGAAACGCGATCCCATCGACCGAATGCAGCTTCTCGAACGCCCGCACGATCAGGTTGTCGCGCCCCCTCGAAACCCTCAGCCCACCCGTGTCGACCGAGAACTCCCCCGTCTCTTCGACCTCCAGCTCCAAATGCATCGCCATCGCCGCCGCCATCGCGTCATATCCCGGCCCAAGATTGGCCGAGGAGGCGGGCACGCGCACAAGTCGTCGTCGAGCAGTCATCGCAGTAGGTCCTCGCCGCCATTGTGTTGCAATTCGACCGACCAGCGCGCCAAGAGCGGGTCGACGGGCAGCCATCGCGAGTCGATCTTGCGGACCTGCCCTCCGCGAACGAGCGCTTCACGGGCGTAACGGGCGCTGCTTTTGGAGAGGTTGAAGCGGGTCAGGGTCCGCTCCGCGAAGAGGCCCGAGCCACCTACCGCCAAGGCGGCGTACACGGCCTGTTCTTTCGTCTCCAACGAGTCCCAGGCGGCGCGGAGCGCCTCGTCCTGCTCGGCGAAGACGGTCGCCAGGGTCCGCTGCCAGCACTCGGCGTCGGCTTCGCCTTCGAACGGGGTCTGCTCCCACAACTGGTGGGCAAGGAGCATCGCTCTCTGCGGGTGACCGGCGGCGAGGTCGAGCAGAGGTTCGAGTGCCGCCCCCACCGACCGGCGCGTCCTTTCGAAGCGCTCGCCGATGTACTCGGCGATGTCACCATCGTCAAGCGGGTCGAGCTCGAACGCGCGGGCCTGCCCGAAGAACGGGCGCTCCTGACGAGCGAACAACTGCGCCATCAACCCCGGATGAGAGCCGGCAAAGATGTAGGAGGCCGCGTCGCCGTGACGTTGGATGCGGCTGCGAAAGAGCCCGTCGATCCCCGGCCCGACCGCCAGGAGCGCCTGAAACTCGTCGAAGGCGACGAGGGTCCGGGTCCCGGTGCGCTCGAAGAGGCGGACCGGGAGGTCCAACAGCCCGGTCAGAAGGCGTTTGGTCCGTTCCTCGACTCGCGGCCGCGAGTCGACCCGAACCGGGCCGCCGCCGACGCTGATCCCCGGCCGAAGGGTGCGGATCGCCGACCTGGCCAGCTCTCCCGTTTTCGAGCGTAGGACGGCGTAGCCGTCTTCGAGGCGTTCGGCCACCTCGATCTCGGAGAGCACGCCGTAGAAGTCGACCTCGACGTAGTTCATCCCGATCTTGTCCGCGTCGCGCCCGATCCGCCGCAGCAGACTGGTCTTTCCGTAGCGCCGGGGCGCCGAAAGACGGACCGCGTGGCCGCCCTTGGCAAGCGCCAAGAGGCGGTCGGACTCGTCGTCACGGTCGATCAGGTCATCAGGACCGACCGGCTGGGTGAAGACGAACGGATTGAGAGCGTCCATGGGTTCGGTATCACCCTACCAAAAAGGTACAGTGAGACTGAACCTCTGGCTTAGTCGCTGAAGACCGCGCGCTCGACCGCGGTGAGGTCGTTTTCGCAGCTGATCACGGCGGGGGCTTTGCCGAGGGCCGTGTCGGGGTCCTTGAGGCCGTGGCCGGTGAGGACAGCGACGATGAGCTCGGGCTTGGGAGCGCCGTCGACGGTCGGCAGGCCGTGGGCGAGGAGGCCGGCGACCGATGCGGCCGAGGCGGGCTCGCAGAAGACGCCGACGCAGCTCGCCAGCCAGTGGTAGGCGTCGATGATCTGCTCGTCGCTGACCGCCGCGACGCGACCGCGCGAGGCGGTGAAGATGCCCATCGCCTCCTCCCAGCGAGCCGGGTTGCCGATCCGGATCGCCGAGGCGATCGTGTCCGGATGCTCGACCGGTCTGCCGAGCACCAGCGGCGCCGCGCCCTCGGCCTGGAAGCCGTAGACGATCGGCGACGCGCCCATCTCCTGGAAGCCTTTCCAGTACGCGGTCACGTTGCCGGCGTTGCCGACCGGGATCGCCAGGGCGTCGGGCGCTTTGCCGATCTCCTCGATCAGCTCGAAGGCCGCCGTCTTCTGGCCTTCGATCCGGTATGGGTTCACCGAGTTGACGAGCTCGATCGGGTGCTTCTGGGACAGCTCGCGGACGATGCGCAGCGCGTCGTCGAAGTTGCCTTGCAGCGCCACCACGCGGGCGCCGTGGATCAGCGCCTGGGCGAGCTTGCCGATCGCGATTTTGCCCTCCGGCACGATCACCGCGCCGCGCAGTCCGGCCCGCGCCGCGTAGGCGGCGCAGCTCGCCGCCGTGTTCCCGGTCGAGGCGCAGATCACCGCCTCCACCCCGCGCCCCTTGGCACGGGAGACGGCGACGGTCATGCCACGGTCCTTGAAGGAGCCGGTCGGGTTGGCGCCGTCGAACTTCAAGAGCACCTCGGCGCCGACCCGTTCGGACAGGCGCGGCGACGGGATCAGCGGCGTCGAGCCCTCCTGGAGGCTGACGATCGGATCGCCGGGCTCCAGGTTCAACCGGTCCCGGTAGCGTTCGATCAGCCCACGCTCAGGCACTGAAGCCCCTCCCCCGCTTGTTCATTTCTAGGAACGCTCCTCGATCACGTGGATCGACCTGGCCGGGCCGCGCAGCTCGCCCAGCTCGTTGAGAGCCTCGACCGCCCGCGCGAAGCGCGACTCGAGACACTCGTGCAGCACCATCACCAGTCGCGCATCGTCGCCGATCCCGCGCTGGACGACGCTCTTGACCGAGACCTGATTGTCGCCGAGGACGGTCGCGATCGTCGCCAGCACTCCCGGCCGGTCGGCGACCTCGAGGTGCAGATAGAAGCTCGACGGCACGTCGGCGAGGATCGGCAGGTCGGTCCGCGTCTCGTGCACCGGCGCCTCGCCGGCGAGGATCGAGACGACGTCGCCGAGCACCGCGCTCGCCGTCTGCAGGCCGCCCGCGCCGGGGCCGCTCAGGGTCACCTCGTTGAACGCCGGCCCCTGGATCATCACCGCGTTGAAGGCGCCCTCGATCGGCGCCAGCGGGTGGGCGGAGTAGAGGAAGCAGGGGAAGACGCGGACGCTGATCGCCTCACCGCGGCGCTCCGCCACCCCGAGCAGCTTCAGCGACAGGCCGAGCTCCTTGGCGAAGGCGAGGTCGTCGGGCGTGATCGACTCGATCCCCTCGTAACTCACCTCCGACAGCGTCACCGGGGTGTGGAATGCGAGCCGCGCGAGGATCGCCATCTTCGCCGCCGCGTCGGCGCCGGAGACGTCGTCGGTCGGGTCGGCCTCGGCGTAGCCGAGCTCCTGGGCGCGGGCGAGGACGTCGTCGTATCCCGCCCCGCTCGCCGCCATCTCGCTGAGGATGAAGTTGGTGGTGCCGTTGACGATCCCGTAGACGCGCTCGATGTCCGCGGTCGCGAAGCCTTCCTGGATCGTGCGGACGACCGGGATCACCGCCGCGACCGCCGCCTCGAAGCGCAGCTGCACGCCGCTCTCGCGGGCGATCCCGAAGAGCTCGTCGCCGTGCTGGGCGAGCAGCTGCTTGTTCGCGGTGACGACCGGCCGCCCGGCGCGCATCGCCGCGGCGACGTACTCGCGGGCGGGGTCGGTGCCGCCCATCAGCTCGACGATCAGGTCGGAGCCCTCGAGGATCTCGGCGAAGTCCCCCTCACTGCGGGTGAGGACGCCGACCAGCTCGGGCTTGCGGCCGGTCGCCGCCAGCACCGCCTCGGCACGGGCGTCGAGCAACTCGGCGAAGGCGGCGCCGACGTTGCCGCGGCCGAGCAGGCCGATGCGCACGGGTTTCGGCCCGTCGCCTACGTCGGCCACGGTCCCTGCCGCCGCGACCTCAGACATCGCGGGCGGTGAGGTCGTCGAAGGTCTCACGGCGGACGACGAGCCGGGCCTCGCCGCCGCGGCAGAAGATCACCGGCGGGCGGGTCACGCCGTTGTAGTTGGAGGCCATCGCGTGGCCGTAGGCGCCGGTCGCCGGGGTGACGAGGACGTCGCCGACGGCGGGCGCCGCCAGCATCGCGTCGCGGACGATCACGTCGCCCGACTCGCAATGCATCCCGGCAACGGTGGCGAGTGTGTCCGGATCGGCGAGGACGCGGTCGGCGATCAGCGCCTCGTAGCGCGAGCCGTAGAGCATCGGCCGCAGGTTGTCGGACATGCCGCCGTCGACCGCCAGGTAGGTGCGGATCCCGGGGATCTCCTTGACCGTGCCGACGCGGTAGGCGGTGACGCCGGCGTTGGCGACCAGCGAGCGCCCCGGCTCGATCATCATCCGCACGTCGTCGCCGAAGACCTCGCGGACGCCGTCGACCTTGACGCCGACGTAGTCGTCGATCGCGGGCGGCCGGTCGTCCTCGGTGTAGGCGATGCCGAGGCCGCCACCGACGTCGACGACCTTGCACCAGTCCCCCGCCAGCTCGCCGAGCGCGGCAATCGCCAGGCGGTAGGGCTCGAGCTCGAAGATCTGCGAGCCGATGTGGGCGTGCAGCCCGACCAGCTCCAGCTTCTCGGAGGCGAGGACGCGCTCGATCGCCCGCTGCGCCCCGGTCGCGTCGCCCGTCCCGAAGCCGAACTTCGAGTCGAGCTGCCCGGTGGTGATGTAGTCGTGGGTCGAGGGCTTGATTCCCGGGGTGACCCGAATCAGCACCTTGATCGGCGCGTCGAGGAGGCGCTCGCAGCGCTCGATCTCGTCGAAGGAGTCGAGGATCAGGTGGCCGATGCCGGCCCGCGCCGCCATCAGGATCTCCTCGTCGGTCTTGTTGTTGCCGTGCATGTGGATGCGGGAGGGGTCGAAGCCCGCGGCGAGCGCGAGGTGGAGCTCCCCGCCGGAGGCGACGTCGACCGACAGCCCCTCCTCTGCGAACAGCTTGTAGGCGGCGGTGGCCGGGAAGGCCTTGCTGGCGAAGAGGACCTCGCCGTCGACGCCGCGGCGCTCGAAGGCCTCGCGGTAGGCGCGGGCGCGGGCGCGCAGGTCGTCCTCGGCGTAGATGTAGGCGGGGGTGCCGAACTCTTCGGCGACGGCGAGGACGTCGCAGCCGCCGACCTCCAGATGCCCCTGCTCGTTGACGGCGCTGCCGATCGGGAGAACGACGGAATCCGCGACCCTGTCGCGCGCCACCGCCCCAGACTGAACCTGCTCCGCCATCGGCGGCATTGTGACGGTTGACCGTTCGCCCGGCTCCGTGGCCGGTTACCGCGCCGTGAAACGAGCGCGGCGCGAGGCGCCGCCGCGAGGACGGACTCCGCTCAGTGCGAGCCGCCGCCGAGCAGCCCGTTGACCGTTTCGCCGAGTCCGTTGACGGTCTTGCCGACCACCGATTCCGGGCCCACGACGCCGTTGACGACGCCTTCGGTGACTTCGGTGACGCCGGTTTCTTTCAGCGTGCCGCCGAGCGCGGTTTCGTCGACGTTATTGACCGTTTCGTTGACGCCCGCGGCGACGTTCGCGGGGGGCTTGGTGACGGTTTCGACCGTTTCGGTCACCGGCGAGCTGCCCGAGGTCGAGCCGCCGCCCGAGGATCCGCCCGACGAGGACGAGCCGCCGGAGGTGCCGCCCGATGAGGAGCCTGAGGATCCCGAACCGCTGGAGGAGCTGCCGCTCGCGCCGTTGGAGCCGCCGGAGCTCGAGTTGGACGGCGTGCTTGAAGTCGAGTTCGAGCCGCTCGGCGAGGAGGACGAGGACTCGGTGGCCGGCGCGGAGGACGATTCGTGCCCGACCGCGACCGGAGCCGGCGCTTCTGCGACGACGGGCGCCGCGCGGGTTACGTCCTCGGCGGTCGCGGCCTGACCTTGGCCGTGGTGACGATGGTGGGCTGCGTGCGATGCCGGTGCAGGCGCCGTGGTGGGCGCGGTCCTGGCGGGCTGCGCGGCCCTGGCCGTCGCTTTGGTCGGTGCCGCGCCCGCGGTCTGCGGCGCGCCTTTGCCGCCGAGCGACTTGGCCGGCGCGACGGCAGAGTCGCTATGCCCGAAGCCGAGCGCCGCGATCGGCCACTGGTGGAAGACCTGGGCCGAGACGAGGACGACGAAAAGGGCGATCGCGATCCCGATCAGGGTCACCCCCGATACTGCTCCCGCGAAGTAAGTGCGCGCCTGTCTAACCATGGTCAGTGCCCCGTTATCGGTCGATCTCCACTTAAGGTAACCGGATCGGTCAGGTCCCACACCTTCCATACCGACTCCAAACGGAAGATCTAAACCGGTGTCCTACGGAGTTTCGGCCGAACTGGTGCCCGGAGAGCTGCTCTCGACGCTGAGGAGACCGCCCCCGGCCTCTTCCTCGATCTGCAGCGTCGTGTGCTCGATCCCGAAGCTCTCCCCCAGTTCGACCTCGAGTTGCCGGAGGATCAGGTCGCGGTCGGCGCCGCGGGCGACGACGACGTGCGCCGACAGCGCCGGGAAGCCCGCGGTCACGGTCCAGACGTGGAGGTCGTGGACCGAACGCACCCCCTGCACCCGGCAGATCGCCGCCCCCATGCCGTCGACGTCGAGGTCGGCGGGCGCCGCCTCCATCAGCACGTCGAACGGTTCCTTGATCAGCCGCCAGGAGGAGAAGAGGACGAGCACCGAGATCAGGAGGCCGACGATCGGGTCGACGATGTCGGAGCCGCCCGCGATCACCCAGGCGCCCGCGATGACGACGCCGAGCGAGCCGAGCGCGTCGGCGAAGGAGTGGCGCAGGACGCCCTCGAGGTTGACGTCGGCGCGCTCGCCGCGGGCCAGGTACCAGGTCGCCGCGGCGTTGCCGAGCAGTCCCAGGATGCCGAGCGCGAGGACGCCACCGCCCTCGATCGCCGGCGGGTCGGAGAGCCGGCCGATCGCCTCGACCCCGATGAAGACGCTGACCGCGACCAGGGTGAGCCCGTTGGCGAGCGCCGCCAGCACCTCCGAGCGCTGATAGCCGAAGGTGCGCCGGCTGGATGCGGGCCGCGCCGCCAACCGCGCGGCGATCAGCGCAAGGACGATCGAGCCGACGTCGGAGAGCAGGTGCCCCGCGTCGGCGAGGACCGCCAGCGACCCGGTGACGACGCCACCGACCGCCTCGGCGACCAACAGCACCACGTTGATCCCGAGCGCCACCTCGAGCCGCCGCCGCGAGTCCTCCCGCCGCGCCTCCAAGGCATGCGCCCCGAACCCGTGGCTATGCCCGTGCCCGCCCTCCCCATGGTCGTGCCCACTCACGCCCCGCAGGATACGTCGTCACACCTCCGCCGAACCCCCGCGTTGATGGGCCGAAAACTCAAGCAGGGCTGGAGTTTTCGGCCCGTCAACAGCGGGCTGTCGCGAAACTCAGGCGGCGACGGGCTCTTTGGCGGGGGCGGCCTGGGCCTGGGCGGCGACGTCGGCGGCGAAGCCGAGGCGCTCGGCGTACTCGCGGGACTGCATGCGGGAGATGACCATGCGCTGGATCTCGGCCGTGCCCTCGAACAGTTGGTAGATCTTGGCGTCGCGGAACCACTTCTCCAGCGGCAGGTCGGTGCTCCAGGCGGCCGGGCCGACGAGGTCCATCAGCGTCGTCGTCGCCCACATCGTCACGTCGCCCGCCTTCAGCTTCGACATCGAGCCCTGACCGCCGGTCATCGGCCTGCCGTTGCGCCCCATCCACGAGGCCCGCTGGACGAGCAGGCGCGCCGACTCGATCTCGGTGGCGACGTCGGCCAGCGTCTGCTGCACGCGCTGGGCGGAGAGCATCGGGACGCCGCCTTCTTCACGCCCGTAGAGGTACTCGAGGGTCCACTCGTAGGCAGCCTGGGCGATGCCGAGCGCCGAGGCGCCGACGATCGGCCGGGTCACCTCGAAGGTCGCCAGCGCGTCGGCGCCCGCCCGCGATTTCTGCCCGCTGCGGCCGCGCTCGAGCTTGCGCTCCAGCTTCTCGTCGCCGCCGAGCAACTGATCGCCGGGGATGCGGCAGTCCTCGAGCACCACCTCGGTGGTCTGCGAGGCGCGGATCCCGAGCTTCGACTCCTTCTTGCCCTGCGACAGGCCCGGCGTCCCCTTCTGGACGACGAACGAGGCCTGGCCGCGGGTGCCGAGCGTCGGATCGACGGTGGCGACGACGACGGTGACGTCGGCGATCCCGCCGTTGGTGATGAAGACCTTGGTGCCGTTGAGGACCCACTCGTCGCCATCGCGCCGGGCGGTCGTCTTCAGGCTCTTGACGTCGGAGCCGGCCTGCGGCTCGGTCACCGCGTAGGCGCCGAGTTTCACCGTCTCGGCGTCGCCGAAGCACTCGGGGACCCAGCGCATGATCTGCTCGGGCGTGCCGGAGGAGGCGACACCTGCGGCGGCGAGGCCGGAGCCACTGATCGCCAGCGCGATCCCGGCGCAGCCCCAGTGGAACTGTTCGGCCATGATCGGCTGCATCTGGCCCTCGGGGTCTTCGGCCGCGCGCTGCATGCCCTCGAGCCCGCCGAAGCCCTGCCTACGCGCCTCTTTGATGACCTCCCACGGCACCGACTCCTCGCGGTCGTGCAGCGGCGCGGCCGGGCGGATCACCTCTTCGGCGAAGCGGCGGCACTCCGCCTTGTAGCTGAGCTGATCGTCAGTGAATCCGAAATCCATGGTGGTGCGCCTCCCTAGGGCGGTTGATTGACTGGTCAGTCAGCCAGCCTTATGGAAGATTAGCCGACCGGTCGGTGGCGCGCCTCCTCTGCGACCGCCTGTACGGTTGAAGCCGGTGAGCGCCGACCGACCGATCAACGCCGACGTGACACCGCCGGAGGAGGGGCCGGAGCCAGTCGCCGAGCCGAAAACCACCCCGGCGCCCCGTCGCCGCTCACCGATACCGGGGCCGATCAAACTCGTCGCGGTCCTGGTCGTGATCGCGGTCGGCTTCATCGTCCTCGCGATCATCGGCGGCAGCGGCTCGAAGAAGCGCGACGACAGCGCCGCGCCCTCCACCGGCACGACCGTCGCAAAGGGCAACGCCGCACCCTCCCCCGACTCCTCGTCCTCGTCCTCCGAATCCGAAAGCGAATCCGAATCGTCGGAAGAAGCGCCGAGCACCGACGCCGAAGAACTCGGCTATCCCGCCTTCGCGACCGCCAACACGACCCGGATCGGCGGCTCCGACCCGGCCACCAACGCTGCCGCCACCGCCCTCGCCGTCTTCCCTTCGACCAACGAAAAGCAGCGCCCCGTGGCCGTCGCGATGGTCTCGACCGAAGACTGGGCCGGGGCGATTGCCGCCGGCGTGCTGATGGCCGAACCGATCCGCGCGCCGCTCCTCTTCGGCGAAGCGGAAGGCGTGCCGGGCGCGACGAAGGCGGCTCTCGATTCTCTGCGCCCCCAGGGCGGCGCCGCTTCGGGCGGCCACGCCGTGCTGGCGATCGGCGACGTCACGGTGCCGAGCGGGATGGGCGCCGCCAAGATCAAGGCGGGCGACGCCGCCTCGGAGGCCGCCGGCATCGCCCGCCTGCGCGACCGCCTCGCGGGCCGCAAGCCGGAAGCGATCGTCCTTGCCTCCTCGAGCGAACCGGCCTACGCCGCGCCCGCCGCCGCTTACGCCGCCCGCTCCGGCGACCCCGTCCTCTTCACCGAAGCGGAAACGCTCTCCCAGCCCACCGTCGCCGAGCTCCGCCGTGACGAAGGGGTGCCGGTCTACGCGCTCGGCCCGAGTTCGGCGATCTCCGGCGAGGTCCTCAAGGAAGTCGAAGAACTGGGCACCAAGGTGACCCGGATCAGCGGCTCCAACCCGGTCCAGTCGGCGATCTCCTTCGCCCGCTACGAAGGCGGCAAGTTCGGCTGGCACGTCGCCGACCCCGGCCACGGCTTCGTCCTCAGCCGCTCCGACGCGCCGCTCGAAGCCGCCGCCGCGGCGCCGCTCTCGGCCTCCGGCAGCTGGGGACCGTTGCTGGTCACCGACAGCGCCGATACGCTGCCCTCCGAATTGCGCGGATATTTTCTCGATGTCAAGCCCGGCTACACCACCGACCCGACCCGGGCCTTCTACAACCACATCTGGATCGTCGGGGACACCGGGCAGATCAGCGTCGAACAGCAGGCAGAAGTCAACGAAATCGCCGAACTGGCGAAGATCGGAACCCAGGAATGAGCGAGGCGGAGAACCCAGAGCTGCTCGGAGGGCCGCAGGGCATCACGGTCGAGGACATCCGCGCCCTGGCCGGGCCGGCCACCCCCCACTTCTCGCTGCAGATCCGCAATCGGATCAAACGGCTGATCGAGCCCTTCCCGCCCGGCAACCCGGTGCGGCTCGAAGGCGAACGGCAGATCGCCCGCCTCGAAAAGATCTCCGACGCCAGCGGCGAGTCCCGCCACACCCTCGGAATAGGGCACTGACGTGAAGCGCCTGGCACCCGGTGTCTGGCGCCTGAAGGAGTTCCCGGGGGCGTGGATCAACGTCTACCTGGCCGAGGACGTGCTGATCGACGCCGGGCGCAAATGGGACCGGCGGCGGATCTTCGCCGAGCTCGACGGGGTCGAGATCTCGGAGCTGGCGCTGACCCACGTCCACCCCGACCACCAGGGCTGCGCGAATTGGGTCTGCGACGCCAAGAACGTACCGCTCGCCTGCCACGCCGACGACGTGGACGCGATGGAGGGCCGGCGCTCGGTGGGCTCCGGCGCGGCGCTGATCCCGAAGATCTACGACCGCATCTGGACCGGCCCGCCGCGCAAGGTCGACCGGGTCCTCACCGAGGGCGACGAGGTGGCCGGCTTCCGCGTCGTCCACGCCCCCGGCCACGCCCGTGGCGAGGTGATCTTCTTCCGCGACTCCGACCGGGTCGCGATCTGCGGCGACGTGGTCCGCAACCTCAGCTACCTCACCGGGCGCTCCGGGGTCCTCGAACCGCCCGACGAGATGACCTACGACCCGGCCGAGAACCGCCGCTCGATCCGCAAGCTGGCGGCACTCGACCCGTCCCTGATCCTCCCCGGGCACGGCCCGGCGATCACCGACATGGCCGAATTCACCCGCTTCGTCGCTGCCTTGCCCGTGGACTAGCCGGCCGGCCGGCGCTACCCTGTCCCGATGGACACTCCGCTCGCACCAGAGGTTGGAATCGACACCCCCGACATCAGCCGCGAACTGGCGATCCAGCGGCTGAAGCTCAAGCAGGACTTCAAGGGAGTCGCCGCCGGCGGCGTCTTCGCCGCGATCGTCGCGACCGTGATCTGGGCGCTCGGCGAAGGCGGCTACTTCTGGCCCGCCTGGGTGATGCTCCTCGCGGCGATCCCGATCGCGGCCCAGGGCTGGGCGGCTTACGGCCCCGCCAACCGGATCACCGAGGACGACGTGCAGCGGGAGATGGCCCGCGCCTGAGGCGTCTGGACCGGCGCATCTCGGCGTCCTCGGTCGCTCGCCTTCGGGTCACGCACTTTTGTGCGCTCCCCTCGTCTCGCTCACTGCGTCCTTGACCTGCTTGGTCCAGACGCCTCAGGACCGGCCGAAAGCTTCGATGATGCGGTTCTGGAACTCGCTCAACTCCTCGGGTGAGATGAAGTAGGTCGGCGGCGTGAGGAAGAGGCCGTCGGCGCGTTCGGCGGTTGCTTCGACGCGGTCGCGAACCTTGTCAAGCGGGCCGGCGGCGCAGTAGGTCTCGACCATCGCGTCGGGGATCGCTGCCGGGACACCCGCCAGGTCACCGCGGCGGAAGGCGGCGGCGGCCTCGTTCGCCGCATCGGTGAAGCCGTGCATCTCCCAGATCGGCGCGTACGTTTTCACCGTCGCGTAGAAGGAGATCGTGCGGCGGGCCATGTCGAGGGCCCGGGCCTCGTCGTCGTCGATCGCGCAGCAGACCGTCGGCAGGTAGTCGAAGTCGGCGCGCTCGCGTTTCGAGCGCCAGAGGCCGCCTTCGAAGCCCGGCCGAACGACCTCGTCGATCCAGCGCAGGCTCTGGATCGGGTGGCCGATCAGCCCGTCGGCGACGTCCCCCGCCATCCGGCACATCCCCGCCTGCATCCCGGCGGCATAGATCGGCGGCGGGGTGTCACGGACGGGCGGATGGGGACGCACCCAACCCTTGATGTCGATGTCGTAGTAGTCGCCCTCGTAGCGGATCGGCTCCCCGGCGCCGGCCTGGCGCATGATCAGCCGCGTCGCCTCGATCGCCTCGCGCAGGTGCGGCGCCGGCTTCCCGTACTCGGCGTTGTGCCAGGTCTCGGTCAGGCGCTTGACCCCCGAGCCGAGCCCGAGCCGGAAGCGCCCACCCGACATCTCGTCGAGGTCGAGGGCGGTGATCGCGTGGACGAAGGGGCTGCGGGTGAAGGCCCAGGTGATCCCGGTGCCGAGCGCGATCCGCTCGGTCTCCGCCGCCAGATAGGCGACCTGGGTGTCGGCGGCGCGGAAGAGTTCCGGCGCCCAGACGCACTCGATCCCGGCCGCCTCGGCGCGCAGCGCGTCCGCCTCGAGCTCGGCAACGGTGTTGCCGATCGCGGCGACCGAGATCCGCTCGAGCGCGCTCATCGTCCCCAGCTGTTCCTTATGCCGGATAGATGCGGATAAGGAACAGCTGCGCGAGCGTCATGCCGCGGCGGCGCCAGCGAGGACGCGCTTGGCGACCTGCTCGCGGTGCCAGCGCGCGTCGCCGTACATCGAGGCGTTGGCGCGGCCGCGCTTGAGGAAGAAGTGGAGGTCGTGCTCCCAGGTGAAGCCGATGCTGCCGTGGACCTGGATCGAGGCGTCGGGCACGCGCCAGCCGGCGTCGGAGGCGTAGGCCTTCGCCATCGAGGCCGAGAGCGGCAACGCGCCCGGGTCGGCGTCGGCGGCCCAGGCGGCGCCGTAAACCGCCGAGCGCGAGTTCTCGGTCTCCAGCAGCATCTGCGCGCAGCGGTGCGAGACCGCCTGGTAGGCGCCGATCGGCCGGCCGAATTGTTCGCGGTCTTTGGCGTAGGCGACGGCCATCTCCAGGGTGCGCTGGGCGACCCCGGTCGACTCGGCGGCGAGCGCCACCGCGCCGATCAGGTAGACCCGCTCCCACTCGGCGCCATGGCCCGGCAGCGTCTGATCCGCCGGGACCTTGACGCTGTCGAAGTTGACGGTCGAGAGGCGGCGCGTGGTGTCGATCGAGATCTCCGGCGAGACGCTGACCCCGTCGGCGTCGGCGGGGACGATGTGGCGACGCCCGTCGGAGGTGGCGACGAGGAAGAAAGCGGCGCCGGCCGCGTCGGCGACCAGCTCCTTCTTGCCGTTGAGGACGATCCCGTCGCCGTCGGCCTCGGCCTTCATCGGGTAGGCGCCCGGGGTCCCGGTCGAGCCCGCGTCGACCATCGCCTGGGTGCCGCGCGCGGTCCCCTCGGCGAGCGGCCGAAGCCAGCGCTCCTTCTGCTCGTCGGAGGCGCCCTGAGCGAGTGCCAATCCGACCACGGTGTTGGAGAACAGCGGCGAGGGCGCGAGCGCGTAGCCCATCTCCTCGAAGAGCACGGCGAGGTCGACGACGCCGAGGCCCTGGCCGCCCCACTCCTCGGGCAGCGCCAGCCCGGCCCAGCCGAGCTGCGCCATCTCCGTCCAGCCCTGCGCGTCGGTGCCGTCGTCGGACCCGGCGATCTCCCGCATCCGCTCCGATTTGAAGCGCGAGGCGAGGAAGTCGTGAGCGGTCGAGCGGATCGCTTCCTGCTCGTCGGTCAGGTCGAAGTACATAGTTCAGACGCTCCCGCTGCCATCAAACGCTCCCGCTTCCATCATTTCCTCTAGCGCATCCGCGGCAGGCCGAGCACGCGCTCGGCGATGATGTTCTTGAGGATGTCGGTGGTGCCGCCCTCGATCGAGTTGGCGCGCGAGCGGAGGAAGTTGTACTGCCAGGCGCCGTTGGCGACCGCGCCCTCGGAGCCGCGCCCGAGCACCGCCCAGGCGCCCTCGATCTCCAGCGCCAGCTCGGTCAGGTCCTGATTGATGTCGGCCCACTGCCACTT
>JAOPZF010000061.1 GCA_025964255.1 Solirubrobacterales bacterium | reverse complement strand
CGGTCGGCGCCGTGTCCGGCCTCGCCGGCGCGGTGATGGTCGTGTTGAACGTCAAACACGGATGGAACCCGTACCTGGCGATCGCCGCCGCGGTCGCCGTCGGCGCCGCGATCGGTTGCGCCCAGGGCTTCCTGTTCAGCAAATTCATCGTCCCGTCCTTCGTCGTCACCTTGGCCGGGTTATTGACCTGGCAAGGGGCGCTCTTACAAGTGCTCGGCAAGACCGGGTCGTTGAACGTGACGGACTCGAAGATCACCGGCCTCGCCAACATCTTCTACTCGAGCACGGCGGGCTGGATCATCGCCATCGTCGCGCTCGTCGCCTACGGGCTGATCCTCGGGATCGGTTTCCGAAGAAGGGTGGCCGCCGGCCTGTCCGAAAACAATCCGCTGCCGCAGATCTTCCGCTTCGTGCTGGTGGCGGTGGTCGTCATCGGCGCCGTCGCGATCCTCAACTCGGACCGCGGTGTGCCCCTCGCGGTTCTGATCCTGCTCGGCTTCGTGATCGGCATGGAGTTCGTGGTGCAGAAAACGAAGTTCGGCCGTCACGTCTTCGCCGTCGGCGGTAGCGACGAGGCGGCGCGACGGGCCGGCGTCCGTGTCAACGCGGTCCGGGTCGCGGTCTTCAGCATCTCGGGGGCGATGGCCGCCGTCGGCGGCGTGATGGCCGCCTCGCGGCTCTTCGCCGTCAACCAGAACTCGGGCGGCAACGAATTGCTGCTCCTCGCGATCGCCGGTCCTGTGATCGCGGGCACCAGCCTCTTCGGTGGCCGCGGCTCGGTCTGGACGGCCCTTCTCGGTGCCCTGGTGATCGGCTCGATCTCCAACGGCATGGACCTGCTCGGTCTTGCCTCGCCGATCAAATACATGGTCACCGGTGGCGTACTGCTGCTGGCGGTCTTGGTCGACGCTGTCGCGAAGAATCAGCGCCAATCCTCCGGCCGCGTCTGACCAGACGGCATCTGGGGGCGCGGATTCGCCACCGCCGCGTCGCCCGTGTAGAACCACTACACGGGCGACGTGTCGCCGTCGCCCCGCTGGCCCAGATGGCGTCTGGACAGACGCGGTAGAGGCTTAACGGCTGACGAGCAGAGAGGCGCCGATGGCGCCGCCCAAGTCCCCGAGCGACGCCATCTTGACGTCGGGCATCGTCTCGAAGAAGACGTGCTTGCGCATCTCCTCGAGCAGCGGCTCCATGTAGCGCTCGCCGAAGCGGAGGCCGAGGCCGCCGCCGATGATGATCGCCTCCGGGTCGAGGAGGTTGATCGCCGAGGCGATGCCGGTCCCGAGGGCCTCGATCGCGCGGTCGATCAGCTCGATCGCGAGCTTGTCGCCGTTGTCGATCGCGCGGTCCCAGATGCTGCTGGTAAGCCGCGGTTTGCCGTGCTTCTCCATCAGCTTGAAGAGGTCGGTCTTCTCGCCGTCCTCCTGACGGCGGCGCGCCTCGGCTTCCATTGCCGCGCGCCCCGAGTAGGCCTCCATGCAGCCGCGCCGGCCGCAGGGGCATTTGGCGCCGCCGCGTTTGATCACCATGTGGCCGATCTCGCCGGCCGCGCCGCGGCCGAGCCACGGCTTGCCGCCGAGGATCAATCCGCCGCCGACTCCGGTTCCCCAGAAGACGCCGATCAGGCTGTCGAGGCCCTGCCCGGCACCGAGGTGGTACTCGGCTTCGGTCGCCACCTGGACGTCGTTGCCGATCCGGACTTTCGTCCCAAGGTCTTTTTCGAGTGCGTCGCCGAGCGGGAAGGAGCCTTCCCAGTCGGGCAGGTTGCGGGCGGTGCTGACGGTTCCGGCCTTCTCGTCGACGTCGCCCGGCGAGCCGACCCCGACCCCTTCGAGCTCGGAGGCCTCGACCCCGGCGGCTTCCGCCGCCTCGACCAGCGCCTTACCCATCGCCGCGGCAACGTCGGCGGGCCCGCCCTTGGTCGGGGTCGGATGCCGCGCTTCGCCCTTGACCGCGCCCTCGGCGTCGATGATCGCAGTCTGGATCTTGGTGCCGCCCAAATCGATGCCACCGCGCAGGTCACTCATGGGGTCGGAGTCTAAGGATCGCGCTGCCGGTTAACGTCCCTCCATGGCGGACACGCAGACCGGCTGGCGCATCTGGTGGGCAAAGCGACGTTGGTACGAGCGCAACCACCGCTTGTCGCGCCGCCTTCGCCTTGATCGCCACGCCGCCCGCGGCGGATTCTTCATCCGCTATCCGGTCGAGGGGGAGATCCTCGAGGCGCTCGACGAGGGCCGACTGCGGATCGGCGAAGGGACGCTGCTCGAGCCCGGCTGCTGGCTGACGCTCGCGCCCGAGGCCGAGATCGAGATCGGCGCCGGCTGCTTCCTGAACCGCGGGACGATGATCGCCGCGCAGACGAAGGTGAAGATCGGCGACCACACGATGTTCGCCAACGGCTGCTTCATCGGCGACGCCGAGCACCGCTTCGACGACCCCGACCTGCCGATCACCTGGCAAGGCTTCACATCCAAGGGCCCGGTCGACATCGGCGCCAACTGCTGGTTCGGCGTCAACTGCGCGGTGACCAGCGGCGTGACCGTGGGCGAGCGCGTCGTCGTCGGCGCCAACTCCGTCGTCAACCGTGACCTGCCAGAACGCCACATCTGCGCCGGCGCCCCGGCGAAGCCGATCCGCCCGATCGCCTATCAGGATCCCTGAGGCAGGATGATCGCCGCGTAGGCGCTCACCGTCAGACGGCAAGACAGGTGACCAGCCGTGCGCGCAGCTCGTCGAGGTGATCGGCGAGGCTCATCTGATCCTCGAATGCTGCTGGTCTGATGCGGCGCACGGCTGGTCTCCTTGGGGTGGCGAGGGACGCCTAGTTATGGCTCGGGGCCGGGGTGTCTTCGATCCGGTGCGCCGTCACCGGACGACGGTCGGACGTGGACGTCGACGTCGCCACGGACTCGACCGGGCGGGCCTCGGCGACCTGCGTCGGCCCGTCCGACTCACCGGTGACCGAGCCTTTGAACTCGCGGATCCCCTTGCCGAGCGAGTGCCCGAGGTCGGGCAGCCTTTTCGGCCCGAAGACCATGAGGGCGATGATCAGGACGATCCCGATCTCCATTGGTCCAATGTTGCCCATAATTTGCTTCTCTCTTTCTCTGCGAGGGGATCCGGTGGTCGACTAGACCAGGAAGCCGGTCCCTTCGACTGCCTTGAGGACTTCCGCCGCGGTGGCGGTGATCTGGAAGGCGCCCTTTTCCGGCGAGATGCTGTCCGGGGAGGCCTTGACGAGCAGACCGGCGACCGACGCGTGACGCGCCTCGACGGCCCAGATCGACAGGGCGGCCGAGATGTAGGCCGGGTTGCTGATGTTCAGCG
>JAOPZF010000176.1 GCA_025964255.1 Solirubrobacterales bacterium | reverse complement strand
TGCTCCCGGTAGCCGACGGCGGCGCCGCCTCCCAGTTCGACCACAAGGTCGACCACATCATGACCCGCGACCCGAAGCAGATAAAGCTGGTCAAGTCCTCAGTGACGGGCCGCAAGCCGGCAAACGGATTCTGGGACTCCGACCACGCCGGCCTGTTCAGCGAACTAAAGATCCTCCCCTAGCCCCAGGCTCCATGTTGATGGGCCGAAAAGTCCTGAGATAGAGGACTTTTCGGCCCATCAACCGCTGAGCCCGTGGTTCGTGGCCGCGCAGGCCGTCCCGAGGTGGGGCGGCCGTCCGAGGCGCGTCCCGGGCGTCTCGTGGCGGCCCGGGCAGGCTGTGACCGCCACGAGACGCCCGGGACGTGAGGGAGATTCAGGGAAGTCCACGGGTTCGGCACGATCTCCGCTCTTCCGTCACAGGTCCACAACAGGCAGGGACGCGATGTCGACCTCCGGGCCCCTATAAGGGACTCAAAGTCGACAGCGTGATCCCGGCCGATTGGACTCTGTGACATCCACGAGCTTTCGTGACGGAATACACGCAGTTCGTGGAGAAAATCGCGCGCTCCCCGGCGCTCGTCACGAAGCCTCATCACTTCCGCACTCCCGGCCGTCTCGGCCACGGCCACAGCCTGCCCGGGCCGTGGCCGAGACGGCCGCGTCCCTTGCTGCTCCGGCGCCAGCTAACTAGGCGGCGAGGCTGCTCAGCCGGCGCCGGCGGTGGCGCCGACGAATTCGGCGACTTCTTTTTGCTGCTGCGAATTCAGGATCGCCGGGGGCATGCGGCCGGGCGTGTTGGAGTCGACGCCTTCCTTCTCCGCGTTCAGGACTCGTTCGGCGACGCCTTCGGCGGCTTCCGGCGTTTCCGCCTGGCCGGTCGTCGCCAGCAGTTCATCGAGATCCGGGCCGTAGTTGCCGTCGGTCCCCGCCGCGTAGAGCGTGTGGCAGGTGCCGCAGTTCGTCTGGAAGAGGGCCTGGCCCGTCTTCAGGTGCGCGGGGACCTTCTCGGCACCCGTGTTGGCATCGCCGCTGCCACGGAAGGCCAGCCACGGGATGACCACCGCGAGGACGAAGAGAAGTGCGCCGAACGTGATGAAAGTGCGTTTGCTCATGGAGAGGCGGCGCGGATACTAACTCCCGGCACCCCAGGAGGCGGCGTCGTCAGTCCGGAACGACCGATTCGCGGTGGTCGAGATCGCGGTACCAAGGGCACATTCGGCGCAATTCGCACTCGCCACAGCGCGGTTTCGGGCGGCAGATCGTGCGCCCATGTTGGATCAGATTGAGGTGGAACTCGTAGACGTCGGCGGACGGAACGAGCGCCAGCATCTCGTCGTGAGCCCGCTCCAGCGAGGCCTTTTCGGGGAAGAGGCCGAGTCGCCCGCCGACCCGGTGGATGTGGACGTCGACCGGGATGTCGGGAAGTCCCCAGCTGAAGAGCAGCACGCAGGCCGCCGTTTTGCGCCCGACCCCCGGCAGCGAGAGGAGGTAGGCGCGCGACTCCTCGAGCGGCGCCGTCTCGGTCCAGTCGAGATTCGGCTCCTCGCCGAGTTCGCGGAGGATCGTCTGGATCCGCGGCGCCCTCTGCTGCGCCAGGCCGCCCGGCCGGATCGCGTCCTCGACCTCGGCGACCGGCGCGTCGCGGACTTCGTCCCACTCGGGGAAGCGCTCCTTCAGCGCGGCGAAGGCCCGCCCACTGTTCCGATCATTCGTGTGCTGGGACAGGATCGTCAGCACCAGCTCGTCGATCGGCCGCCGGTTCGGACGGTTGACAGGCACCCCGTACATCTCCCGCAGCCGTTCGCGGATCGCCCGCACGCGCCGCGCCGTCGGGCGCCGCCACGGTTTGCTTTCGCGCTGCTTGGGGGAGGTCGTCGTCATCTTCTGCAGGTTGCCTGCTTAACGCAGGATTACAATGAAGGTTTCATGTCGCGTGTCCCGTCCGCAAACGCTCGCCGGCTTCCCAAAGGATGGGCGGACCTCGGGCGCCAGATCCTGATCCTGGTTGGCGTCGACATCATCTATGAGCTCGGCCGCGGCGTGGCCGACGGCAGCAAAGCCGTCGCGATCCACCACGGCGAACAGGTCATCTCCTTCGAGCGCTCGACCCACACGTTCTTCGAGCCCGACCTGCAGAAGTTCTTCTTACCGGCTCACTGGCTGATCGAAGTCGCGAACTACCTCTACCTGAACGCCCAGTTCTCGGTCGCGATCATCTTCCTTTTGTGGCTCTACCTCTTCCACAACGACGCCTATTACTTCGTCCGCAACATGTTCGTGGTGGCGATGTGCCTGGCGCTGATCGGCTACATCGGCTTCCCGACCGCGCCGCCGCGCCTGTTCCCGCAGGACGGCCTGGTCGACACGGTGACCAAATACGCCGCCGTCAACAGCGATTCCTCGCTCGCCAAGGTCTTCATCAACCCCTACGCGGCGGTGCCGAGCATGCATTGCGCCTTCGCGCTGATGATCGGCGGCAGCGGCGTCGCGGTCAGCCGCCGCTGGTGGTCGAAGGCGATCTGGGCCAGCTGGCCGATCCTGATCGCCTGGGTCGTGATCGTCACCGCGAACCACTACTGGGCCGACTGGGCCCTCGGCTGGATCGTCGCGCTCGCCTCCTTCGCGATCGCCAAAGGCGCGCTGGCGCGCTGGAAACCCGAGGCGTGGGGCTGGCGCCCGCCGTCGCGGCGGCGCAGTGGGCCGCGCGAGGTCGAGGCCTAGCGGGCACTCCCGGGGCGCGTTCCGTGCGGGGCGCCCCCGGACCCTCTAGCCTCTTTCCTTGATGGCATCGACGGCGCCTCCAAGGGCACCCGACGGTCGCAATGGCCGCCCCGCCCCGCCCCGCAACAGCCAGGAGCTGCGCGCGTACGCCCGCGACCGCCTGATCGAGTCGCGGCTGACGCCGAACGCGATCTCGCTCATGGGGCTCTTCGGCAATCTCGTCGCCGCCTTCCTCGTCACCCAGCGACTCTTCTTCCTCGCCGGGATCGCCTTCATCCTCGGCTCGGTGATGGACACGATGGACGGCCGCTACTCGCGGATGTCGGGCAAGGGGACGCTTTTCGGCGCCTTCCTCGACTCGACGCTGGACCGCTGCGAGGAGGGAATCGTGATCGCCGCGATCGCCGGCTACTTCGCCACCCGTGGCGAAGACTTCGCCGCGGCGATGTGTGTCGTCGCCGTGCTCGGCTCGCTGATGGTCAGCTACACGCGGGCCCGTGCCGAGGCACTCGGGGTCGAGTGCAAGGTCGGCTTGGCCACCCGCCCGGTCCGCGTGGTGCTACTTTCGATCGGCCTGATCTTCGCGAAGGGAGCCGGAATCGGCAACTTCGAACTCCTCGCCCCGGCGATCTACGTGCTCGCCGCGCTGACCATCTTCACGGTCTTCCAGCGGGTCTGGCACGTGCGCAACGAACTTACCCGGCTCGACGAAGAGTCCGCCGACCGGGACGAGGGCGCTGCGGAGCCCCTGTAACCAGCAACGGCGCCGGGTGTCCTTTCTCACTCAGCGCGATCCACGGAGGAACCAAAGAACTTATGAGCGAGAGCAACGGAACGAACGGCGGCGAGGCCAAGGTCAAGGTCGCGATCGTCGGGGTCGGCAACTGCGCCAACTCCTTCATCCAGGGCGTCCACTACTACAAGGACGCCGACCCGGCGGAGGAAGTCCCGGGCCTGATGCACGTCGAACTCGGCGGGTACCACATCCGCGACGTCGAATTCGTCGCCGCCTTCGACATCGACGTGGAGAAGGTCGGCAAAGACCTCTCCGAGGCGATCTGGTCGGGGCAGAACGACACGATCAAGTTCGCCGACGTGCCGCACATCGGCATCACCGTCCAGCGCGGGATGACCCACGACGGCCTCGGCAAGTACCTGAAAGAGAAAATCACCAAAGCGCCGGGCGAAACCGTCGACGTGGTGAAAGTCCTCAAGGACAGCAAGGCCGACGTCGTCGTCTGCTACTTGCCGGTCGGCTCCGAGGAGGCGACCAAGTGGTACGTCGAACAGGCCATGAAAGCCGGCGTGGGCGTCGTCAACTGCCTGCCCGTCTTCATCGCCCGCGAGGACTACTGGGACAAACAGTTCGAGGAGGCCGGTCTGCCGATCATCGGCGACGACATCAAGAGCCAGGTCGGCGCGACGATCGTCCATCGCCAGCTCGCCCGCCTCTTCCACGACCGCGGCGTGCGCCTCGAGCGGACCTCGCAGCTGAACGTCGGCGGCAACATGGACTTCTACAACATGCTCGAGCGCGAGCGTCTCGACTCGAAGAAGATCTCGAAGACCAACGCGGTCACCTCGATCATGGGCCACGACCTGCCGCCGGAGAACGTCCACGTCGGCCCGTCGGACTACGTGCCGTGGCTGACCGACCGCAAGTGGGCCCACATCCGCCTCGAGGGCAAAGCCTTCGGTGACGTGCCGCTGACCGCCGAGCTGAAGCTCGAGGTCTGGGACTCGCCGAACTCGGCCGGCGTCGTGATCGACGCGGTGCGGCTGATCAAGCTCGCCCTCAACAACGGCATCTCGGGTCAGCTCGACGGTCCGTCCAGCTACCTGATGAAGAGCCCGCACACGCAGCGTCCCGACGACGAAGCGCGTGAACTGACCGAGGAATTCATCGAGGCCAACGCGCGCGGTGCGCGGGACGCGGCGGCCGCCGACGTCTCCGGCTCGCAGGGCTAGCAGCCCTCTCAAAGGAGCCTCATAGGAGCCCGCTTCGGCGGGCTCCTATTCTTTGCTCGACGTGCCTTCGCCCAAGCTGACGATCGCCCAGGTCTCACCGCACCGGCGGGCGACCCGGAAACCGGTCAACGAATACGTTGCGGCGCTGAGCCAGGAGCTGGCGCGGCGCGGGCATGAGGTGGTGCGGATCTCCAGCGGCGAGCCGGTGAAGCGGCCGCTGAACGCCCGCCCCTACGACATCGTCCACGTTCACGAGCCGTTCGCGCCGAGCGTCTCGGCGGCGGCCCTGCGCCACTCGCTCGCGCTCAACGTCGCCACCTTCCACGCGCCGCAGGAGCGGGTCGTCTCGACCTCGGTTGCGCGGCCGCTGGTGGAGATCTTCTTCGGCCGCATCGACGCCCGCACCGTCACCAGCGCGGCGACCGGCGACCTGCTGCGCAAATACTTCCCCGCGGACTACCAGCTGATCGAGCCCGGGCGCGACTGGGGGGCGATCGCCGACGACTTCGAAGCCGTCTACCGGCGCCTGCTGGCCCGCCGCCACGACCCGACCGGGGACCCGGAGCTGCGGGCGACGCTGGCGAATCGGCCGCTGATCGAGGTCGACCTCCACATGCACACCGACCACTCGGGCGACTGCGCGACGCCGGTCGAGGTGCTGCTGCAGACGGCACGCGACCGCGGGCTCGGGGCGATCGCGGTCACCGACCACAACGAGGTGTCGGGGGCTTTGGAGGCGGCGGAGATCGCCGCCGGGATGGACGGCCTGAAGGTGATCGTCGGCGAGGAGATCAAGACCGGCGAGCAGGGCGAGGTGATCGGCCTCTTCCTCAAGGAGAAGATCCCGAAGGGGCTGACGATGGCGGAATCGGTGGCGGCGATCCGCGAGCAGGGCGGGCTCGTCTACGTGCCGCACCCGTTCGATCGCTTCCACTCGGTGCCCGACTACGAGCACCTGCTGGCCATGGTCGAGGAGATCGACCTGCTCGAGGTCTTCAACCCGCGGGTGATGGTGAGCGGCTTCAACGAGGAGGCGGTGCGGTTCGCGGGCAAGTACCGGATCGTCCCGGCCGCCGGTTCGGACTCCCACGTGGCACAAGGGCTGGGGAGCGTGCGGCAGCGGATCCGCGATTTCGACGGGCCGGCGGAGTTTCTCGAGGCGATGCGCGACGCCGACATCACCCGCAAGCACAAGAACCTGGTCTACGTCCAGACGCTGAAGTTCCTGCAGACGACGGGGCGTCCGAAGGCGCCGAAACGGCGCGTGGCCAACCCGAAACCGGTGCGCGGAGGGCGGCCGCGGCGGGGCGTCGGGGGGCGCGGGCCGGCCGGCAAGAGCTGATGCACGGCTCGCGTCGCGAAGGAGCCGCGCCGACCCCGTCAAAGAGGTCCCGGCAGATGCATTCCACCGACGACGAGATCCGCGAGAAGTATCTAGAGAGGGCGATCCGCGAGCTCAACCAGATGAGCCGCGAAATCCTCGACTGCCCGTACTGCCCACGGGGGAAGCTGATGCCGGTGCTCGGCTCGGGCCACCCGCAGGCGGACGTGATGATGCTGAAGCACTCGCCGATGTCGGCGGAGATCGAGGAGGGCGTCGCCTTCTACGGCCTCTCCGGCAACGCGCTGATGATATCCTTCAAACGGCTCGGGATCGACCCGCTGGCCGTCTACGGCACGCTCTGCACCAAATGCCCCGTCGCCGAGCCCGACCTGGCGCCGCAGGAGTGCGTCGCCCGCCTGGTCGAGGAGATCGCGATCGTCCAGCCGAAGATTGTCGTCGTGATGGGCGAACCCAGCCTCCGCATCCTCAACGGCCTCCACGTCCCCCTCTCCCGCGAGATCGAGCAGCGCGAGGGCGAGATCCAGGCCTTCACCCCCACCATCGACGCCCTCTATGTCCCCGACATCGACGACAGCCTCGATGAAGAGGGCGCCAAGCAACGCTTCTGGCGTGCCTTCCGCATGCTCGGCACCTGGTACGAGGACCTTCCCCCGTACTGATCCACCCAGAGCGTTCGCAGAAACCCGCGGATAGCGCGGCGAACTGCGAACGCTCGGCTGGTCAGGCGCCGGAGTCGGCTGCGGCCGTGCCCTCGGCGGCGGCGACGCCCAGCGATGGCTCGGCGGGCTCGTCGGCACTCCCGGCGGCGGGCGCCTCGGCCGGCTCACGGGGCGGGGTGGGGCGGACCTTTTCCAACAGGGCCACGCACTCGATGTGCGGGGTCTGGGGGAACATGTCGACGGGGCGGACGCGGCGAAGCTTGTAGCCGGCTTCCTCGAGCTGTTTGGCGTTCGGGGCCAGGGTCGTCGGGTTGCAGCTGACGTAGACGATCTTCTTCGCCTCGGTCTCGATCAGGCGGCGGACGATTTTCTGGGAGAGACCGGCGCGGGGCGGGTCGACGACGACGACGTCGGGTTCGCCGGCTTTCTCGATCAGCGGCCGCATCCCCGTCCGCGCGTTCGCGGCGACGAATTTGGCGTTCTCGATCCCGTTGAGTTTCGCGTTGCGCTCGGCGTCGTCGATCGCCTCGGGGACGATCTCGAGGCCCCAGACCTCGCCCGCGTCAGCGGCCATCGTCAGTCCGATCGTGCCGATCCCGCAGAAGAGGTCGAAGACGCGCTCGCGGCCGGAGAGGCCGGCGAACTCGGTCGCCACCGCGTAAAGGCGCTCGGCCATCTCGGTGTTGGTCTGGAAGAAGGCCCCGTGCGACATCTCGAATTTGAGGCCGCAGAGCTCCTCGTGCAGGCGCTCTTCGCCGAGCGCCCCGGTCGGGCCGTCGGTGCTGCCGGAATCCCCCTCGATCGTCGTGTGGAGGTCGACCGGGGGCCGCGGGAAGCGCTCCGGCGCGGTCACCAGGCGGGTCTGGATCTGCCCGGTCCGCCGCCCCTCGCGGACGACGAGGTTGCGGAGCACACCTTTGTGCGAGCCAGGGTCGAAGGCGGCGATGTCCTCCATCCGCGCCCATTCGCGCACGCCGTTGCGGGCGGCGTTGCCGGGTTCTGAGGCGAGCTTGCAGTCGTCGACGTCGACGATCAGGTCCCAGCGGCCACGGGCGTGGAAGCCGAGCGCGACGCCTTCGTCGGCGCTACCCGGGGTGCCCGCCCCGAACGAGTACTCGAGCTTGTTGCG
This sequence comes from Solirubrobacterales bacterium, assembly GCA_025964255.1. Lineage (GTDB taxonomy): Bacteria > Actinomycetota > Thermoleophilia > Solirubrobacterales > 70-9 > VAYN01. The sequence goes on along the minus strand of JAOPZF010000176.1, from coordinate 19,946 downwards.
ATAGCGCCACTCTTCGAGCGCGCCGACGATCGGCTCCATCTCGAAGTCGTCGAGGCCGCCGATCCGCCGCAGCGCGTCCTCGACCTGGGTCTGCTTCTCGGCCAGCTGGCGCTCGTAGGCGAGGCCCTGCCAGGGCGCGCCGGGGCACGGCTCGCCGCCGTGGACGCAGCGGTCCGGGAGGCGGTCGGCGCCGGCGCGGAGCAGCTCGATCGTCCGCGCCTCGGCGAAGCGCTTCTTGCCTTTCGTCACCTCGGCGAGGACGCGGTCGCCCGGCAGCCCGCCGGAGACGAAGACGACGAAGCCGTCGGCGCGGGCGATGCCGCGGCCGCCGAAGGCCAGCGAGTCGATCTCGACCTCGAGCCGTTCGCCTTTGCGCGGCGCCCGCTTAGGCGCCTCGGTGTGGGTTCCGCTCTCCACTAAGGCAGTTTCCTGCGCGCCTGGCGGAGCAGGCCCTCGAGCTCGGAGAGGAGCGCGTCGGTCTGTTTGCGGCCGCGCTTGAGCAGCTCGCCGATCATCTTCTCGGCGTCGCCGTGGGTCATCCGGCCGCGTTTGACCGCGTCGTCGACGACCTCCTGGATCCGCTCGCGGCTCAGCGTCACGCTGTGCTCGAGCGATTCGCGCAGCTGGGCGATGCCGATGTCGAGGCCCGGTGCCCGCGGCGCGCGTTTCGCTTTCGCGGTGCCTTTGGCGGCAGCCGATTTGGCCGGAGTTTTTTTGGCTTTCGGCGAAGCTTTCGCAGCCGGTTTTTTCGGCGCGGCTTTTTTCGGTTTGGCTTTCGCCGCAGCTTTTTTGTCGCCGGTTTTGGTGGCGGTTTTGGTCGCCGATTTCGCCGCCGCTTTTTTGGCGGCTTTCGGTTTGGCTTTCGCCGGTTTTTTCGTGCCGCTGTCTTTTTCGTCAGCCATCAGATCGCGCCCCCTCTTCCGTCACCGTTGCCGAGTTCGACTGTTACCCACGCGTCGAATATCTCAATTTGCGAGCACCGGCGGGTCCTGTCGGGCGAAACGGGCCTCAACCGGGGCGTGATCGGAGAGTCGCAGGGCCTTGCCGTCGAGGGGCAGCTCGCGCTTCTCCGGCGGCCACTGCGCCGGCGCCGCGACGACCTTGAGGCCACGCACGAGGACGTGGTCGATCGCCCGCCGGCCGGTCGTCGGCGAGCCGAGCCCGAAGTCCGCGGCGAGCCGCGCGAAGAGCTCCGGGTTCTCGGCCGGCCGCAGGTTGAGGTCGCCGCCGAAGATCAGCGGCGCGCCTGCCGCCCACCCGGTGGCCGCTTCGGCCGCGAGCAGCACGTCCGCCACCGCCAGCGCCGGCTTGTCGTTGGTCGCGTGCAGGTTGCAGACGCAGACGCCGGAGGCGGTCCGGGTGAAAGCCATCGACCGGCGCTCCGGCTCGCCCGCGTGGATCTCCAGCTCGCGCCGCTCGGCGATCCCGCCGAGCTTCCCCGGCACCCGCACCAGCGTCGTGTTCGAGCCGCCCTCGCCGCTCGCCATCAGGTCCGGGTTCTGCCGCGCCAGCGCCGCCCGCCAGAAGCCGAGCTCGTTGCGCGAGGTGAAGACCCGGTGGTACTCGGCGCCGCTCGCCCGCGCCAGCGGCCCGGCGAAGCGCGGCGGGCACTCCTGCAGCATCGCGATGTCCCAGGCGGCCGACGCGAGCAGCGTCCCGAACTCCGGCGTCAGGTCGCGGTTGACCTGGACGTGGGTCTCGTTCGACTCGTTCAGGCGCAGGAGGCGGGAGCGCCAGCTGCGCAGCTCCGGGTCCGGCGGGAAGTCACGCCCGTGGAAGAGGTTCCAGCAGAGGACCGTGATCTCCATGCCCGTAGTATCGAGCGCCGTGAAGCGGGACTTTCTCACCGGCGAAGAGCTCGGCGCGTTCGAGCTCGAGCGGCTGCTCGATCGGGCGGCCGATCTGAAAGCGGGCCACGACCACAAGCGCAGCGGCGGACGGCTCGGCGCCGACAGCCTCGCCGGGCGCAGCGTCGGCCTCGTCTTCGAGCGCCCCTCGACCCGCACCCGGATCTCCTTCGACGTCGGCGTGCACGAGCTCGGCGCCCACCCGGTCGTCCTGCGCGGCGACGAAATGCAGCTCTCGCGCGGCGAGTCGGTCGCCGACACGGCGCGGATCCTCTCGCGGATGCTCGACGCGGTGGTGATCCGCTCCGGGTCCCACGCTCGCGTGGTCGAGCTGGCCGCGGCCGCCGACATCCCGGTCGTCAACGCGCTGACTCCGCTCCATCATCCGTGCCAGGCGATCGCCGATCTGTTGACGATGCGGGAGCGTTTCGGCGATCTCGCCGGCCTCCGCCTCGCCTACGTCGGCGACGGCAACAACGTCGCCCGCTCGCTGGCGGTGCTGGGGGAGCTGGCCGGGGTCGAAGTGGTCGTCGCGGCGCCCGCCGACTACCAGCTGGAGGAGGCGCACGGGGTGAAGCTGACCGGCGATCCGCGCGCCGCGGCCGCCGACGCCGACATCCTCTACACCGACGTCTGGGTCAGCATGGGCGACGAAGACGAGGAGCGGCGGCGCAAGGACCTGGTTCCGTTCCGGCTTGACGGCGACCTGGTCGCGGCGGCGAAGCCCACGGCGATCGTCATGCACTGCCTGCCCGCCCATCCCGGCGACGAGATCACCGCCGACGTCCTCTACGGGCCGCAGTCGGCGGTCTGGGATCAGGCCGAGAACCGCCTGCACGCCCAGAAGGCGCTGCTCGAGCTACTGCTCGCGGACTAACGCTTCACGGGCTTCGGCTGATTGACGAGGCCCCGGCGCTCTGCCTCCTCATCACTGATCAGCGTGATCGTGAGGCCAGGGGCGAACTCGACGCCTCCGAACTGATCCGGCGTCGCCCGTTCGATCTCCTCATCGAAGTCGCCGGGCTGTGGATCGGGGTCGGTCCAAGGATCTCTCTTCATCTCAATCAAGCACCTTACGCTCGCGTGGGCTGGCCGTCCAACCCGTGACTATTTCCCATGAATTGGGATCCAGAGTGCGTTCGACGACCAGGGTCAGCGCTCTTCCTCCGTCGGTCAGGCCGACCAACATGAACCGACTGTCATCCCGTCCCCGGCCCCGAGGATTCCGCACGAGTTCGTTCTGATTGCGCAGAAGCTGCCTCGCTTCGGCGATCGAGATTCCACGCGCGCCCAACTTCATCCGCGCCACGTCGGAGGCATCGAGATGGGAGACCCTGATCGGCATGACCTGGGTTGCCAAGGCGCCAGGTCACCCGACTTCTCCCCCCGCTGCTTGAAGACCAGCCGCTAATTCCGGTGACTGCGGGCCATCCGGCGACCTGAGAAGGTAAGCCGATGTACCCGGAGCTCCACCTCGGCCCGGTCACGCTGCAGACCTTCGGCATCTGCTTCGCGCTCGCCTTCATCGGCGCCGGCGCGCTGGTCTGGAAGCGCTTCGTCGAGCTCGGCAAGCCAGCCGAGTGGGGCTACGAGATGGGCTTCGCGGCGCTCGTCGGCGGGCTGGTCGGCTCACGCGTCTATTACCTCGTGCAGAACTACTCGGAAGTGAAGGGCGACCTGCTCGGGCACCTCTTCAGCGGCTCGGGGTTGGTCTGGTACGGAGGGGCGATCGGCGGCGCGCTGGCGGTGCTCGGCTGGGCCTACTGGCGCGGCTTCCTCAACCTGACGCTGCTCGACGTCGCCGCCCCGGCGCTGGCGCTCGGCTACGCGATCGGCCGGATCGGCTGCCAGATGTCGGGGGACGGCGACTACGGCAAGCCCTGGAACGGCCCTTGGGCGATGGCCTATCCCAACGGAACCGTGCCGACCAAGGTGACGGTCCAGCCGACGCCGATCTACGAGACCCTGGCGATGGGCTTCGGCGCCTGGCTCCTCTGGCACCTGCGCGACCGCGTGCGGGCCGGTTGCCTCTTCGCGCTCTACCTCCTCTACGCTGGGACGGAGCGCTTCCTGGTCGAGTTTCTGCGCCGAAACACGCGCGATTCGTTGGGACTTACCGCCGCCCAGCTGGAGTCTCTGTTGATGGTGATCATCGGAGGGATCTGGATCGCTATCGTGGTGCAGCGCCACGGTGGCATCGGTCGTCCCAGGGCGAGCGAGCCCGGCGATGCCCTGCAGCCCGCTCACTGAGCGGAAATCGGTACCATGGGGCATACGCAAGAGTTTTGGAGCGGTCAACCACGAGAGAGGAACTGGCGGGATGTCGCCTGTAGAGACTGAGCAGCAGGACGGACCTTCGGCGCGCACTGTGAGCGCGCTGGTCGACGATGCGACGGAGCGGCTTGCCGCGGCGGGGATCGATACCCCGCGCGAGGACGCCGAAGCGATCGTGGCGGATGTGCTCGGGCTGAAACGCGAGGACCTCACCGACGACGCCGTCATCACCGACGAGGCGGCCGCCGACATCGAGGCGAAGGTGAAGGTCCGGCTCGAACGCCAGCCGCTCGCCTACGTGCTCGGCAAGGCGCCGTTCCGCAACCTCGACATCGCGGTCGATTCGCGGGTGCTGTGGCCGCGCCGGGAGACCGAGCTGCTGGTCGAGGTGGGGACGACGTTGCCCGAGGGCGCCCGCGTCCACGAGGTCGGCACCGGCTCCGGCGCGATCGCGCTGGCGCTGATGTCGGAGCGTCCCGACCTGGTCATCACCGCGTCGGACCTCTCCGAGGAAGCGGTCGAAGCCGCGCGTGAGAACGCCGAGCGCCTGGGGCTCGATCTCGACGTGCGGGTCGCCAAAGGCCTGCCCGACGACATCGGTGAGGTCGATCTCGTGATCGCCAACCTGCCGTACATCAGCAACGAGACGATCGACCAGCGCTCGCCGGAGATCCACGCCGAGCCGCTGATCGCGATCACCGCCGACTGCGGTTCCGACGGCCTCGGCGTGATCCGCGGGCTGATCGCGGAAACCCCGTCGGGGACGCGGATGGCGCTCGAGCACGACACTCACCACGGCCCGGCGATGCAGGAACTGCTGAACGAGGCGGAAACCCTGCGCGACTACGAGGGCAACGAGCGGGTCAGCACCGGCCTGGCGCCGTGACGGACGAGCCGTCGGGGCAGGACGCGGCGGCTGACTCGGCCGCCGGAGAGGGCGCGCCCGCGGGAGACGCGGGCGCCTCGAACGAGGAGCGCGCCGCGAGCGGCGACCGCTCCGCCGATACGTCGGGCGCGAGCGAGGCGAAACGCCGCGCCAAGGTGGAGAGGCTGCGCGAGGAAGGGATCAATCCCTACCCGCACAGCTTCCTGCCGCGTGACCACGCCGCCGACATCATCGCCGCGCACGACCCGGCGGCGCTGGGGGAGGGTGAGTACCCGGAGTTCCGCTACCGGCTGATGGGCCGGGTCACCGGCAAGCGCGGCCACGGCAAACTCGTCTTCCTCGACGTTCGCGACGTCAGCGGCACGATCCAGGCCGTCGCCCGGCGCGACAAGCTCGGCGAGGAGGCGTTCGACCGGATCGAAGCCCTCGACCTTGCCGACATCGTCGGCGTCGAGGGTGTCCTCTACGTGACGAAACGCGGCGAACTCGCGGTCGCGGTCGAGACCTGCACGCTGCTGGCGCCGGCGCTGAAAGACCCGCCGGACCTCTTCCACGGGATCAAAGACCCGGAGGTGCGCTACCGGCAGCGCGAGTTGGACCTGATCGCCAACGAAGAGTCACGGGATATCTTCAAGAAACGCTCCGAGCTGACCTATGCGATCCGCGAGTACATGCACGGGCACGGCTGGACCGAGCTCGAAACGCCGATCCTGCAGCGGCTGACCGGCGGCGCCGCGGCGCGCCCGTTCGTCACCCATCACAACGCGCTCGACCGCGACCTCTTCCTGCGCACGGCGACCGAGCTGTACCTGAAGCGGGCGATCGTCGGCGGCTTCGAGGACGTCTACGAGTTCGGCAAGATGTTCCGCAACGAGGGGATGTCGCCGAACCACAACCCCGAGTTCACGATGCTCGAGATGTTCGTCGGCGGGGCCGACTGGATCGGCGTGATGGAGTTCCAGGAGAACCTCGTCTCGACCGTGGTCGAGAAGGTGATGGGGACGACAGTGGTCGAGCGCGACGGGGTCGAGATCGACTTCAAGACGCCTTGGCCGCGGGTCGTCCTGCGCGACGAGATCCTCAAGGAGACCGGCCTCGACATCTACGAGGCGAGCCGTGACGAGCTGGCCGAGGTGGTCGGCTCCGACGCCTCCCCCGATGACGACTGGGCCGGCCTCGTCGACACGCTGCAGGGCAAGGTGGTCGAGCCGAAGCTGATCCAGCCGACCTTCATCACCGTGCTGCCGATCGACATCTGGCCGCTGGTCAAGAAGCACCCGGCCGATCCGAAGGTGTGCGAGGCGTTCGACGGGATCGTCGCCGGCCTCGAGATCCTCGGCGGTGGGACCGACATCAACGATCCGGTCGAACAGCGGGAGCGGTTCGCCGGCCAGCGCGCCCGCCAGGAAACCGGGGCGGAGGAGGACCCGCATCCGACCGACCTCGAGTTCGTGCGGGCGCTGGAATACGGCATGCCGCCGGCGAGTGGCGTCGGCCTCGGAATCGACCGTCTCCTGATGATCATGACCGGGGCGAAAACGCTTCGGGACGTGATCATCTACCCGGCGATGCGGGAGTTGCCCGGCGAGCAGTAGGACGGGCGCTCCTCAGACGGAGCGCAGTAGGCCGCCATCGATGGGGATGGTGGTCCCGGTGATGTAGGCGGCTCGGTCGGAGGCGAGGAAGGCGACCAGGTCGCCGAACTCTTCCGGCAGCCCGAGCCGAGCGGCAGGCACGGTCTCGCGCGCTTTCTGCTCGGCCTTCTCCAGGGACCCCTCGTTTTCGACCAGTCGGTCGGTGCCGAATTTCCCCGTCGCGATCGTGTTGATCGTGATCCCGTCGGCCGCGACCTCCCGCGACAGCGTCTTCAGGAGGCCGATCGCCGCCAGCCGATTCGCGTTCGAAAGCGTCACCGAGGGGATCGGCTCGACGGTCGAGCTGGAGCCGATGTTGACGATCCGCCCCCAGCCTCTCTCCCGCATCCCCGGCAATACCGCGTCGACCAGTACCCGCACCCCGAGCACGAGCGAGCGATAGGCCTCTTCCCATTCGGCGATCGAGTTGTCGAGCGCGAGCCCTTTCGGTGGGCCGCCGGTGTTGGCGACGAGGATGTCGATCGGCCCGAGCTCCGACTCCACATCTGCGACGAGCCGGCCCAGCCCGTCAAGGTCCCCCGCGTCGGCGACGAAGGCCGTCACGTGCCCTTTGATCTCTTCGGCCGTAGCGTCGAGCTGCTCCCGGGAGCGACTGGCGATCGCCACCTTGGCCCCCTCACGAGCGAGCGATTCGGCGACCCCGCGCCCCAGTCCCTTGGAGGCGCCCATCACCAGCGCGACGCGTCCCTCGATCCCAAGATCCATGGGAGTGGAGCCTACGGAGCGAGCCGCTCGAGCACCTCGCCGTCGGCGGCGATGGCGAGAACCGTCGGCACGACCGCGATCCCGTATTTCCGCGCGAGGTCCGGCCGTTCCCGCACGTCGACCGTGACCAGCGGCTCCGGTTCCTCCGATAGGCGCCGCTCCCACTCCTGGCACTCGGAGCAGAGCGGGTGGGTGAACTCGACGAAGAGCTTCTCGGCTGCCGAGTCGTAAGGGAGGTCCGCCGTGTCGATCCGGTCGTGGTGGCGGGGCGAGATCCCCCGCAGCCGAGCGGAGAGCCGGTAGATCTCGCACCCCGTGCAGAAGTTGGTCACCGCGGCGAGCAGCGCCAGCGCCGCGACGAGCACCCCGAGCACCGTGCCCACGGTCGGCGATCCCCGCCACCAGGCGAGCGCCGCCGCGCCGAGGAACGCGGTGCCCATCTTGTTGGCGAGTCGCGGCGGGCGGGAGTCCTCGAGCTCGCCCTCGCCGAGGGCCGGCTGGATCAGCTCGTAGTAGGCGAGGCAGGTGAGGCAGAAGCGGCGGCCGAGGGTCAGGCCGAGGAAGAGCTGCAACGCCATCAGCGCCCAGAGGACCGGCCAGCCGAGCAGGACGCCGGCGAGCGCGACGATCCCGACGACGGCTTGGTTGAAGCGCGGCGCACGGGCGTCGATGACCCCCGTATCCCGCCAAGGATCAGCAGTCCGACCCTTTCTGGGCCCCTCGATCGTCACGCTCATTTCCCAACCGTAGCGCTCAACAATGCCCGGCCCACGGCCTCGCGCCCACCCGCAACGCTCAACGGCCCTCGTGCGGCTATCGTTCCCTCGCGAGCGCCCGTAGCTCAGTGGTCAACGGGTCCCTCCGGGGGCCCAAAGAGCGTCGGTCTTTCAAGCCGAAGGTCGCCAGTTCGAATCTGGTCGGGCGCATAGTTCCACAGAGCCAGGAAGTCGTGCGCCGGCACGCCCGTGTTGCACGGCATTTTCTTGGGGTCATTGAGCAAAGCTCCCTCTGGAATGACCGGAGGAGGTTGTCTGAGTGCATTGCCAGGCCCGAGTGAAAGGGGATGGATGGAGCAACGCAATGCTCGTCCCAGAATTCCAGCCGCCCCCGGAAATAACCTCAAGCCGATGGACGCCTCTCTAGAACCCGCTACGGATACCGCCGTCACTGGTCCGGTCAAGGTCCAAAAAGAGGACGCTGATGCCATTGCTGAGGTCGTTCCTGATGGGAAGGTAATCGACTTTGTCGATGGAAAGCTTCGACAAGAAACGCCCGAGGAGTACGTGCGTCAAAACGTCGAGCGAAGTGTGGTGCTCGAATATGGCTACCCCCGAGATGAGATTAGAATTGAGTTTGGGATCAAATCGGGAAGCCGGAGGCCACGTGCCGACATAGTCATCTTTCACTCCGCCGAGCAAGCCGATCAGGCCGGAGTGCGAATTGTCGTCGAGACGAAGAGCCGTCAGACCAAACCGGCGGACAAGAAAGACGGGATTGGTCAGTTGCATAGCTACATGGCCAACTGCCCAAACGCTGAGTACGGATTGTGGACGAACGGCATCGAGCGGCTGTGCTTCACGAAGAAGCAAACTAAAGGTGGGCTCTGGCATTTCCCCGAGGTCGTAGATATCCCGGCCCGCGGTCTCAGCCTTGACGAGGCGGAGAAACCTAAAATCCAAACCCTCAAGCCTGCAACTGCCGACAATCTCCTCTTCGCATTTCGACGTTGTCACAATTACATCGCGCCGACGGAGGGTCGGTCGAAAGAGTCAAGCTTCTGGGAGCTGCTAAAGCTGATCTTCGCGAAGATTGAGGACGAGCGCAGTCGAGATCTTGAGTTCTACGTAACGAGTTCCGAGCGGATGACGGCTTCTGGCCAGCAAAAAACCCGACGGCGTATAGCGAAGCTCTTCGAGACGAAGGTGGTTCAAAAATATCCGGGACTTTTCGGGCCGAACGAGACCGTCGAGCTCAAGCCGGAAACTGTCTCCTACATTACTGCGCAACTCCAAGGCTACTCACTGCTTCGGTCCTCGGTCGACGTAAAGGGAGTTGCGTATGAGGAGGTTGTTGGGGCGAACCTTCGCGGCGACCGTGGCGAGTTTTTCACCCCTCGCAACGCCTGCCGGATGGCAGTCGAGATGCTAGATCCTCGCCCGGGAGAGGTAATCGCAGATCCCGCGTGCGGCACTGCCGGTTTTTTAATTATTGCCATGAATCATGCTCTCGAAAAGATTGAGAGCGCGCACAGAGACGCTTGGATTGACCGGGACCGCGGTGACGAATCAGAGATCGCAGAGCTTTATCGAGCCCGGAATGAATATCTCCGCGACTGCCTGAGGGGACTAGACCTAAACCCCGAGCTTGTGCGCGCGGCCCGGATGAACATGGTGATGAACAACGACGGCTATGGCGGCATACATCAGGCGGATTCGCTGGACGTTCCGCAGCATTGGTCCGAAGAGGCGCGTAGGGCGGTCAGGCTCGGCACTGTCGATGTCGTATTCACCAATCCACCGTTCGGGACCAAGATTAGAATCGACGGGGACCGACTGAATCAGTTTGATCTCGCGGCCCACTGGGTGCCAGGGGACGGCGAAAAACGTTGGACGATGCGCTCGGGGCCGGACGGTAAGCCCGAGCGCCAGTCATCTCAGCCACCCGAGCTTCTCTTCATTGAGAGAGTCGTGCAGCTCTTGAAGCCCGGAACCGGTAGGGCAGCGATGGTGGTACCGAACGGCATATTGAACAATCCGGGCCTCGCCTATGTCCGTGATTGGCTGTTGACGCACACCCAGCTCCTCGCAGTCGTCGACATGCAGCGTGATTTGTTTCAGCCGAAAAATGACACTCAGACCTCAATGGTGTTTTTCCGCCGACTTGCGCAGGGCGAGGAGCCTTCCGCTGGGCCAGTCTTCTTCGCCGTAGCGGACAGAATTGGCCACGATAAGCGCGGTAAGGTGATCTTCAAGCGCGACGAGGAGGGGATGGATATTGTTGCGACCCGTACGGAGGTTGTGGACCAAATCGTCGACGGGGAGTTCACCAGGCGAGTGGTCGAGATCAAGGAGCCACTCGTAGACGACCAGTTACCGGAGGTCGTCGAGCTATTCCGCGAGTGGCTAGTTGAGCATCCGACGGTCAGGCGCGCATGGCGGGGTGACTAATCGTGCCGGGGCCCCGCGTTGCGACCATCCCGCAGACCGAGCTAATGGGCGGCGAAAGACTTGACGCCGCTTATTATCAAGACGAATTTGTTGCGGCCTATCTGAGGGTTACGTCAACGAGTCTTAAATCGCGCCCGCTCGCAGGCGTCGATGGTCTCGTCGAAGCCTGGATCCCGAAGCGAACTAGCCTGGTCTTCACGAATGATCGAGAGTATGGGACGCCATATCTTCGTGCGCATGACGCTCTCGAACGCTTGCCACCGTTCGAGAGATATGCCGCTCTTAGCCAGGTCAAGGATGGCGAGGAGCTGCGCCTGCGGCCGGGATGGATCGTTCTAACCTGTTCAGGGCGCAACTTTGGGCCGTGCGCGTGGGTCGGGCGACGCTTAGCGAAGGTCGCGATGACTGACATCATGCGCCTGGTTCCTCGGTCCGAGGATGATGGCCTATACGCGCTTGCATTCCTCAGCACTCCGACTGGGAAAGCGCTAATCAGGAGAGACCCTGCCGGATCGGTTATCAACCATCTTTCCCCCGCCGATCTCGGATCGGTTCCGGTCCCTCTGCTAATGCCTCAAGCACGTGAGGTCGTCATCACCAAGATGAGGGAGGCCGTCGAACTTTGTGACGCAGCCTCATCGGCCTTGCTGGATGTCGACGCCGATCTTCGTCAGCTTCTGGACATAGGCGATGCGGCCTCGGCGACTTGGCAAGCTTTCGATTCTCCGAGGGCGTCCACACAGGTGGCGACAGACCTCCGATCGCGTCTGGATGCCGAGTTCTACAGCGCGCGTCATTCAGATGCCGTGCGGAGGATCGCATCGGGAGACAATGATCGACTCGAAGATGTCGCGGACTTGAGGATGCTGGGTCGTTATAAGCGCTACTACACGGAGTCGGGACACGGGACGCCGATCCTCTCGGGCGGCCAGATGCATCAGTTTCGGCCCGTCGCCCTCCGGAACATCAGTGACAGGTCATTCAAGGATCCTCGAGCGTTCCGACTTGGTCGAGGCTGGTCTCTGATCGGGTGCGATGGCCGAGTCGAAGGAGACCTTGGCAGGGCGGGGTACGTGAGCTCTCTGTTCGAGGGTTGGATGGCGTCAAATCACCTTATGAGGGTCGTACCGGGTGCTGGCATCGACAATGGCTACCTTCACGCCGCCCTCCTGCTCCAGGAGACGCAGATTCAGCTGAAGTCAGCAGCGACCGGCTCGGTGATTGATGCTCTCGACCCCGCGACGGTGGCCGACGTGTCCGTGCCGCGTCTCAATCGACGAATCGAGGGTGACCTCGGTGAGCGGGTCGATCAGGGATATGAGCGATGGAGCCGGGCCTACCGTCTGGTTGATAGCGCCGCCTCGTTATTCGAGGCCAGCATCAGAGAGTCGCACGACTCTCGCGGCTCACGTAGCCCAGAGGCAGGAATCAGCTGATCTCATCTAGGGCAGTCCCATTTAGTGCGCGCGCTTGCATCGGGCGGCTACGAGTTCCAGAAAGAAAGCGTTTGGCGGTGCTCTGACCAAAGCCGCTCCCGGTCTGGGACATTCGAGCTTCGCCGTGGGCCCAAGGCAGTCTCTATCGGGCTGGCAGGCTCGCAGCTCATGCGCGGCGACCAGCACGAATACGCCAGCGCCGATGGCTCCGAACTCTCGATCGACTTCGGCTCCGACCCGATGAGGTCGCGACGGGCGGGGCGCCGCCCGTCGCGAAGCCCAACAACTAAGTCGACACAGCCAAGGCACACTTCTCCCGGCATTCCCTGAATAATCGGAGGGAGTGGCGGACGCGGGGTCAGGTCAGGGATGGTCGTCTCTGGTCGGCGACGAGCGCGACCGGCAGCATCGAGGCAACGAGGGCTACGACGATGAGCCCAGTCGTTACTACACCTGGGACTCGACCGTGGGGAACCACGGAGCTCCTGCAGCTGATGATCCCTGCGTCGTCCGGGACTCGCGAGGCGTTCTCGGCATCTCCCAGATCGACGAGGTCCACGTTACCGAGGCGCCGAGAAGATTCGGCAGAGTTGTCGCGACGCGGAAGCACCGCGTTGAAGGGACGGACCTCGGTCCGGCCGGTCTACCGCTACAGCAAATGCTTCGCGACGTTCGGTCAGCCGAAAGAAGAAGTGATCGAAATCAGGCGGTACCGGGCCGACTACGCCCGCAGCTGGCTCGCCGTCGAGGGTGCGATCACTGCGGGCGAACTTGAGGCGAATTGCTATCTGTCGCATTCGAAACAGCAAGCGATACGCCCGGTCGACCTGGCTGCGCTGAGAACCCTGCTCGCCTCACGGCATGTCTTGGTGGGCCGTGAATGGTGGCGGGACGGAGGGGTGATCGAGTTGCCGGAGATCCCGGCGGCCAGGCGGCGACGCACTGTCCTTGGGCGGATCGGTCAGCACGAGTTTCGGCGACGTCTGCTCGAGCGCTTCGGCCCCGTATGCGCGCTCACCGGTCCGCAGCCACCGGACAGCCTCCATGCCGCGCACGTGACCCCGTACGCGACCGATCCGCGCCACGAGCTCGCCGGCGGGCTACTCCTCAGAGCCGACCTGCACTCGCTCTTCGACCTTCACCTGATCACGATCGACTCCGACTTGATGGTGCGGATCGATCCGTCGCTGCGGAAATACCGTGAGCTCTCCCGGCTCGACGGTGCAACCCTGCGAATCAACCCGGCGGATCCGCTGCTCCCGACTTTGCGGGCGCTGCTCGAGCGGTGCAAGGGCCCGGCTCAGGGTCTCGGGCTGAATGAGGACAAACGTCCGCCCGGCGTGGATTCCCGCCCTTTCGGCCGCCGACGCAATTAGGCTGGCGGCTTCCGAACAATCCCGTATTCGGAATTCGTCTCGTCCACGGCCCTAGGGAGAGAAATATGAAGTCGTTCAGCAAGGTCCTTGCGGCGCTTGCGGTCTGCGGCGCGCTCGCGGTAATGGCGTTCGCCGGTGCGGCGTCCGCGGCGGTGCCGGTTGTTGCCACTGCTTCGGCCGGGTGCACGCCGGTCACGAACATCGAGGCGATCATTGATGACTCGGGATCGATGGAAGTCACCGATCCGAACAAGCTGCGGGTTCAGGCGATGGATTTGTTGGTGAAGACGTTGCCGGGGGCGACGACTTTGGGGGCGGTGGAATTTGGGTCTGGATTGGAAGGGATTCCGGGGATTCTTGAAGGGATTCCGGCGGCTTCGACGTTGTTTCCGCCCGAGGCGATCGGGCCCAATGCCGCCGCGATGGAAGCTTCGATGAAAGCGAACATCAATGCTGACAACGGTGCGACGGATTACAACGGGGCGTTCGCGAAAGCGGATGCGGATGACCCGGGCTCGCAGGCGCGGATCTTCCTTACGGACGGCGGGCATGACGAAGGGACTTACAACGAAGCCCATTTGGCGCACAACGTGCCCACTTATGTGATCGGGTTCGGCGCCGGGATCAGCTTGCCGGAAGACAAAGCGCGGTTGCAGAAAATCGCCAGCGATACCGGCGGCAAGGTGTACGAACTCGAAGACGACAGCGAACTGCAGGCCGTCGTCAACAACATCGGTGCCGCGCTGACCTGCAAGACGCCGCCGCGCCAGTTCACCGACGAACTGTCCACGGGGCAGACGAAAACTCACACGCTCACGATCGGCGCGAAGACCCACGTATTGAAGGTGACCCTGACCTGGAGCAACCCGGGCGACAACTTCAAGCTCACCGGGCTGCGGATCAAATCCCACGGCAAAATCATCGCCGTGGCGCGGCCGGCGCCGAAGCCGAAGAAGCTGAAGGTGACCACGTCGGCGAAGAGCAGCACCTTCGCGGTGCTGAAAGTGAGTCACCTGCGGCCGGGCACGCTGTTCTTCGGCGTCAAGGGGGCGAAGGTCTCCGGCGGCACCGTGAAGGTGACGACGCAGGTCGCGGGCGAAGGCTGAGCGGGGGGAGACGGCGTCCTGGGGTAGGGCCCCGGGTCCGGCCGCTTACTTCGCTTCCCCGCCGGCGGTGCTCTTGCCGCCGGCGGTGTGTTTCTTCGGCTTCGGCTTCGGTTTCGCCCGTTCGACCTTGAACTTGTAGATCAGCTGGGACGTGGCGCCGCCACCGGGGCCGAAGGAGCGGAAGCGGAAGGTGTGGTTGCCGACGCCGACCCGCGCTTTCATCGGCGCGGCGCAGGTCGTGGCCGGCTTCGCGTCGAGCTTGCAGCGGTACCAGAAGGGCCCGACGCCGGAGCCGGTGAAGGCAAAGGAGACCGTCGGTGCCGGGGTGTGGACGCCGAGGCGGACCGTTTTCTTCGGCCGGTGGAGCAGTTGGTTGGTCGGCGGGGGAGGGGGCGGCGGCGGTTCGGGCAGGCCGGTCGCGGCGGGCTGCGTCGAGGTCAGCATCTGGCCGAATTTGCCGGCCGCGACGCAGAGCGTTTCGCTCGGGCAGCTGAGGCCGAAGAGGGCGTTGGTGACGCCTTTGATCAGGTGTTCGGTGACGAAGGTGCCCCAGCCGCCGGCCGGGTTGGTCGAGGCGCTGACTTCACCGTTGTTGCTCGAGAGCACGCAGAGGGTGAGGCTCGGGCAAGCCGCGGCGACGATCTGGAAGCGGCGCTGCAGCGGGCCGAACGGCCAGGCCGCGGTGCCGCCCGTGGGCGCCGAGGAGAAGGCGGCGTTGCCTTCGTTGCCCGCGACGCAGAAGGTTTCGTTGGCGCAGGTCAGGCCCAGGATCGGGTTTTCGCCCTGCGGCGAGCCCTGCGAGAGCCAGGCCGCCTCGCCGCCCGCCGGGTTCGTCGTCGTCCAGATTTCGCCGTTGAAGGCGCTCGCCACACAGAGGACCCCGGTGCAGCTGACCGTGCGCAGCGGCGGGCCGGCTGGCAGCACGGTCCGCGTCCAGGCGGCACCGCCCCCGGTCGGGTTGGACGA
This sequence comes from Solirubrobacterales bacterium, assembly GCA_025964255.1. Taxonomy (GTDB): domain Bacteria; phylum Actinomycetota; class Thermoleophilia; order Solirubrobacterales; family 70-9; genus VAYN01. The sequence goes on along the minus strand of JAOPZF010000176.1, from coordinate 4,528 downwards.
GGTGAAGATCAACCCGCCGTTGCCGACCAGCACGCAGGAGGTCTCGCTCGTGCACGAGATGCCGGAGAGCGCCCGCGCTTTCGGGATCTTCGCCGGCACCCAGCCGCCCGGCCCGAGCGCCGGGTTGGTCGTCGTCCAGACGCCGCCGCTGTAGTCGACCGCGACGCAGAGGGTGGAGGTCGGGCAGGAGATCCCGCGCAGGTTGCCGGTCAGGTTTTCGCCGAGGCTGACGTGGCCGACCGTCCAGGCGGTGGCGCCCGCGGTCGGCGCCGTCGTCTGGATCATCACGCCTTCGGCGCCGACCCCGATGCAGAAGCCGCTCGCTTCGCAGTGCATGCCGAAGATCGTTTCGCCGTCGCCGAGGTTGAGGTTGGTCAGCACCCAGGGCGAGGCCGCCTGCGCGCTGGTCGCGCCGAAGCCGGCGAAGCTTGCAAGGACGGCGATGAGCACGAAGAGTCGACGCATGCGGCGCATTCTGCCCAGATAACACCCGCCGGCGCGAAAGAACTCGACCAAGACCGCTCCCGAAATTAAATTTCCGGGCCGAGGAGGAATTCGCGTTTGGGCGTCGACGTGCAGGGGTTCAGAAACGCGTTTTCGTTGCCGATCAGCCCTAGGTGAGCCTCGGTAACCGTCTCACCACCCTGCTCGGCCTCGGCGTCCTCGCCTTCGTCATGCTCGCCCTCGCGCCGTCCGCCCACGCCGAATCGGGCGGCCTTGCCTCGGCCTACTCGGGCGAAACGGTCGAAACCCCGGTGATCCCGGCCTCGACCGCGGAAACCGAAGTCCCCGGCGTCGAATCGCCGAGCGGCGTCCCGATTCCCAGTCCGACCGTCCCGCAGCCGACCGTCCCCGGCGCGCTGGCGACGATGCGCGGCACCAAGGCGATCGCCCCGGCCTCGGCGCCGACCGCGGTCAAGCGCGTGATCGCCGCCGCTAACCACATTCGCACCACCCCCTATATATGGGGAGGCGGGCACCTGGCCTGGGCCGCGACCGGTTACGACTGCTCCGGCTCGGTCTCCTACGCGTTGCACGGCGGCAAACTTCTCGAAGCGCCGCTCGTCTCCGGCTCCTTCGCCACCTGGGGCGAACCGGGCCCGGGCAAGTGGATCACGATCTACGCCAACAAGGAACACGTCTACATGGTCGTCGCCGGCCTCCGCTTCGACACCGGTGGAGACATCGCAGGCGAAACCGGCCCGCGCTGGCACGCCGAACCGCCCTACCCGCAGGGTTTCGTCGTCCGCCACCCGGTCGGCTACTGAGCAGCACCTCCCGGCCCGGCGCCCCGCCATCCGTCGGGATGCCGAGCATGGCGATCGGGTAAACCGTCGCGGAACCCCCGCGACGAAGGAGACCCATGCGTTATCGCAAGCTCGGCAGTTCTGACCTCGAGGTATCGGAGATCGCCCTCGGGTCGTGGTTGACCTACGCCGGCGGCATCGAGGCCGACCAGACCCGCGCCTGCACCGACGCCGCCTTCGAGGTCGGCATCAACTTCTTCGACACCGCCAACGTCTACGGGCGCGGCGCCGCCGAGACCGCCTGGGGGGAGATCCTCTCCGGCCGCCCGCGCGACAGCTACATCCTCGCCACCAAGGTCTGGGGGCAGATGTCCGACGACCCGGACGATCGCGGCCTCTCCGCCGCCCAGATCGCCAAGCAGATCGACGCCTCGCTGGCCCGTCTGCAGACCGATTACGTCGACCTCTACCAGGCGCACCGCTTCGATCCCGACGTGCCGATCGAGGAGACGATCGAGGCGCTGCAGAAGGTCGTCGCCGACGGCAAGGCGCGCTACCTCGGTTTCAGCGAGTGGACCCAGGAGCAGATCGAGGCGGCGCTGGAGATCGCCGGTCCCGACCTCTTCGTCTCATCGCAGCCGCAGTACTCGCTGCTCTGGCAGGCGCCCGAGGTCGAGGTCTTCCCGATCAGCGCCGCCAACGGGATCTCGCAGATCGTCTGGTCGCCGCTCGCCGAGGGCGTGCTGACCGGCAAGTACAAGCCGGGCGAGGCGCCCCCCGCCGACTCGCGCGCGGCCAACGAGTCGATGAACAAATTCATCGACCGCAAGATGAGCGACGAGACCTTGGAGGCGGTGCAGCGACTGGCGCCGATCGCCGAGGGCGAGGGAATCAGTATGGTCGAGCTGGCGCTGGCCTGGGTGCTGCGGCGCGAGGAGGTGGCGGCGGCGATCGTCGGCGCGTCCCGTCCCGAGCAGGTCCACGCCAACGCGGCGGCCTCGGAAATCGAGCTTTCGAGTGACGTGATCGCGGCGATCGACGCGGCGCTCGGCGACGCGCCGGTGAAGGAGCCGGAGCTGGCGCCGCTCGCCCAGGGGGGCGTCAAGCACCGCGCTTGACTCCGCAAAACCCCGCTTGAAGCCCCAAAAAACTCGCTTGACCCCGCAAACCGCGAGAACGATGACTAAACGTTGCAAATTTTCTCTTGTAAAGAGAGGCTTCTAAAGCTAATTTCGGCAGATGGGGGTTCCGCGGCTCTTACGGGTCAATCGTCCCTTTCGCGATTTTTGGACGGGACAGACGATCTCGCTGTTCGGCGATCAGATCGCCCTGCTCGCGATCCCCCTGCTCGCCGTCATCACTCTTCAGGCCGATGCCCAGCAGATGGGCCTGCTGGCGGCGGTCGAGCTCGCCCCGAGCCTCGTCTTCGCGATCCACCTCGGAGCGTGGGCCGACCGCCGCCCCAGCCGCCGCGGCCTGTTGATCGGCGCCGACCTCGGGCGCGCGGCGCTGCTCCTCGTGGTCCCGATCGCAGCGCTCCTCGGAGTTCTGACGTTGCCGCTCCTCTACGTCGTCGCCTTCCTCACCGGCAGCTTCGGCGTCCTCTTCATGGTCTCCGAACAGACCGTCTTCACCTCGCTGGTGCGGCCGCGCGAGTACGTCGAGGCGAACTCGCTGCTGATCGGCAGCCGCTCGCTCGCGGCGGTCGCCGGCAAGGCACTCGGCGGCCTGCTCGTCGCCGCGCTGACGGCGCCGGTCGCGATCCTCGCCGACGCCCTCAGCTTCCTCGCCTCGGCCTTCTTCGTCCGCCGCGCCGAGGTCCCCGAGCCGGAGGTCGCGAGCGAGGACTCGGGCGGGCTCGCCGCCGGTGCCCGCTTCGTCCGCGAGACGCCGCTGTTGCGCTCGGCGCTTCTCGGCACCGCCACCTTCAACATCTTCAACACCGCCTTCTGGGCGCTCCTCGTCCTCTTCGCGACGCACGAGATGGGGCTCGGCTCGGGGGCGATCGGCGTCGCGCTCGGGGTCGGCGCGCTCGGTAGCCTCGTCGGCTCGGCGGCGGCGCGAACGGCGGGTGCGCGGCTCGGCCTCGGCCGGGCGCTGATCATCTCCTTCGTCGTCGCGGCGGCGCCGCTCCTGCTGGTGCCGATCCCGGTCGGCTCGCCGGGGGTCTCGATGGCGCTCCTGACGATCGCCGAGTTCGGCTCCGGGCTCGGCGTGATGGTCCTCGACGTCAGCCTCGGCTCGTTTCAGGCGGCGGTGATCCCGGACCAGCTGCGCTCGCGGGTCTGGGGCGCGATCCTGGTCGTCAACTGGGGCGTGCGACCGATCGGCGCGCTCGCGGCCGGCTTCATCGCCGGCTTCATCGGCCTCGAAGCGACGATGTGGGTCGCCGCGTTCGGCGGTCTCACCGGCGTCCTCTGGCTGCTGCCCTCGCGGATGAGAGAGCTCGACGACGTCACCGACGAGGGCCTCGTCTTCCGCGATGGTTCGCTCGCGCCGGGCATCCTCCGTCCCGGCCCGGCGCTCGAACCGCGGCCCGCGGCCGCGCCCGCACCAGCGCCGGGACTCGATCGCGCGCCTGAGCTCGAGCCGCTCTCGGCGGGTGCGATCGCCTCGTCCAAGTCGGCCGCCGCGCCTCGTGAGCCTGCGAGGACTGGTGCGGGCGTCAAGACTTAACGACAGTTACGCGAAGAAATTGCACAATTAGGTGAGTGGGTGTAATCGGCAACACCCTGGCTGAGGCGCGGACCCGGCGTGGAGTGGACCTCGACGAGGTCCACGCTGCCACGGGCATCCGTCCCCGCTACCTGCGCGCGATCGAGGAAGAAGACTGGAACGCGCTGCCGGAGGAGTTCTACGCCCGCTCCTTCGTCCGCAAGTACGCCCAGTTCCTCGGCGTCGATCCCGACCCGCTGGTCGACGAGTACCGCCGCCAACGAGGGACGGCGGGATCCGCCGGGGCACCGACCTCGCCCTTCGCGCGGACCGGCTCCCGCCGCGCCGACGCGCTCCGTCGGCGCCGCAAACGCCAGGCGGTCTACGTCTGGATCGGCACCGGCCTGCTCGCCGCGGCGATCGTCGTCGCGATCGTCCTGATCGCCTCCGGCGGCGGGAGTGAATCGGGCGGTGGCAAGAACGCGTCGACTGGGGTCGGCGCGAACACGGGGAAGGGCGCGAAGGGCGGCAAGGGCAACGGCAACGGAGCCGGCGCGCAGGGGAAGCGCGGCGGCAAGCAGGGCGGCGGGAAGAGCACCGCCGGCGGCGCGGGCGCGGCGGGCGGC
>JAOPZF010000120.1 GCA_025964255.1 Solirubrobacterales bacterium | reverse complement strand
TGTCCGGGGAGGCCTTGACGAGCAGACCGGCGACCGACGCGTGACGCGCCTCGACGGCCCAGATCGACAGGGCGGCCGAGATGTAGGCCGGGTTGCTGATGTTCAGCGCCTGGCCGCCGTAGGCCTTGACGCCCGTGTTCTCCAGCACCATCGCGGTGGGGAGCCACTTGGCCTTGCTCGTCGCGTCGCCGAAGGCGACCTTCGGGGCGGCGACGGCCTTCGAGCCGAGTGCCTTCTTCAGGAACGCGACGTGGGCGTTCTCGTCGGCGGTCGTCCGCTTCAGGAAGGCCGACTCCTCGGCGCCCCTGGCGACCTTGTTCTTGGTCGCCCCGTTGTAGAAGGCGGCCTCGAGGTACTCGAGCGTCAGGGCGTAGTTGAGGATGCCGATGTCGCCCTTGCCGAATTTGGCCGGCGGGCGGCCCTTGCCGGAGGCGGCCATCGCGCCGGCCGGGGTGAGAGCGGCCATCAGGGCACCGCTGCCCATCACCGCGCCGCCGGCCAGACCGGCCTTCTTCAGGAAGCTGAGACGGGTGTCGCCCGAGTCGAGCGACTCCATCGCGTCGTGGTGCATTTCATCGAGCGCCCCGTCCTGGTCGAACTGGGACAGAAGCTTGTGTTGACTCATTCGGAAATTCCTCCTGTGGGGGTGGGGTGAAACGCTGTTGGGGGGTCCTTGCGAGGAGCGGCCGACGTCGGATCAAAAATCGGTAAGAAAAGCCGCGATAGGAGGGAGAAAGCGGCTGTGTGACGAGCCTGCAGAGCAGCGTGTAACAAAACGCGCATCAAGAGCTACAATCCGCCAACGGCCGTGACCCTCCGAGGCATGGACCTGGTGAACATGAGCTTTTTCCCCGGCGAAACCGTCACTGAAAACGCTGCCGCGCGCGTCGTGCGTGGGGTGGGCGAGCTGCGCGCCGCGCTCGTCCCGGCCCGTCGCGCCGGCCAGACGATTGGCCTCGTGCCGACGATGGGCTTCCTCCACGACGGCCACGCCTCGCTGCTGCGCGCCGCCCGCGCCGAATGCGACGTCGTCGTCATGAGCCTCTTCGTCAACCCGACCCAGTTCGGCCCCAACGAGGATCTCGATCGCTACCCGCGCGACGAGGAGCGCGACCTGCGCGTCGCCTCCGAGGCGGGCGTCGACCTCGTCTTCGCGCCCACCGTCGAGGAGATGTACCCCGACCGCGCCGCCACCACGGTCGAGGTAAGTGGCAACCTCACCTCGGTCCTCGACGGCGACCCGTCGCGTCGCGGCGCCGCCCACTTCCGTGGGGTCACCACGATCGTCGCCAAGCTCTTCAACATCGTCGGCCCCGACGTCGGCTACTTCGGCCAGAAGGACGCCCAGCAGGCGGCGGTGATCAAGCGGATGGCGCGCGACCTCAGCTTCCCGCTGCGGGTCGAGGTGATGCCTACCGTGCGAGAGGAAGATGGGCTCGCGATGAGCAGCCGCAACGTCTACCTCGAGCCGGCCGACCGCCTTCGCGCAGTCGCCATCTCCCGCGCCCTCGCGGCCGCCGAGCAGCAGGCGCTGGCGCTCGACTCGCTCGACGCCGGGCTTGCCGCGGCCCGGATCGAACTGGCGGCGGCGGCGATCGAGCCGGAGTACCTCGAGGCCCGCGACGCCGAGACCTTGGAGCCCGCCGAGCACCTGCGCGCCGGCCGGCCCGTCCTGATCGCGGTCGCCGCCCAGGTCGGCGGCGCCCGCCTGATCGACAACGTCCTGGTCGAGCCGATCGCCGACTGACCCCGATCACCAACAGCTCAAGCTAGGAGATCCCAACGTGCAGAGGCAGATGCTGAAGTCGAAGATCCACCGTGCCACGGTGACCGACTGCGACGTTGACTACATCGGCTCGATCACGATCGACACCGAGCTGATGGCGGGCGCCGACCTCCTCGTCAACGAGCAGGTCCACGTCTGGGACGTCGACAACGGCGAGCGCTTCGTCACCTACGTCATCGAGGGTGAGCCGGGGTCCGGCGCGATGCAGGTCAACGGCGCCGCCGCCCACCTGGTCGAGCCCGGCCACAAGATCATCGTCGCCTCTTTCGGCGCCTACGACGAGGCGGACCTGGAGCGCTACGCCCCGGTCGTCGTCCACGTCGATGCCGACAACAAGCCGATCGCAATCGACAATCGCCCGGAGGTGTTGGTCGCATGAGCTCTGGAGTCCGTTCCCACACCGTCCCCGCGGCGGACCGCGTCGCGATGTCCCTGCCGCGCCTTCAGGAGATGAAGGAAAACGGCGAACCGATCGTGATGGTCACCGCCTACGACTACCCCTCGGCGACGGTCGCCGAGGCGGCCGGGGTCGACCTCGTCTTGGTCGGCGACTCGGCCGCCAACGTGGTGCTCGGCTACGACCGCACCGACCTCGTCTCGATGGAGGAGATGATCGTCCTCGGCAAAGCGGTGCGGCGCGGGCTGCGCACGCCGCTGATGATCGGCGACATGCCGATGGGCAGTTACGAGGCGAGCGACGAACTCGCCGTGACGATGGCCCAGCGGATGATCAAGGAGACCGGCTGCCAGGCGGTGAAGCTCGAGGCGGGCGGCGTCTCGGTGCAGCGCGCCCGGGCGATCGTTCAGGCCGGCATCCCGGTGATGGGCCACCTCGGCCTCACCCCGCAGACGGCGACCGCGCTCGGCGGCTACAAGGCCCAGGGCAAGTCGGCGCGGGCGGCGATCCAGATGCACGAAGACGCGATGGCCCTGGAGCGGGCGGGCTGCTTCGCGGTCGTCTTCGAGGCGGTCCCGGCGGAGATCGCTGCGACGATCGCCGAGCGTCTCGAAATCGTCACGATCGGCATCGGCGCGGGGGCCGCGACCTCCGGCCAGGTCCTCGTCTTCCACGACCTGCTCGGCATCACCACCGGCCACATGGCGAAGTTCGTCAAGCAGTACGCCGACGTGCACGCGACGATGGTCGACGCGGTCGGCCGCTACTCCGACGAGGTCCGCGGCGGCTCGTTCCCCGGCCCCGAGCACGTCTACGCGATCGACGACGAGGAGCTCGCCGACTTCCGCCGCCACGTCGACGACCGAGCGCTCGCCTCGGCCAAGGCGTGGGAGTGGGAGCCGCTCACCTAGCGGCTCTCCGCCGTTGAAGTAGCTGACCTTGAAGCCATCCTTTTCGCTCCCGGTCCGCGGGCGGAGCGATTTGGGCAGAGTCGGGGTGCAGGCCTTGGTTTCGCAGAGACCGGCGCGGATCTTCGGCCCGGTGAGCGGAACGCGCCGGTAGCCCGGGAGTTCGACCGCCAGGTCACCGCTCCATTCGCCGTGCCGGGGGGAGGTCATTTCGAAGGTTGCGGAGCCGGAGAACGGTGCCTCCCCCGACACCGATGCCGCGCTGAGCGGCTTCTCGTGGTCCGGGCTGACGAACCGGCCCTTCGGTCCTGCGACGAAAGCCGAACTGGTCACGGTGTAGCCGGGCTTCTTGCGCTCAGCAAAGGCGACAAAGGAGCCGGATTCCCGGTCCTCGACGCCCGGCAGGCTCGATTCTTCGAAGCGATAACCGACGAAGTTCACCTTCCGGTCGGGCGTCCCGGCGATCAGCTCGAGCGTCCCTTTCGGCACGCTCGCCGCGCCGGTCCCGATGCCGACGCTGAACGACTGTTCGTTCGTGGACTCTTCCCGACGGCACCGGTACGGCGGGGTCCGGGTCACCGAACCGCCGACCCGATGCGCGTCGACGCGGGTGAAGTCGCGCCGCCCGCGGAAGCGGATCGTGCCGCCGAAGTGACCGCGTTCGGAGACTTCCGGCCCTCCCGTGCAGTTCGGGTATCCGCGTTCGACGACTCTGTCGGCGACGAAGCGCAGGCCGACATCGCCTTCCTTCCCGAGTTGGAACCGGATGTCCGGTCCCGCTGGCAGCCGTCGGTGCAGAAGCGCGGCTTGGCGACGGCGCCTCCGGGCAATGCGAGCGCGACAAGGACGGCGAGCGTCGCGACGATCGCGACCAGGACCGCCGCGATCGTCTTTGCCCTCACACGGGCAGAGTATTTCCTAATTGGCTGCCTGGCTCGGCGCCAGCGGCTTGTCGCTGGGCGTCCGGGAGAGCCCGGCGACCCTGATCGCCGAGGGCTCGAAGAGGCGGAAGCGGAGAGGGACCGAGATAGCCTCTTTCTCCTTGCAGCGGGGGCAGTCACCGGAGGCGGCGGCGACGGTGGCGTTGAATTGGGTTTCGCATCGCTCGCAGAAGAACATCGGGGGAGTCCTTTGATCGGGGCGGCAGAAACGAAGGCGTGAGCTTGGCCGTCGTGTGTAACGACACTAGCTCGCCTTGTCCGCAGAGGTGCAAATTTTTAGTATTTTTTCGCCTATGCGGCCCGCGACTGCGCCGGGACGCCGCGGCGCGGCGCCGTAGGATCGGCGGGTGCCGATCTACGAGTTCGAGTGTGAGGAGTGCGGGGAGCGCTTTGAGGAGCTGGTCGCGGCTTCGGTCGGGGCGGCGGATTGTCCGGCCTGCGGGTCGGCGGCGACGCAGCGGTTGATCTCGACGGTGTCGCCGCCCGGGCGGATGCCCCGGGGCGCGGGGGTGCGGTCGGATGAATCGCGCAGGCGGGAGCGGGAGGCGGCGCGGACGGACCGGATAGCCGAGTCGCGGAAGCGGCGGGCGGCGGGGGAGAAACCTTGAGCGGGGCGGAGGCGCGGCGGGAGGAGCTCGTCGCCCTCTACAAAGAAGTCTCGGTGTGCGAGAAATGCGTGCTGCACGAGACGAGGTCGAAAACGGTCTTCGGGGCGGGCAACGCGGACGCCGATCTGATGTTCGTCGGCGAGGCTCCGGGCGCCGAAGAGGACCTGCAGGGGCTGCCGTTCGTCGGCCGCGCGGGCAAGCTGCTGAACGAGATGCTGGTCGAGATCGGGCTCTCGCGCGAGGACGTCTTCATCTGCAACGTGCTCAAGTCGCGGCCGCCGAACAACCGCGACCCGTTGCCGGGTGAGATCGCCGCCTGCGAGCCGTGGCTCTTCGAGCAGGTGCGCCTGATCGAGCCGCGCGTCGTCTGCACGCTCGGCAACTTCGCCACCAAGCTCCTGACCGGCAACCCGACCGGCATCACCCGCGTCCGCGGCGTCCCGCAGACGCACGAGCTCGGCGGCCGCACGGTCTTCATGCTGCCGCTCTTCCACCCGGCCGCGGCGCTCCGCACGCCCGCCGTCAAAGAACAGCTGCGGGCGGATTTCGCGACGATCCCGGCGCTGCTCGAGAAGGCGCTGCCGGCGCCGATGCCGAGTGCCGCGGAAATCGACGAGGCCGAAAGCCGCGTCACCGAGGCGCCATCGCCACCGGAGGCGCCGGCCGCCGACCAGCTCGGCTTCTTCGGCGAGCCCGGCTCCTGATGAGCGACCACCGCACCGAGACCCGCACCGCCGCCGAGACCGAAGCGATCGGCGCCCGCCTCGCCGAACGCCTCGCTCCCGGCGACGTGGTCATCGTCTCCGGCGAGGTCGGGGCGGGGAAGACGACGCTGATCCGCGGCGCCGCCCGCGCCCTCGGCGTCACCGAGCCGGTGACCTCGCCGACCTTCACGATCGGCCGCCGCTACGTCGGCGGCAGGCTGCCGATCTCCCACCTCGACCTCTACCGGCTCGAGGACATGGAGGCGGAGGACCCGGCGCTGATCGACGACTACCTCGGCGGCGACGGCGTCGCCTTCGTCGAGTGGCCCGCGGTGGGCACCGAGAGACTCGGTCGCCCGGCACTCGAGGTCCGCCTCGAACACGCCGGCGAGGACCGCCGCACGATCGAGATCGTCGGCCAGTCCACGAAGCCGATCCTCGGGTAGGTAGCCTGCATCGCACCGCTCCGGCGACCTCCGGCAGGGGTTACGGAAGCGATGCTGAAGGTCTGCACATGCAAAGTCGAGACAGGAGGAGTACGAGGATGAAGAAGGGATTAATGTCGGCACTGGCGCTTGTCGCCGTCGCAACGGGCCTGATGGTGGCCGCCGTCTCCTCGTCCTCGGCGGGTACGCCCGCGTTCGAACACTACGTCGCCTGCGGGCTCTCGCGGAAGGCATCGCCCGCCAACGTCTGCCCGGTGAAGAGCAAGAAGGGCGCGTTCTTCAAAAGCACCCAGGGCGAAGTGAAATACACGGTCTGCGTCAAGTTCCCGAAACAGGAACATCTGTGCACCGAAAAACCGCAGGTGGCCGAAGAAGGGACGCTCTACGTCAACAAGATCACCTCGACCAGCGTCGGCAAACACGAGGTGACCTGGTACGTCAAAGGCAAGAAAGTCGGCACGACCGTCTTTCGCGTGAAGTAAGTGCCTGGCCGGCTTCGCATGCCGGGCGGCGCCTGAGGGGGCGAGACTCCTGCTCGTCGTCGGCTTCGACACCGCGACTCAGGACACCGCCGCCTGCGCCTGGCGCGACGGCGAGGTTCTGGCCGAGGCGCACCTCGGGCTCTCCGAGCGGGGCCGCCCGCGCCACGCGACCGGGCTGCTGGCCGAGGTCGAGCGCTGCGCCGAGGCGGCGGGCGGATGGGACGCCGTCGATCTGATCGCGGTCGGGCTCGGGCCCGGCTCCTTCACCGGCCTGCGGGTCGGGATCGCGACGGCCAAAGGTCTGGCGACGAGCCTTGGCAAGCCGGCGCGCGGCGTCTCCACCCTCGACGCGCTCGGCGCGGGAATCGCCGCCGCCGGAGCGACCGGCGAGCGCCTCGCCGTCCTCGACGGATACCGCGGCGAGGTCTTCATCGCCCTCTACGACGCGACCGGCGCCCGCCTCTGGGAGCCCGAGGTGATGCGCCCGGAGGCGCTCGCGGAGCGCCTCGCCCAGGCGTCCGCGCCGCCGTCGGTCGGCGGTTCCGGGGCGCTACGATTTCGTCACGAGTTGGAAGGAGCAGGCGGCATCCGGATCCCGGACGACGCCGATCCCGTCCACCGGGTCGAGGCGCGGTACATCTGCGCCCTGGCGGCCGCGGGGGAGGGCTCCGAATCGCTCGAACCGACCTATCTCAGACCTCCAGACGCGGAACGTTGGCGTGAGCGAGATTCTTTCCAGAGAGCAGACTGACGGCCCGGCCCAGACGGGTCGCCCGGCCGCGGGCGAGACCCAGGTGCGCCGGCTCGCCTACAGCGACTTGCCGAGCGTGATCTCGGTCGAGCGCCGCTCCTTCCCGACCCCCTGGTCGCTGGCGATGTTCGTGCTCGAGCTCTCCAAGCCGAGCGGCATCTGCCTCGCCGCGAGCGTCGACGACGAGCTCGCGGGCTACGTCGTCTGCTCGCGCTACGACCAGGTCTGGCACCTGATGAACGTCGCCGTCTCTCCCGACCACCGCGCTAAAGGCGTCGCCGGCGCGCTGATGCGACGCCTCTTCGAGGAGGGCCGCGGCAAGCTCCCCTTCACGCTCGAGGTGCGCGTCTCCAACCAGCGCGCGATCGGCATGTACGAATACTTCGGCTTCCGCTCCGCCGGCGTCCGTCCTCGCTACTACCACGACAACGGCGAGGACGCGCTGATCATGTGGCTGGACTGATAGACCGGAAGGCGCCGTGATCCTTGCTGTCGAGACGTCCTGCGATGACACCTGCGCCGCCGTGCTCGACGGCGGCCGGATCCTGTCGAACGTGATCTCCTCGCAGGCCGCCGCCCACGCCGGCTTCGGCGGCGTCGTCCCTGAGATCGCGGCGCGCCACCACCTCGAGCTGGCCGCGCCGGTGGTCGAGGCCGCCCTGGGAGAGGCCGGGGTGACCCTGGACGACATCGACGCGGTCGCGGCGACCGCCGGGCCGGGGCTGATCGGCGCGCTGCTGGTCGGGATCTCGACCGCCAAGGCGATCGCCGCCGCGCGCCGGCTGCCGCTGATCCCGGTCGACCACCTGCAGGGTCACGTCGCCGCCAACTTCCTCGAGCCCGAGCCGCTCGAGCCACCCTTCCTCTGCCTCGTCGCCTCCGGCGGCCACACCCTGCTCGCCGCGGTCGGAGACCACGAGCGCTACGAGCTGCTCGGCCAGACCCTCGATGACGCCGCCGGGGAGGCCTTCGACAAGTCGGCCCGCCTGCTCGGCCTCGGCTACCCGGGCGGTCCGGCGATCCAGAAGGAGGCCGAGAGCGGTGACCCGGAGGCGTTCGAGATGCCGGTCGCGATGCAGCGCGACCCCGGCCTCGACTTCTCCTTCTCCGGCCTCAAGACGTCGCTCGTCTACCGCTGCCGGGAGCTCGGCCCCGACGGCGTCGCCGACCGCCGCGCCGACCTCGCCGCCTCCTTCCAGAAAGCGGTCGTCGATCAGCTCGTCGCGAAGCTGAAGCGGGCGCTGAAGAAGGGCCACTGGGAGGCGGTCGCGCTCGGCGGCGGTGTCGCCGCCAACGGCCCGCTGCGCGACGCCGTCGCCCGCCTCTGCGCCAGCCAGGGGATCGCGCTGAAGCTCGTCCCGATCACCCTCTGCACCGACAACGCGGCGATGATCGGCTCCGCTGCCCGCTGGGCGACCCCGGTGGCCTATCCCGACTACCTCGGCTTCGACGCCTTCGCCACCGGCGAAAAGATGGCGGCCGCCTCATGACGAACACTGACGACCTCGCGAAGGTCCTCATCTACTCCCGCCCGGAATGCCATCTCTGCGAGAAGGCGATCGAGAGACTCGTCGGTCTGCACGACGAGGGCTACCGCTTCGAGCTGCACGAGGTCGACATCGAGAGCAACGAACTGCTGCTGCGCCGCCACCTCGAGCGCATCCCGGTGATCGAGATCGACGGAATCGTCGCCTCCGAGCTTGTATACGACGACGCGGCCGTGCGTGCCAGGCTCGATACTGTGGGGGCATGGCCGACTTGATCGACGAGATCCAGGCAGCCGGGCTTCCGGTCGAAGGCGAGCGCCTTTCACTGGGAGTGGCGGCGCGCCTCTCGCGCTACCTGCAGGTGCTGACTCAAGCGCGCAAGATGGGACGGGAGACGATCTCCTCGCAGGAGCTCTCCGAGTACACCCACATCAACCCGACGCAGATCCGCCGTGACCTCTCCGGCTTCGGCAAGTTCGGCAAGCGCGGCGTCGGCTACAACGTCGACTCGCTGGTCTCGGAGATCCGCAAGATCCTCCGCACCGCGGGCCAACACAACCTCGCGCTCTTCGGCGCCGGTCACCTCGGCCAGGCGATCGCCTCCTCGGCGATCTTCGCCGACCACGGCTTCCAGGTCGTCGCCGTCTTCGACGTCGACGAGGAGAAGGTCGGCACAGAGATTGGCGACGTCACGGTGCGGCCGCTAGACGACGACCTGGCGCAGATCATCGCCGACGAGGAGGTGGTCGTCGGGGTGCTGGCGGTCCCCGCCGCCGCCGCCCAGGGGGTCGCCGACAAGCTGGTGGGAGCCGGCGTCAAAATCATCTTCAACTACTCCGAGCAGCTGCTGCAGGTGCCGCCGGAGGTGACCGTCCACACCTCCAGCCCGGCGGTCGACCTGCTCTACGCGCTGTACTTCTACCTGGCCTGAGGGCCCCGAGCTGATCTCTTGACGTTGGACCTGCACGACGCCCGTGAGCGGTTCGAGGAGTCGACCGACTTCACCATCGGGCTGGAGGAGGAGTTCGCGATCCTCGACCCCGAGACGCTCGAGCTGGCGCACCGCTACGAGGACGTCAAGGCGGCCTGCGACCTCGATGAGGTGCTGGCCGATTCGGCGGCGGGGGAGCTGATCGCCTCGGAGGTCGAGATCCGCTCCGGCCGCGCCGAGACCTTCGCCGAGGCCGTCGCCCTCCAAGCGGAGCGCCGCGCCCGCCTCTTCGCCCTGGTCGACTCGATGGGCCTGGCGCTAGGCGCGATGGGCACGCACCCCTGGGGGAGCTACCTCGACCAGACGATCATCGACACGCCCCATTACAGCCGGCTGCGCGAAGAACTCGGCTACGTCGCCCAGCGCAACAACACCTGGAGCCTCCACGTCCACGTCGGCGTGCGCGGGGCCGACCGGGCGATCGTCGTCTGCGACCGGATGCGGGAGCTGCTGCCGCCGCTGCTCGCGCTTTCCGCCAACTCGCCCTACCTCGACCGCCGCGACTCCGGCCTGGCAAGCGTGCGCTCGGAGATCTTCACCCGGACCTTCCCCCGCTGCGGCGTCCCCTCGCCGTTCGTCGACTGGGACACATACGCGGGCTTCGTCGACCTGCTGCAGCGGACGAACTCGGTGGTCGAGTCGACCCAGCTCTGGTGGAGCGTGCGCCCGCATCACAGCTTCGGCACGGTCGAGGTGCGGATCTGCGATGCGCAGACGCGTGGCGAGGACGGGAGCGCGCTCGCCGGCCTGATCGTCGCCTGCGTCGCGCAAACTGCGATCGATCTCGACGAGGGCACCGCCGCCGCGCCGCTCGCCGACCGGGAGATCGAGGAGAACCTCTGGCGGGCGATCCGCTACGGCCTCGCCGGCAAGCTGATCGACTTCCGGACCGGGGAGGAGGTCGAGACGCGCGCCTACCTCGACGGACTGCTCGGCTGGACCGCGCCGGCCCGCGCCGCGCTCGGCATCGACGTCGACCTCCCGGACGAAGGCGGCAGCGAACGCTTCCGTGCCGCGGTGGAGTCGGCCGGCTCGTTGGAGGCCGCTTACCGCGACGCGGTTGCCGAGACGGCCCGCACTTACGGCCGGTCGCCGACCTAGGTCTCCCCGTCCCACCCCTTTTGTAGGAAAACTCCGACAAAAGAGACAATTCGCTCAAACTTCGCGATTTCGGGGTAGGCTCGCCGGCGGGTTACACACCACCGGAGGAGAAGTGACTTGACCAGCTTTCTCAGGGAATATGGCGTGGTCGTCGCACTCGTTTGTGCTGGGGCCGCAGTTGCATATGGACTGTTGATCACCCAGCGGTTGCTTGCCAAATCGCCCGGCAACGACCGCATGCGGGAAATCTCAGGGGCGGTACAGGAAGGGGCGCAGGCCTACCTGACCCGGCAGTACACGATCATCGCCGCGGTCGCGGTGCCGATCGCGGTGCTGCTGTTGCTGCTGCAGAACTACAAGACGGCGATCGGGTTCCTGATCGGCGCCTCGCTCTCCGGCGCGACCGGATTCATCGGCATGAACGTCTCGGTGCGCGCCAACGCGCGCGTCGCCGAGGCGGCACGGGGCGGTGTGCCACCGGCGCTCGACGTCGCCTTCAAAGGCGGCTCGGTCACCGGCCTGCTCGTCGTCGGCCTGGCGCTGCTCGGCGTCGCCGGCTACTACGGGATCCTCGTGATCACCGGCACGGGGGACAAGGACGCGGTCGATGCGCTGATCGGGCTCGGGTTCGGCGGTTCGCTGATCTCGGTCTTCGCCCGGCTCGGCGGCGGCATCTTCACCAAGGCCGCCGATGTCGGCGCCGACCTGGTCGGCAAGGTCGAGGCGGGGATCCCCGAGGACGATCCCCGCAACCCGGCGGTGATCGCCGACAACGTGGGCGACAACGTCGGCGACTGCGCGGGGATGGCGGCCGACCTGTTCGAGACCTACGCGGTCACGACGGTCGCCGTGATGCTGCTCGGCGTCCTCACCTTCAACCAGGAATTCGCCCGCGAGGTGGCGATCTATCCGATCGTGCTCGGCGGGGTGGCGATCATCGCCTCGATCATCGGCGCCTTCGCCGTGCGCACGACCTCCGACAGGGTCGAGGGCGCGCTGTACCGCGGGCTGCTCGTCTCGGCGGTACTCTCGATCGCCGCGTTCTACCCGATCACCCACTGGATGATGAGCGAACCGCTCCGGGTCGGCTTCGCCAACGCGGGGGCCAGCTCCGTGAGCGTGGCCGAGCTCTGGCTCTGCGCCGTGATCGGCATCGCCGTCACCGCGCTGCTCTTCGGGATCACCGAATTTTATACGGCGACCCGGTTCCGGCCGGTGAAAAGCATCGCCGCGGCGTCGCAGACCGGGCACGCGACGAACATCATCGCCGGCCTCGCCCAGGGCTTCCAGTCGACGGCGGCGCCGGCGCTGGTGATCGCCCTCGCGATCCTCGCCGCCAACGACCTGGCGGGCATCTACGGGATCGGGATAGCGGTCGTCGGCCAGCTCTCGCTCTGCGGGTTGATCGTCGCGCTCGACGCCTTCGGGCCGATCACCGACAACGCGGGCGGGATCGCCGAGATGGCCGACATGCCGGAGGCGGTGCGCAACGTCACCGACCCGCTCGACGCGGTCGGCAACACCACCAAGGCGGTGACCAAGGGCTACGCGATCGGGTCGGCCGCGCTCGCCGCGCTCGTCCTCTTCGCGGCGTTCCGCGAGGAACTGAGAGCCGAAGCCCCGGCGGGCTACAACCTGAACTCGTTATTCCACCTGACCAGCCCGGACGTTCTGATTGGGCTGATCATCGGCGGGATGATGGTCTACCTCTTCGTCGCCTTCGCGATCGAGGCGGTCGGGAGAACCGGGGGCCAGGTGGTCGAGGAGGTGCGAAAACAGTTCCGCGAGCACCCGGGGATCCTCGAGGGGACGGAAAAACCCGAGTACGGGCGGACCGTGGCGATCGTCACTGCGGCGGCTCAGAAAGAGATGATCCTGCCCGCCCTGATTCCGATCGTCGTGCCGGTGATTGTCGGCCTGCTCAGCGTCGACGCGCTCGGCGGCCTGCTGATCGGCGTGATCGTGGTCGGCCTCTTCGTCGCGATCTCGATGACCGCCGGCGGCGGCGCCTGGGACAACGCGAAGAAGCTGATCGAGGACGGCGCCTATGGCGGCAAGGGCTCCGAGGCCCACGCCGCCTCGGTGACCGGCGACACGGTCGGCGATCCGTACAAGGACACTGCGGGGCCGGCGATCAACCCGATGATCAAGGTGGCCAACATCGTCGCGATCCTGATCATCCCGATCGTCCATTTCTGAACCGAAGTGGCGCCGCAACCTGTTGTCCTTAGTAGCCCTGTGGGTGACTAAGGACAACGGGTTAGGTTCGCGCCCAACGCAAAAGCGCCCGCCGCTCTTTCGAGCGACGGGCGCTTGGGTCAGTGCTGGCCCTAGTTAGTGATGGTGGTTGTGGCTCGGGTTGTAGTCGGGGCCGTGGCCGTGGTTCCAGCCTCCACCGGGGTGGTAGCCGGGGCCGCCATGGCCGCCGGAGCTGCTGCTCGGGTTCCAGGGGAGCAGGTAGGCGCGGTAGCTGTTCACGCCGGTCGGGAACTGGGCGTTGTAGAGCAGTTGGCCGCTCGGGGAGAACTCCGACCAGTAGGGGAGTGAGCCCCATCCGACGACGGTGTTGCCCTCGGGAGTCCGCTGGCTGTTGCCCTGCGAGGGGGCGGTCAGGCCCTCCGGCTGGTTGAACGAGTTGATCAGCGTCGCGGTGTGCGTGCGCTGGTCGAGCTTCACCGTCACGGCGCGGCTGAAGCCGAACTGGGCCGTCGCGTCGACTCCGGTGTTGGCAACCCCCGCCGACTCGTTGTCGAAGAAGGTGTAGATGCCGTTGCCCTGCGCCTCGAAATCGTGCTGCCAGGCGGTGATCACGCCCGCTTTGTTCAGCACCTGGCCGGGAGCGGCCTGGATGTTGAAGTTGTTCCGGCTCGCCTTGCCGCCGAGCTGCCAGATGATCTGCCCGCTGTGACGGTCGACCTTGTAGGACGTCCAGGTGTCACGAGCGTCGATCAGCAGGTTGCCGTCGGTGTCCTGCTTGACGGCGTTGATGTGGAACCAGTCCCACGGGGAGCTCGGCGAGGCCGGTAGCGGCTGCTCGGACTGCGAGTAGGGGACGTGGTCGGCGCTGTTCCATTCGAACAGGACCTTGCCGGTCTTGATGTCGATTTCCTGGACGACCCCGTCGATCACGGTCTGGTTGGCCGGGCCGCCGATCGAGGTGAGGTCGGCCGTCGCCGTCGTGTAGGCGAGGATCAGCGCCGTGTTCTGCGGCGTGATCAGGAACTCGTGGCCGTCGGCGCTCAGCCCGTTGCCCGCCTGCACCGCAGCGATCTGCTGGTACTTGTCGTTGTAGATGTAGTCGGTGCCTTGGGCGAGGCCGCCGAGGCCGGTGCCCTGCCACCAGGTGAGGACCGGCTTGCCCTGGTAGGTCTGGGTGCGGAAGTCGGAGGCCTCCTGGCCCGCCGGCACCGCCTTGAACCAGACGACGTTGCCGTTCTGGTCGAGGATCTCGGGGCCATTGGCGTAGGTCGCCGTGCCGCCGAAGGGCGAGACGAAGAAGTCGCCCTTACCGATATTGCTGCCATGGGTGAGGACCGTCACCGGTGGGGGAGCGGTGGGGGTGTCGGCGGCCGCGGAGCTCGCGAGCGCGCCTCCGGTGGCCAGTGCCGCGACCGCGGCGGTGGCGACCGCGGCGGTCAGTGCGCGCAGGCGCCGATGCGCCTTGCGAAGCGGAATCGACGGGGATGAGTGGTTCATGGGGTGAGAATTCCTTTCCTTGTGTCCCTAGCTGTGTCCGGGCCGGCCGGGACGGCCAAGCGGGACTCTCTACCCCTTCTTGATAATCCTGATCAGGTTTATGGGTCTTTACCCGATCGGGTAAAGACAGGCGGGTGCGCCAGGCGTTGCGGGGCACTGGCCGCAGCCGGGTCCGCGGGTACCGTTGCTAGCCTCACACCGATGAAGCGGGGGCTTCTCAGCGTTTGGCGGATGATCACCTGGCCTTGGCGGCGCTTTCCGAAGACGGTCGGCGGCGTGACCGGGCTCTTCGCGCTGCTCTGCCTGGTCGTCCTCGGCTCGAACGCCTACATCCTGCTCTCGACCAGCGGCGAGGCGACCGACGAAGTCGCCGACGTGCCGCCCGCCGAAATCGCGATCGTCCCCGGCGCCCTGGTCCAGCGGAACGGCCACATGAGCGGCATGCTCGCCGATCGCGTCAAAGAGGCCTCGCAGCTCTGGCACGCCGGCAAGGTCGGCAAGATCCTCGTCTCCGGCGACCACCACACCTGGGCCTACGACGAGCCCGACACGATGCGCAAGGCGCTCGTCCGCGAAGGGGTGAAGCCGGAAGACATCTTCGAGGACCACGCGGGCTTCGACACCTGGGCGACGATGGTTCGGGCCCGTTCGATCTTCAACATCCAGAACGCCGTCGTCGTCACCCAGGGCTTCCACATGCCGCGCGCGCTCTACCTCGCCGAAGCCGCCGGGATCCACGTCACCGGCCTGCTCGCCGACCAGCACCACTGGGGCTACCAGGGGAAACGCAGCGCGGTCCGAGAGGTCTTCGCCCGGGTCAAGGCGATCTGGGACACGACCGTCGACACCCCCGCCACGGCGGGCCAACGGATCCCGATCCAGACCTCCGACGGCCGCGAAAGCTGGGGCCCGGCGCCTCCCGAGGGCACGCCCCCGGCGGGGTCACCGGACACGACTCCCGCGGCCGCCCACCTGGACGCCGCGGCCGACCGCTTCCGCCGCACCGGTTGAGTTCGCAGAAACCCGCGGATAGCGCGGGAAACTGCGAACGCACCGGTGGCTAGCCCGGCTGGGTGGCGAGCTCGCGCGCCCGGACGGTTGAGCGCGGGCGCTGACGCCAGGCCTCCGCGGTCACCAGCAGGGCGATGACGATGATCACCGAGCCGAAGATCTCGAAGGTCTCGCGGACGCCGAGCGGTTCGACGACGAAGCCCGCGATCACGGCCGGGATCGACAGCGCGCCGTAAGCCACGAGGTAGAAGGCCGACATCGTCGCCGCTCGGTGCTCGGGCGGGATCGCGCTCGAGAGGGCGCGAAGGCCGCCGAGGAAGGCGACGCCGAAGCCGGCGCCGGTGACGATCGCGCCGATCGTGAAGAGGACCGCCGAGTCGGCCGCCGCCGCGGCGACGATCAGGCCCATCCCGGCCGCCAGGGCCAGCGAGCCGATCGCGGCCGCGCGGTATGGCGCCCAGCGCCCGAAGGCGACCTGCGAGACCGCCGCCGACAGCGCCAGCATGACGATTCCGATGCCGCTGATCAGGTGGGTGTCGGACTTGTAGACGAGTGCCGAGAGCTCCGGCCCGAGCGACAGGAACAGCCCGGCGATCGACCAGGAGGAGATCACCGCGAGCGACGCCAGGATGAAGGGGCGGCGGGCGACCGCGGGCACGGAGGGCCGCTGCGGGGTGAGGTGGAAGTGGGCGCCAGGAGCGACCTCGACCGGCTCCTTCATCCGCCAGGCGGCGACCAGGAAGCCGAGGAAGAGGATCAGTAGGAGGACGTAGGGGAGAACCCGCGGGGCGGGGAGGAACTGGACGATCGCGGCCGAGATGATCACGCCGGTCCCCATCCCGATCGTCGAGGCGACGCCGTTGGCGAGGCTGACCGAGACCGGGTCACGTTTCGGATGGAGGTCGAGCAGCGCGGCGCTGGCGGCGCTCAGCGCGAGGCCGGTGGCGAGACCCTGGATCGCGCGGGCGACGAAGAGCCAGATGACCGAGTCGGCGAGCATGAAGGGGATCGTCGCGACGACGAGCGCCGCCATCGAGACGATCAGGACCGGACGCCGGCCGACCTCGTCGGAGAGCCGCCCGGCGAGCAGGAGGCTGAGGAGCACGCCGAATGCGTAGGTCGCGTAGACCAGCGTCAGGACGATCGAGTCGAAGCCCCAGAGCTGGCTGTAGGTGCCGTAGAGCGGGGAGGGGGTGCCGGAAGAGAACAGGGCCAGGCCGATCGTCGCCGCGGCGAGCAGGTAGGCGGCGTGGCGAGAGAGCGGGTGGCGGGAAGCGGGGAAGCTGGCGGACAACATCGGCGGCTCCTGGTTTGTTAGTTCCAAAGTTTTGGAAGTTCCATAGTTGTACCATGTCGCCATGTCCGTCAAAGCTTCTGTGACGAAGTCCTCACGCCCCGAGCGGATCCGCCATCCCGAGGTCGATTCGTTCGATCTGGCGACGATCATGCGGGCGCTCGGCGACCCGGTCCGGATCGAGATGGTGCGGGAGGTCGACGCCGAAGGCGAGATGATCTGCACCGACCTCTACGACCGTCTCGGCCTGCCCAGGTCGACCGCCAGCTACCACCTGCGGCAGCTGCGCGAGGCGGGCGTCACCCGCTCCCGGGCGGCCGGCACGAACCGGATCGTGAGCCTCCGCCGCGAGGACCTCGAGAGCCGCTTCCCCGGCCTGGTCGACGTGATCCTGCGCGACGGCGCCTGAGCACACAAGTCCCCTGAGCGCGATGTATGTTTCTCGCGCCTTGAGACTTGGTCCCTCACGACACCTCCGCGCGATCGGCATCTGCGCCGCGATCGCCGTCGGCGCCTCGCTCGGCGTCCTCGCCCCGGCCGCGATGGCGGCCCCGGCCAACGACCACTTCGCCAACCGCGCGCCGCTCACCGGGCCGCTGCCGATCCAAGTCAGCGAGTCGAACGTCGAAGCGACGCGCGAGGCCGGCGAACCGAGCCTCGGCCCCCTCGGCAGCGCCGGCCACTCGATCTGGTGGGCCTGGGAAGCGTCGGCGACCGAGTGGGTGACCGTGAGCACGTGCCAGAGCCCGATCGCCTCCGTCGTCGCGGTCTTCGAAGGGACCGAACTGGCGACCCTCGCGCGAGTCGCCGAAGGCAACGCCGACGAAGGGCCGAGCTGCCTCTTCGAGATGGGCAAGACCTACACCTTCCGCGCCCACGCGGGTCACCACTACGCGATCGCCGCCGACGGCAACGGCTTCTACGTGCCCGCGCCGCCGGGTGACCCGGAACCGCCCCGGCCGGTCGTCGAAGGCGAAATCAAGCTGACGATCGAAGCGACCCCGGTGCCGCCGAATGACAACTTCGAAGCCGCGACGCCGATCGAACACCCGACCTTCGAAGAACCGGATGGCAACCGCGGCTTCCTCACTCAGGTACAGGGATACAACTGGGGCGCGACCAAGCAGCCCGGCGAGCCCGAACATGCCGGCGAGCCCGGCGGCGCCTCGGTCTGGTTCTCCTGGGTCGCCCCCGAAACCGGCGAAGCGGCGATCGGCACGGGGGTCGGCGTGCCGGGAGTCGTCGCCGTCTACACCGGCGATGCGGTGGGCTCCTTGACCCCGATCGGATCGTCGGCGGAATCGCTCGTCGCGGTCCACGTCCCCGTCGTCGGCGGGACGAACTACATGATCGCGGTCGACGGCAAGGGCTCCTCCGGGACGCCGGGTGAACCCGAGATGGGCTCCTTCGAGTTGACGGTCGCCGAGAAACTGAAACCCGGCCCCGGCTACCCGCTGCCCCAGGTCTCACTGCCCTCGGGCACGACGGTGGCCCAGCCCGGGGCCGAACCTGCGCCTTCGCCGCCGTCCCGCGTCCGGAACGCTCCGGTCGTCGAGATCATCGGCCATCGGGTCGACTCGCGGCCGGCCGCGGTCACCTTCCGCTTCCGGTCCGCCACCAAGGGCGCGAAGTTCAAATGCGCGGTCGATGGCAAGGGCTACAAGGCCTGCTCCTCTCCGTTCACGTCGAAGGGATTAAAGCCTGGAAAGCACGTCTTCCGGGTGCTTGCGGGGGCCAATGGGGCGACCGGCGCGGGGCCCGCGGTGGTCCATTTCACCGTCCCCGCCCCGCGGCGACGGAAGCACGCGGCCGGCTGAGCGGCTAGCTTCCCGGCCTGACCCGGCTCCTCCGGCAGCGGAGAGCGCTCCTGACGCGCGTATATTCGGATAAAGAAGTGTCGAATACCTTCATCTGTCCTTCCTAGATGGCCCAGCGAATCCCTCGAGACGAATCGCTGAGTCGAGTCCATGGCGTCGGGGCCCTGTTCTCCGCCGCCTACGGCAACGTCGGCTCATCGATCTACTACGCCCTCGGCGTCACCGCCGCCTTCGCGCTCGGCCTGACGCCGGTCGCCTTCGTCATCTCCGGGCTGATCTTCGCCGCCACCGCCGCCAGCTACGCCGAGGCGACCGTGATGTACCCCGAGGCCGGTGGCTCCTCTAGCTTCGCCCGCCACGCCTTCAACGAGTTCGTCAGCTTCATCGCGGCCTGGGGGCAGATGCTGAACTACACGATCACGGTCGCGATCTCGGCCTTCTTCGTGCCCCACTACCTCGCCGTCTTCTGGCCCGCGCTGGGGCACAGCCCTGGCGACGTGATCGGTGGTGCGGCGCTGGTCGTCGGCCTCGCCGCGCTCAACATCCGCGGCACCGAGGAGTCCTCGAAACTCAACCTCGTCCTCGCGGTCGCCGACCTCGCCACCCAGGTCGTGCTGGTCGGGATCGGCGTCGTCCTCGTGCTCAGCCCGCACGTCCTGATCGACAACATCCACCTCGGCGTAGCCCCGAGTTGGAGCAAATTCGCCCTCGGAATCGCGGTCTCGATGATCGCCTACACCGGCATCGAGACGATCTCGAACATGTCCGAGGAGGCCAAGGAAGCGACGAAGACGGTTCCTCGCGCGGCGGGCCTCGTCGTCGCCGCGGTGCTCGGCCTCTACCTGCTGATCCCGATCGTCGCGCTGTCGGCGATGCCGGTCGTCCACAACACGGTCGGCTCCGGCTACCACACGCTGCTCGGCACCAAATACGCCGACGACCCGATCCTCGGCATCGTCGAGAACCTCGGGCTCTCGGGCGGCCCGACCGAAATCCTCCGCTACTACGTCGGCATCCTCGCCGCGGTGATCCTCTTGATCGCGACCAATGCCGGGCTGATCGGCGTCTCCCGGCTCACCTACTCGATGGGCCAGCACCGGCAGCTGCCCGAGGGCCTGCGCCAGGTCCACCCGAAGTACCGCACCCCCTACATCGCGATCATCATCTTCGCCGGCGTCGCGATCATCACGATGCTTCCCGGCAAGACCAACTTCCTCGCGACGCTCTACTCGTTCGGCGCGATGCTGTCGTTCACGATCGCCCACATCTCGGTGATCAAACTGCGCAAGAGCCAGGGCGATCTCGAACGCCCCTGGAAGCCGCCGCTGAACGTCCGCGCGTTCGGCTTCGACTTACCCCTGACCGCGGTCTTCGGCGGCCTCGGCACCTTCGCCGCCTGGGTCGTGGTGATGGCACTGAATCCCTCGACGCTCTTCGTCGGCACCGGCTGGATGATCCTCGGGATCACCATCTACGTCCTCTACCGACGCAACCAGGGGCTGCCCCTGACCCGCACGGTGAAGGTGGTGACGCCGGAACCGCTCGGGGTCGAGGAGGTCGAGTACCGCTCGGTCCTGGTCGCCTTCGAGGACGACGAATCGTTCTCGCCGGAGATGGTCGCCACGGCGATCAAACTCGCCTCCAAACGGCGCCGCGGCATCCACGTCCACTCGATGATGACCGTGCCCACCGACCTGCCGCTGGATGCCGACCTGCCCGACGCCGAGGGCGAAGCGCAGCGGCGGATCGAGGAGGCGAAGCTGATCGGCGGCGCCCGGGTCACCGGCCACGTCGCCCGCGTGCGGCCGGGACAGTCGGGCTACTCGGTCGCCGAGGAGGCGGAGGAGATCAAAGCGGCGGCGATCATCGTCGGGCTGCGCTACCGAGGCAACGTGCCGCAGTACGACAAGATGCTGCAGACGATCCTCGGCGAGCGTCCCTGCCGCGTCATCGTCGTCTCCGAACCGCCCGACAAGCCCGCCGGCACCCCGGTCGTCGCGTTCGCCGAGGTGGCGACGCCGTGAACCGCGAGAACTTCTACCACTCGGCGATCCGCGGCTTCTCGCTGATCTTCGTCGTCGTCGGCCTGGCGATCCTGATCGCGACCATCGCCCACGGTGGCAGTCCGATCTCGATCGGCTTCATCCTGGGAATCCTCTTTGTCGCCGTCGGCGTCGGCCGCTACTGGATCGCGAGCCGTTCGCTGCGATGAAGGTCCCGCACGCGGCCCGCAAGGGCAAATTGCGGCGCGGCCTCGGCGTGCCCTGGCTCTTCGCTGCCGCCTACTCGGCGGTCGGCTTCTCGATCTACTTCTCGCTCGGTGTCGTCGCCGAGCGCGGCCTCGGTCTCACCCCGCTCATCTTCCTCGTCGCCGGCCTGCTCTTCGGCCTGACGACGCTCTCCTACGTCGAGGGCGGCGCGATGTTCCGCGAGCGTGGCGGCTCCTCGGCCTTCGCCCGCCACGCCTTCAACGAGCTCGTCGCCTTCATCGCCGCCTGGGCGATCCTGCTCGATTACCTGATCGTCATCGCGCTGGCGGCGATCAGCGTGCCGCACTACCTCGTGCCGATCTGGAGCGGCTTCGACGACAAAGGCGCCGAAATCGTAGTCGCCGCGATCGTCATCTTCGGCGCCTGCACGCTGAACATCTTCAACGTGACCGGGCGTGGGCAGCAGCGCTCGCTCGCCTTCCTCGCGCTCGCCGACCTGGCGCTACAGCTGATGGTGATCGCCGTCGGCGTGGTCGTCGTGATGCACCCCGACCGGCTGACGGAACAGATCCACCTCTTCAGCCACCCGAACGCCAAGGACATCATCTACGCGGCGGTCATCGCGATGCTCGCCTACGCCGGGATCGAGGCGGCCTCCGACCTCGCCCCGGACATCGAAGTGAGCCGCCGCGACCTCAAACGGATCGCCTCGCTCGGGGCCATAGCGGTGCCGCTGGTCTACGCCGGAATGGCGGCGATCGCGCTGATGGCGGTACCCGTCGTCGCCGGCCCGCACGGCCCCGAGACGGCGCTCGGCGGCCAGTACATCCAGGACCCGGTACTCGGCGTCGTCTCCGCCTTCCATCCGCACTGGCTCCGCGAGATCATGCGCTGGATGGTGGCGCTGGTCGCCGCGCCGGTCCTCTTCTGGGCGGCGACGACCTCGATGCTCGGTGTCTCCAGGCACACGTACACGCTGGCGATCAACCGCCAGATCCCCAGTTGGCTCGGCAAACTGCACCGCCGCCGGGCGACGCCGTACGTCGCGATCACGATCTGCGGGCTGATCGCGCTCGGTCTCGTGATCCCGACCAACATCAAGATTCTGGCCGGCCTCTACGCCTTCGGCGCGACGCTGGCGATCACGATCGCCCACCTCTCGATCATCCGTTTGCGGGTGACGATGCCGGACAAGAAGCGGCCCTTCCGCATCCCCTGGGGGATGGCCTGGGGCCCGGCCGAACTGCCGATCCCGGCGATGATCGCGGCGCTCGCCAGCTTCCTCGCCTTCCTCAGCGTGCTCGCCTTCCACACCACCGCCCGCTGGGTGGGGATCGGCTGGATGGCCTTCGGCCTGCTCTTCTACGTCGTCTACCGCAAGTACGTCGAGGGGACGTCCCTGACCAAGCGGGTCTCGGTCGGCGAGGCGGCGCTGACCAAGCAGATCCCCGAGGTCGAGTTCTCGAACCTGCTGGTGCCGGTCTTCGGGACCAAGCTCGATGACGACATCGTCGCCACCGCGGGCCGGCTAGCCGCCGCCGAGAGCGAGGACGCCGGCGGCGAGGGCGAGTCGCGGCTGGAGCTGATCTACGTGATCGAGGTGCCGCTGACCGAGCCGCTCGACGCCGCGCTGCCGCCCGAGCGCGAGGCGCAGGCGCGGCGCGCTCTGGAGCGGGCGCGCGAGGTGGGGGAGGAGTACGAGGACGTCGAGGTCTCGACCGAGGTGATCCGCGCCCGCAAGACCGGGGCCGGGATCGTCGAGGCGGCGCGCCGCCTGGGCTCGGAGGCGATCGTGATCGGCGCCGAGCCGCCGAGCAAGATCCGCGGCGGCGGCAGGTTCGGTGGCATCGGCGCGGCGCGGCCCGCCGAGATCGGCTCGGCAACCGAGTACGTCCTCAAAAAAGCCCCCTGCCGGGTGCTGCTCACGGCGCCGCCGGAGCCCGAAAGCGTGCCCGCCGGCGAGGTCCCCGGGGACATCGTGATCGAAGAAGACGACGACCGGGACCGCTAGGGCATGCCCTCCGTTCTAGTATCCGCCGCATGTTCATCCTGATCGTCGGCTGCGGCCGCGTCGGCAGTTCGGTCGCGCGGGCGATGCTCCGCGAAGGCCACACCGTTTCGGCACTCGACGAGGACCCCGAGTCGCACGCGCGGCTCGAGGTCGGGCTGGAGAAGAGCTGGGAGGACCTGGGCGGCCAGTTCACGGTCGGCGCCGGGCTCGAGGCCGAGGCGCTCGAGGCCGCGGGGATCGACCAGGCCGACGTCTTCATCGCCTCGACCGACGGCGACAACACCAACATCATCATCTCCCAGATCGCCAAACGCCGCTACGGCGTGCCGAACGTGATCGCGCGGGTGCTCGACCCGCTGCGGGCCGAGTGGTACGCGCGGCAGGGCCTGCAGACGGTCTGCCCGACCCGGGTCGCGATCGACATGCTGGAGACGGCGGTCCGCGACTCCACGGCGCGCCCCGCCGCCGGGTCCGAGGAAGCGCTGGAGAGCGCTTCGGACGGGGAGGCGTAGCGGTGTACATCATCGTCGTCGGCGCCGGCAAGGTCGGTTGGAACCTCGCCCGAGAGCTGCTTGAGAAGGACCACGAGGTGACGCTGATCGAGAGCGATCGGCGCCGCTACCTGACGGTCGAGCAGGAGCTCGAGCACAACGTCTCCTACGGCGACGCCTCCGAGCTCTGGGTGCTCGAGCGGGCCGGGATCCAGCGCGCCGACATGGTGATCGCGGTCACCGGCGACGACGAGGACAACATGCTGATCTGCCAGGTCGCCCGTGAGAAGTACCTCGTCGACCAGATCATCGCCCGCGTCAACAACCCGCGGAATCGTCAGCACTTCGACCTGCTCGGGATCAAACCGTCGGTCTCGGCGACCGATCTCATTCTTCGCCTGCTCGAGCACGAGGTGCCCGAGTACGGCCTGGTCCACCTGCTCGACCTGCAAGAGGAGCAGCTGGAGATCATCGAGATGCTGCTCGGCAAGGACTCCGGCGTGACCGGGCGGCGGGTCGGCGACCTGCACATGCCCGAGGGGTCGCTGCTGATCTCGGTGCTGCGCGCGGGCAAGGGCTTCGTCCCCAACGCCGACACCGTGCTCGAGGAAGGCGACGAGGTCTTGGCCGTGCTCGACCCGGGCAAGGAGGACGAGCTGAAGGTCCTGTTCGGACCCGGAGGGGACGGCGGCGTCCCGGGTGGCTGACCGCGAGGTCGACTTCCTGCTCGTCGGCGGTGGATTGGCCGGGGCGAGCTGCGCCTCGGAGCTGCGTAAGCAAGGCGCCGAGGGATCGATCCTGTTGGTGGGCCGGGAGCCCGAGCCGCCCTACGAACGGCCGCCGCTCTCGAAGGAGTACCTGCGCGGAGACGCCTCGCGCGCCGACGCTTACGTCAACGACCCCACCTGGTACGAGCGCAGCGATGTCGAGCTCGCGACCGGCAAGAACGTGATGTCGATCGACGCCGAGACGAAGACGGCGAAACTGCAGGGCGGGATCGAGGTCGGGTTCGGCCAGGCGCTGCTGGCGACGGGGTCGAACGTCAACATCCTGCGGATCGAGGGTGCCGAGAACGAGGGCATCCACTACCTGCGCGCCTACGGCAACGCCGACGCGATCCGTGAGGACGCCGAGAAGGCGGGGCGGGTGGTGCTGGTCGGCGGCAGCTACATCGCCGCCGAGGTGGCCGCCTCGCTGGCGGCGCGCGGCGCCGACTGCACGATGGTCGCCCTCGAGGAGATCGCGCTCTCGCGCACCTTCGGTGACGATGCCGGGCGCTTCCTCCAAGAAGGGCTCGAAGAGCACGGCGTGACCTTCGTCGGCGGCGAGTCGGTCAGCGCCTTCGAGGGCGACGGCCGGGTCTCCTCGGTGCTGACCGAGAGCGGCAAGGCTTTCGAATGCGACATGGTCGTCGTCGGCGCCGGCGTGCGGCCCGACATGATGCTGGCGCAGCGGGCCGGGCTCGAGTGCGACAACGGGATCATCTGCGACTCCAAGCTCCGGACCTCGGCGCCGGGGATCTACGCGGCAGGTGACGTCTGCAGCTACGACAGCGTCGTCCACGGAAGGCGGATCCGGGTCGAGCACTGGGACGTGGCGATGCAGCAGGGGATGCACGCGGCGAAGAACATGCTCGGGGCGGACGCCGACTACGACGTCGTCCCCTACTTCTTCAGCGACCTCGATGACTGGGCGAGCCTCGAGTACGTCGGCCCGGCGGCCGACTGGGAGCAGGAGATCTGGCGCGGCTCCCGCGCCGACGGCGAGTTCTCGGTCTGGTACCTGAAGGGCGGCAGGGTCGCCGGATGCCTCAGCCTGGGCCGCTCCGAAGACCTCGCCGAAGCCCGCCGGATGATCTACGGAGGCGTCGACATCTCGGGCGCGACGGACCGGATCGCGGACGCAACCGCCAATCTGTCGAGCCTCTAGTTATCCTACGAAGCAGCGTTGCGCCCTGGTGTAATGGCAGCACGTCTGGTTCTGGACCAGGTAGTCGGGGTTCGAGTCCCTGGGGCGCAGTAGTCCGAAGTCGCTGCTAGCTTCGATAGCTCATGCGGTTCCGGCACTTCCTCCTTGCGCCCTTGGCGCTATTCATCGTCGCCCTCGTTGTCGCGGGGTGCGGCGGTGGTGGCAGCTCGAGCACGACGACCACCACGGCGAAGAAGAAGACGACGGCGCCGAAGCTCTCGAAAGCGGGCTTCATCAGCCAGGGCGACGCGATCTGTGCCGAGGTGAACACGGCGGTCGGGTCGACCGAAGAATCGGCCGCCGAAGCCTCTGTCCAGACGACCCAGGTCGCCAACCTCTACACCGGAATGGTCGAGAGCATCCAGCGGCTCGGCCAGCCGGGCGAAAAGGACGGCTACTCCGAATTCATGGGGGCGGCCGAAAAACTGGCGATGGTCGAGGGCGACCTCAAAAAAGCCGGCGAGGAAGAAGACCTCGTCGCCGAGGAAGAAGCGGCCCAGGAATCGGGGCCGGCCCTTGAAGAATTCCAGCAGCAGGCGGCGGTCTATGGCTTCGAAGCCTGCGCCGAAGCCCCGCACGCTCCCGAACCCAGCCCCGAATCCGTCCCCCCGGCGGCCGAAGAAGAAGTAGTCCCGGAAGAATCCGGCGGCATCGAATCCCTGCCCGAAGAAGAAGTCGCCCCCGAAGAAGAATTCATCCCGGAAGAAGAAATAGCTCCGGAAGTAGAAGAAGTCGCCCCCGAAACGGGCGGCGCCGGCGGCGAAATCGAAGAAGTGCCCCCGACGGAAGTGGCGCCGGAAGAAAGCAACGAATCCGGCGGCATCGGTCCCGGCTGATCCTTGGGTGGTTCGGCCCGTTGCGGCCGTCCGAGTTGCGTCCCGGGCGGGTTTCGCCGAGAACGTCATAGGTCCACATCAGGCGTAGGCACGACTGGTCACTTGTCACCCCCATAGGGGGCCTAAGTGACCAGTCGTCGGGGAGGCGTTGTGGAACCGTGGCGTTCCGCCTGAGCCTGTGACGTCTTCCCGCACTCCCGGCCCCGTCTCGGCCACGGCCACAGCCTGCCCGCGCCGTGGTCGAGACGGCCCCCGCCCCTTTCAGCTTCGGGCGCCCGCCCTGAGCGCCCCGGAGCCCCTACGCCGCGGCGTTCTCTTCCCAGGCGCCGTAGAGCTTCGCGTAGACGCCCTCGGCGGCGATGAGCTCGTCGTGGGTGCCTTGCTCGACGATGCTGCCGTGTTCGAGGACGACGATCTTGCCGGCGCGGCGGATGGTGGAGAGGCGGTGGGCGATGACGATCGCCGTGCGGCCGTGGAGGAGGAGTTCGAGGCCTTTCTCGATCGTTTTCTCGGTCCGCACGTCGACGTTGGAGGTCGCCTCGTCGAGGATCAGGATGCGGGGCTCGGCGAGGAGGGCGCGGGCGAAGGCGATCAGTTGGCGCTGGCCCGCCGAGAGGGTGACGCCGCGCTCGCCGACCTGGGTCTCGATCCCGTCGGGCAGGGCGTTGACGAAGTCGGTCGCGCCGACCGTCGCGATCGCGTCCTCGATTTCCTCGAGGGTCGCCTCGGGGCGACCGAAGGCGAGGTTTTCGCGGACGCTCCCACTGAACAGGAAGCCCTCCTGCGGCACGATCCCGAGCTGGCGCCGTAGCGCCTTCTGCTGCACGCCCTTGAGGTCGTGGCCGTCGACCAGGACGCGCCCCTTCTGCGGGTCGTAGAAGCGGGCGACGAGCTTGGCGAAGGTCGACTTCCCGGCCCCGGTCGCGCCGACCAACGCCAGCGTCTGCCCCGGCGGCACGTGCAGGTCGACCCCTTCGAGCACCCACTCCTCCTCCGGAACCTTCGCCGGGTCCGTCTCGTCGGAGTAGGAGAACCAGACGTCGTCGAGCTCGATCTCCCCGCGGATCCGCCCCGGGTCGATCGCCCCCGGCGCGTCGATCATGTCCGGCTCGGTGTCGAGCAGGTCGAAGATCTTGTCGAGCGCCGCCATCCCGGACTGGTAGGTCGTGTACAGCTGGGAGAGTTCCTGGATCGGTTCGAAGAACGTCGTCAGGTAGGCGACGAAGGAGACGATCACGCCGATTTCGAGCGCGCCGTTGATCGCCTGCGTGCCGCCGTAGAGGAGGATCACCGAGGTGCCGATCGCGGCCAGCAGTTCGACCGCCGGGAAGTAGGCGGCGTTGAGGTAGACCGTCTTCATGTTGACCTGGCGGTTGGCCTCGTTCAGCGCGGTCAGCTCGTCGACGTGGCGCGGCTCCTGGCCGAAGCTGCGCACCACCCGCACACCGCTGAGGCTCTCCTGCAGGTAGGCGGTCACGGCGGCGATCCGCTCGCGCGTCGCCCGATAGGCACCCGCCGAGGCGATCCGGAAGATGAAGCTCGCGATCAGGAGCAGCGGGAAGGTGAGGAAGGTGATCAGCGCCAGCTTCAGGTCGAGCACCACGAGGATCACGACGACCCCGATCAGGGTCAGCGAGCTGGAGAAGATCGTCACCACCCCGTCGGTGACCAGTTGCTGCAGCGCTTCGACGTCGTTGGTCATCCGCGAGATCAGGACGCCTGGCCTGTTGCGGGTGAAGAAGCCGATCGACATCCCCTGGATGTGGGTAAAGATGTGCTCGCGCAGATCCTGCAGGGTGCGGGTGCCGACCCAGCCGACGAGGTAGGTCTCCGCGTAGGTGGCGATCGCGTAGAGGATCGAGACGCCGATGAAGGCGGCGACGATCCAGTCGAGCGCGCTCAGGTCGCCCGTTTCGATTCCCGCGTCGATCGCGCGGCCGGCGAGGAACGGCGGCGCCAGGCCGGCGCCGGTCTCGATCAGCAGGGCGACGAACATCAGCGCCATCCGCATGCGGTAGGGCTTCAGCAGGCCGATCAACCAGCGCACCTTACGGCCGCGCTGGTCGGCGCCACGCAGCGTCCGCCAGATCGCGCCGAAGAGCATCGCGATGTTGCGCAGCGGGTTCTCGCCGCGCTCGGCCGCGGCCACGCGTTCCTCGCGCGCCGTCGGCCCGTCGTCTCGGCGCCGCCTCACAGTCGAGCCACCTCCTCGCGCTCCTCGAGGTCAGCCTGTAGGAAGACCGAGTCGGCGAGGCCGTGCTCGGCGATCTCGCGGTAGAAGCCGCAGCCCTCCATCAACTCCTCGTGGGTGCCGCGGTCGACGATCGCACCGTGGTCGAGGACGATGATCTCGTCGGCGAGCGAGACGGTCGAGAGGCGGTGGGCGATGATGAAGGTCGTCCGCCCGGCCATCGCTTCGCGCAGCCCGCCTTTGATCGCCGACTCGGTGGTCGCGTCGACCGAGGAGGTGGCGTCGTCGAGGATCAGGATCCGCGGATCGGCGAGCAGGGCGCGGGCGATCGCCACGCGTTGGCGCTGGCCGCCCGAAAGCGTCAGGCCGCGCTCGCCGACGCGGGTGTCGTAGCCGTCGGGCAGTTCGCGGATGAACGAGTCGGCCTGGGCGAGGCGCGCCGCCGCTTCGACGTCCTCGCGACTGGCGCTCCCGCGGGCGTAGGCGATGTTGTCGGCGACCGAGGCGGTGAAGAGGAAGCTGTCGTCGGCGACGAAGGCGATCTCGGAGCGCAGCTGCGCCAGATCGACGTCGCGGACGTCGACGCCGTCGACCAGCACCTCGCCCTGGCTCGGGTCATAGAGCCGCGCGATCAACGCGACGAGGCTCGTCTTGCCCGAGCCCGACGGCCCGACCAGCGCCACCGTCTTGCCGGACTCGACTTCGAGCGAGACGTCGTGTAGCGCCGGGACCGACTCGTTTTCGGAGCTCGGCGCCGAGGCGTAGCGGAGCGTCACGTCGCGCAGCTCCACCCGGCCGCCGCCGGCGGCGGGAAGCGGGGTCGGATCGGCCGGGCTCTGGATCTCCGGTTCGCGGTCGATGATCTCGAACATCCGGTTGCCCGAGGCGACCGCCCGCTGCGCCATCCCCATCGCCACGCCGAGCATCCGCAGCGGCCCGGCGAGCATCACCATGTAGATGTAGAAGGTGGTGAAGTTGCCGAGTTCGAGGTTGCCTTCGATCACCATCCGCCCGCCGATCAGCAGGACCAGCGCGATCCCCATCTGCGGCAGCAGGCCGATCAGCGGCGAGAAGAAGGCCTGCAGCCGGGTTGAATAGATCGACTGATCGAAGACCCGCTTGACCGCCCGCTGGAAGCGGTGCAGCTGGAATTCCTCCCGGGCGAAGGCCTTGACGATGCGGATGCCGGAGACGTTCTCCTCGGCCTCCGCGGTCAGTTCGGCGACCCGCTGGGACACCTCCTGGACGGCCGGCCGCGAGATCCGGTTGTAGCGCGAGGCGACCCAGACGACGAACGGCGCCGGGATCAGCGCCAGCGCCGCCAGCAGCGGGTTGATGATGAACATTACGGTCGAGGCGAGGACGATCGTCAGCAGGTTCTGGGTGATGAAGATCAGGCCGTAGCCGAGGAAGAAGCGGATCGCCCCCAGGTCGACCGTCGCCCGCGACATCAGCTGCCCGGTCTGCTGGCTGTCGAAGAAGCCGAGCTCGAGCTTCTGCAGGTGGGCGTAGAACATCTGGCGCAGGTCGAATTCGACCGCCAGGGAGACTTTGCCCGCGACCAGGCGCCGGACCACGGTGAGGCCCATGCGCAGGATCGCGGCGCCGAGGATCACCGCCGCGAGGGGAAGGAGGTTGGCCTTCTTTTCTTCGTGGATCGCGTTGATCGCCTGGCCGATCAGCCACGGGATCAGCACCGTCATGCCCATCGCGGCCCAGGCGAAGGCCAACGATCCCCACAGTTGGAGCCTGTAAGGACGCAGGAAACCCATCAGCCGGCGGTACGTACGCATTACCACCAACTATACAAAGTGAAGTATTGGGCTATTCGAGGCTTGCAGCGGCCTTGGCGCTGCTGACCTTTCCGGGTTCGCACTTTTTGTAGTGGTGCCCGGGTTTCTGCAGGATCTGGAAGTTGGTGACCGCGTGGTAGCTCAACGGCGTGCCGTTGTTCTGCGCGAGGCTGACGATCAGGCGGTAGAAGCCCGGCGGCAGCTGGTGGTAGAAGATCTCCGGCCGCGTCGCCGGGGAGGACTTCCCCTCGGTCCCTTCCCGTTCGGCGAGGACCCCGTTCGGCCCGGCGTTCTTCGGGAAGTCCATCGACTGGCCCTGCAGGCGTTCCTTGCCGGTCGGGCTCTTGATCGCTTTTTCGAGCTTTTCGGGATCGACGCAGTTGGGGACGCGGTTGAGGCTGAAGCGCAGGCCGCCCTCGCCGAGTTCGGGCTCTTCGCCGAAGCTCGCCGGCGCCAACTGAAAGTTTTCGATGCCGACCTTCACCACCACCGCGTGGGTCGGCTGCACCTCGCCGTTGCGGGGCGAGATGATCGAGACCGTCGGCTGGCCTGGATTCGGTTCCGCGGCTTTCGCCTTTTCCGTGCTTTTACCGCCCCCGAATACGATCGCCAGGGCGACGGCCGCGCCGGTCAGGACCAGCGCCGCCAAGGTTGCCTTCCTCAGCCGCATGAGACGGGACATTACGCGGAACATCCGAAACATCCTCACCTTGGCCGCCGCGCTCTGGCTGATCGCGGTCGCCGGCGCGACCGCCGACCCGGCGGCGAAGGTCGATGTCTTCGCCGGGACCCGCCCCGGTCCGCACACCTTCGGCGGCGGCCACAACTACCCGGGGGCGACGCTGCCGTTCGGGATGCTCCAGTGGAGCCCCGACACGACCCCGGCGGCGCCTCACTCGGGCGGCTACGACTATCGCGACCACCACGTCACCGGCTTCAGCCTCACCCACCTGAGCGGCGCGGGCTGCGCCGTCTACGGTGACTTCCCGTTCGTCCCGACCACCGAAGCGCTGAGCGGATCACCCGCGCCCCACCCGGGGCCGGGGCTGGCGGGGCAGTTCGAGCCGGGGTTCTCGCATAAGTCGGAGAGCGGTTCACCCGGCTTTTACTCGGTCGAGCTCCAGCCGAAGCGAGGCGGCCCGATCGGCATCGCTCTGACCGCGACCACGCGCACCGGCTTCGGCCGTTTCACCTTCCCGGCGAGCCCGCACGCGAGCGTCCTCATCAACGCCGGGGGATCTGCCCAGCCCGACGACGAAGCGGCGGTCCAGATCGACCCGGGCGCTCGCGAAATCAGCGGTAGCGCCCGCAGCGGCCTCTTCTGCGGCCAGCGCTCGCGCTACAAGGTCTACTTCGCCGCTCGCTTCGCCCGCCCCTTTGCCGCCTCGGGGACCTGGACCGAAGGGGAGCTCGAACCGGGGAGCGAAGCCGCCTCCGACACCCAGGCCCCAGCGACCAACCCCAAGGTAACGGCGCGCGCCGGCGCCTACGCGACCTTCGACACCCGCGGCGATCGCACCGTCGCGGTCCGCGTCGGCATCTCCTTCGTCTCGGTCGCCGGAGCCCGTGCGGCGCTCCGCGCCGAAAGCGCGGGCCATGGCTTCGGCGCGATACGTGCGGCGGCGCGGGAACGCTGGGATCAGGCGCTCAACAAAGTCAAGGTCAGCGGCGGCTCGAACCGCGACGTCCGCACCTTCTACACGGCGCTCTACCACGCGCTGCTCGCGCCGCGCACCTTCAACGATGTCGGCGGCGACTACATCGGCATGGACGGCGCCGTGCATCAGGCCCACGGCCGCACCCAGTACGCCGACTTCTCCGGCTGGGACGTCTACCGGACCGAGATCCCGCTGCTCGCCCTGATCGAGCCGCGGAGGGCCTCCGACATGATGCAGTCGCTCGTCGCCGACGCCGAACAGTCGGGCTGCCTGCCGCGCTGGCCCTACGCCAACGGCCAGTCGATGACGATGGTCGGCGACTCGGCCGACCCGATGATCGCCGCCGCCGCGGCCTTCGGCGCCGACCACTTCGACCGCGGCGCGGCGCTCGCCGCGATGGTCCGCGGAGCGACCGAACCGTGCCAGAGTCCGAACGGCGAATACGTCGAGCGGCAGGGGTTGGCCGGGTACCTCGAACACGGTTACGTCCCCTTCGACGAAGACACCAACGTCCGCAACGCCAACTCGATCTACGGCAGCCAGACGGCGGTCTGGGGCTCGGCGGCGACGACGCTCGAGTACGCGGTCGACGACTTCGCGATCGCCCAGCTCTCGGCGCGGAGCGGCGCAGCCGCGACCTATGACCAGTTCATCGCCCGCGCCGCCAACTGGCGCAATCTCTTCGACCCGGCGAGCGGCCTGATCGAGCCGCGCTTCGCGAGCGGCGCCTTCCCGAACCCCTACGACCCACTTCAAGGTGGCGGGTTCGTCGAGGGCGACGCCGCGCAGTACAGCTGGATGGTCCCC
This sequence comes from Solirubrobacterales bacterium, assembly GCA_025964255.1. Taxonomy (GTDB): domain Bacteria; phylum Actinomycetota; class Thermoleophilia; order Solirubrobacterales; family 70-9; genus VAYN01. The sequence continues at coordinate 38,993 of JAOPZF010000120.1, read as the reverse complement.
CAGGACCCGGCCGGCCTCATCCACCGGATGGGCGGGCCGACCAAGGCGGCGGCGCGACTCGACTCCTTCCTCCAGGTCCTCAACGCCGGCGCGGGAGGGACGCACACCGACCACGCCCTGCTCGGCGACGAGCCCACCCTGGAGACGCCCTGGCTCTACGACTGGCTTCGACGGCCGTGGAAGACGCAGGCGGCGGTCCGCCGCGGGCTCCGCCTCTACAGCCCGACCCCGGCCGGCTACCCCGGCAACGACGACCTCGGGACGCTCTCGGCCTGGTACGTCTTCGGCGCTCTCGGCCTCTACCCGGCGCAACCCGGGACCGGGACCCTGGCGCTCGGCGCGCCGCTCTTCGGCCGCGCCGAGGTGCGCCTCGCCCATGGCAAGAAGCTGACGATCCTGGCGCCCGGGACCGCCCGCCACGGCAAGGCGCCCGCACCGGCGGCCGCCCCTTACGTCGCCGCCCTCCACCTCGACGGCCACGTCCATGACCGTCCCTGGACGACTTACTGCGAACTCGCCGCCGGCGGCACCCTCGGCTTCGAACTGACGGACCATCCGACCCGCTGGGCCCAGAACGGTCAGCTGCCACCGTCCTACGGCCCCGCCACGTCCGCCCCGAAGGTCGCCTGCTCGCTCTAATCTTGGATTTAGCTGAGAGGCGCAATCTGCTGGTTCCATGAGCAGCTCCGCCGCCGGCATCCCGGCCTCATCAGGCGCCCCGCTGGCGCTCGACCTCCCGCAGGACGAAGCGTCCGCGCGCCGCTGGGCGCTCGTCGCCGCGGTCGCCGGACTGACCGCCGCCGGGGCGGCGATCCGCTTCGCCCCGCTCGGCGTCCAGAGCTTCCACCACGACGAGGTGATCACCGTGATGCGGGTGATCCCCGGCAGCTTCGGCCACATGCTGCACGAGGTGGAGTCGAGCGAGTCGAACCCGCCGCTCTACTACGTCCTCGCCTGGGGATGGGCGCGCGCCTTCGGTCGCGACGAATGGGGGATCCGCTCGCTCTCGGCGCTGTTCGGGACGCTGACCGTCGCGCTCGGCTATCCGATCGGCCGGCAGCTCGCGAGCCGTCGCGTCGGCCTCATCCTCGCCGGCCTCCTCGCCTTCAACCCGATGCTGATCTGGTACTCGCAGGAGGCCCGCTCCTACGCGCTGCTCGTCTTCTTCGGCGCGCTCTCGTTCCTCTTCTTCCTGCGGGCGTTGGACAGCGGCGGCCGTCCACGCGAAGTGGCGCTCTGGGCCCTGGCCTCGGCCCTCGCCCTCGGCAGCCACTACTTCGCCTTCTTCGCCGTCGGGATCGAGGCGATCTGGCTGGCGGTCGCCCTGCGCCACCGTTGGAAGGCGGTGCTGCCGGCGCTCGCCGCGGTCGGCGCCGCGGGCGCCGCGCTGCTGCCGCTGATCGCCGCGCAGACCAACCCGAACCACATCGGCTGGATCGAAGAAAGCGCGCTCGGCGAGCGCTTCTTCCAGACCGGGGTCAGCTTCCTGATCGGCGAAACCGGCCACGTGATCGCCGAGCCGCCGCGGGTCCACTACGCGGTGCTGCCCGCGATCGGGGTCGGCCTGGCGGCGCTCGCCCTGCTTGCGCTCGGCACGCGGCGGGAGCGACGGGGCGGGGCGATCGCGCTGGTCGTCGGCCTCGGCGTCCTCGCCCTGGCGGGAGCGGCGGCGCTCGCCGGCAAGGACTACGTGGTCGAGCGCAACCTGCTGCCGGCGCTGGTCCCGCTCGCCGCGGTCGTCGCCCTCGGCCTCGGCGCCACGCGGGGGCGCCTCGCCGGGGTGCTGGTCGCGGTGGCCCTCTGCGCCTACTGGCTCGCCTTCGACGTCTACGTCACGCAGACGCCGAACCTCCAGCGCCCCGACTACCGCGGGGTCGCGACGGCCCGCCGCCCGGCCCGGGTGCCGCGCGCGATCGTCAGCTGGCGGCTCGCCGGCGACCCGCTGCGCTGGTACCTCGCCGACGGCGCGATGCGCTGGTACGGCGGCGGCGAAGCCGTGCGGGAAGTCGACCTGGTCGGCAAGCGGAACGTCGCCGAGCATCCGGCTAGCCTTCCGACCACGTTCCACCTGGCGGCGGTCTTGCGAGTGAGCCGCCTGACCATCGCCCGCTACGTCTCGTCCAAATCTGTCCACCTCTGGATGCACGAACTAGACGCCCTGCAGACCGGCTACGCCACCAACACGACCGTCCTCGACGGGCCGCCCGCGAGCCGCGGCACGCTCGGCGAGCACGCCCGGACGGCTCCCTCGCACGCGCTCGCGGCGCGCCGGGCGGCGGAAGCGTGAGGCGATGAGCGACGCCCAGAACACGCTCGCTGTCCGCCTCGGCGCCGCTGCCCGCAGCCGCGATAGCTGGCTCCAGCTGCTCAAGTTCGGCGTCGTCGGCGGCTCCGGCTACCTGATCAACCTCGGCGTCTTCGCCTTCCTCTCCGGCAACCTCGGCGTCTACCACGCGGTCGCCGCGATCGGCGCCTTCTGCGTCGCCGTGACCAGCAACTTCCTCTGGAACCGCTACTGGACCTTCGGCCCGGGGGAGGGGCTCGCGCACCTGCAGGCGGCCCGCTTCCTCGCCGTCTCGATCGCCTGCCTGGTGATCAACCTGGTCGTGCTCGAGTTGCTGGTCCGCTCGGGGATGGGCGAACTCGGCGCCCAGGCGGTCGCCGTCGCCGTCGCGATGCCGTTCAACTTCCTCGGCAACAAGCTCTGGACCTTCACCTGAGCGGCGCTGTGGCGCTTGGCACCTCAGCTAACGTTGATTGCATGACCGAGAACGCCCGCAAGCCGCCCTACGACGCTGCCCGGATCGAGACCGAGCGGCAGGCCGCGTGGATCGACCGCGGCGACTATGACGCGCCCACGCCACCCGCCGATGGCGAGCGCGGCGTCTACGTCAAGTCCTCGAGCCCGTTCACCTCGGGCAACCTGCACATGGGCCACGTCCGCGACTACACGATCGGCGACGCCTACGCCCGTTTCCAGCGCGCCCGCGGCCGTGACGTGCTGATGGGCTTCGGCTTCGACGCCTTCGGATTGCCCGCCGAGCTCGCCGCGATCGAGCGCCAGATCCCCGCCGCCGAGTGGGTCGAGCAGTGCGGCGAGCGGATGCTCGAGCAGATGAAGCGACTCGGCTACAGCTTCGACTACGACCGCGTCTTCTACAGCTCCGACGAGGGCCAGTACCGCTGGTCGCAGTGGCTCTTCCTGACCCTCTACGACATGGGGCTGATCTACCTCGACGATGCGACCGTCGATTGGTGCGACACCTGCCAGACGACGCTGGCGACGATCCAGGTCGAGGAGGGCGGCACCTGCTGGCGCTGCCACAACGAGGTGCGGCTGATCCGCAAGCCGACCTGGTTCCTGAAGATCACGCCTTATCTTGAGGAGAACGACGCCAACATGGCGAAGCTCGAGGCGCAGCCGTGGGACGACCTGGCGCTCGCCTCGCAGCGCTTCATCCTCGGGCGCACCGACGGGGTCGAGTTCGAGGTCGACGGACCCGACGGGCCGCTGACCGTCTTCACGCCGCACGCGGACGCCGCGGGCCTGGCGACCTTCGTCCTGCTCTCGCCGCGGCACCCGTTGGTGGAGACGCTGGCCGCCGGCGAGGTGCGCGAGCAGCTCGAGCAGCTGCGCTCGGGCGGCTGGGAGCGGAGCGCCCGCGACGCCAAAGAGGTCCCGGTCATCGGCACGGGTCTGACGGTCTCCGGGCCGAAGGGCGAGCTTCCCCTGCTGGTCTCGCCGCTGGTCGACGCCCGCTACGGCCCCGCCGCCGTCCTTGGCATCCCGGCGGTCGACGAGGCCGACCGCGACATCGCCGAGCGCGTCGACCGTGTCGAGGTGGGGGAGGTCCCCGCCGACGACGCACCGCCGCCGAGCGCGCCGGTCGCCGGTGCTCAGGAGGCGAAGCGCTACCGCGCCAACGACTTCTCGATCTCCCGCCAGCGCTCCTGGGGGACGCCGATCCCGGTCATCCACTGCCCCGACCACGGGCCGGTGCCGGTGCCCGAGGCCGACCTGCCCGTCGTCCTCCCGCGCGACCTGGTGGCGACCGGCGAAGGGAATCCGCTCGCCGAGCGCTCCGACTTCGTCGACGTCGAGTGCCCCGTCTGCGGGAAGCCGGCGAAGCGGGAGACCGACACGCTCGACTGCCACTTCGACGCGCTCTTCCTCTGGGTCCCGGCGACGCTGCCGCCGGAGGACCGGGCGACGCAGATGTTCACCCACCCCGAGTCGAAGAAGTGGCTGCCCGCCGAGCGCCTCGTCGCCGGTGGCGACTCCGGCAACTTCGTCTTCGACCAGCGGGTCGTCACCAAGGCGCTGCGCGACCACGGCGAGTTCGCCTACATGACCGACGGCGAGCCGTTCGAGGGCTGCCTCTTCCACGAGATGGTGATCTCGGAGGGTCGCAAGATGTCGAAGCACCTCGGCAACGTCGTCAACCCTGACGAGCTGGTGGGTCAGTTCGGCGCCGACACGATCCGCGTCGCCGTCCTCTGGGCGGCGGGGCCGGCGAAGACGCTGAACTGGTCCGACGCGGCGATCCGCTTCGCCAACAAATTCCTCCGCAGCTTCTGGATCTACGCGCACGATCGAATGGTCGAGCTCGAGGGCTCCAAGCACGATCCGGAGAAGGCGGCGGCGACCGAGAAACAGCGGGAGAAGCTGCGCGGCTGGTGCGAGAACGGGCTGCAGCGGATCGCCGATGACACCGCCAACCTGCAGATGCACAAGGCGATCCGCAACCTGACCCGCCTTTTCGAGCGGATCCAGCAGTTCGAGCAACAGCTGAAGAAGAAGGGCCAGCTCGACACCGCGGATGCCGAGGCGCTGGTCGCTGCGATCCTGCTCGTTGCGCGCGCCCTGCAGCCGTTCGCCCCGCACGCCGCCGAGGGGATCTTGATCAACTCCGGCCGCTTCACCAGCGACGACCTGCCGGGCGTCTGGCCCGATGCGAGCACGATCGCCGTCGCCGCCGAGGACGCCGTCACCGCAGCCTCCTAGTGGTGCGGAAAAGGTGCTCGTCTCGTTCCTAAACGCAGGGGGATCCTTTTGTTCAGGCAGCCTTGATTGCTCCAACTCGGTCTGTTATGAATGGAATCCCTGTCGGGGGATCAACCGACAGGCAGAGGCGGGGCCAATCTCAGACGGGGAAACCGCCTTGGGGTGGCAAAGGAGGACCTGGTGCTGAGCGGGATCAGAGTTCGTCACGACCCGATCCCAAGGCGCCGACGCGCAGTCGGCGCCGCCCCGCCTCAAATCTCTTCTCGTCACCGGACCGGGGCCCCGGTGACGAGAAGCACGCGGCGCCGGTCCGCCATCGCGGGCCGGCTCCGCTGCGCTGTCCCGGACGGCCGCTCAGTCCGCGGCGGGCGGCTCGACCGTGAAGACGCGCTTCACGTGGTCCCAGCCGGTTCCCGCACAGAGGTCGTTCGGCGACGTGCCGAGCGCCCCGCAGAGCTTCAGCAGCGTGGCGAAGCGCGGTTCGCGCCCGGCCCGCTCGAGCAGCGAGATCTCGGTCCGGTGCAGGTCGGTGCGTTCGCCGAGCTCCTCCTGCGAGATCCCGACCGCCAGACGGCGACGACGGAGGTTCTGGGCGAAGCGCTCCTGCGGGGTCAATTCGGTCGCCTCTGATGCCGATGCTTATCGCGAATCACCCGCGCATCGTCGCGGCGCGCAGACAACCGTTCCACAGACAAAACACCGCTCCCGCTTGAGAACACCGACGCGTCCGCTACCTTGGAGTGCTGAGGTCGCGGTTACGCGGCTCCCATGAGGGCGCCGCGCCAAAATCAAGCCGCTTCGGCGGTAGCCAAGGAGGAAGTTAGATGAGCAACGACACGCAGCGTCTGGGGGGGCCTATCGGCCGTCGAACCAGTTCCTGCGCGACGGAACTCGTCTGCCGGGACTGTGGCTACCGTGCCCCATTGGAAGAGCGGGCCTTCAAGTGCCCGGCCTGCGGCGACGGCCTCGACATCGATTACGACTATGAGCGCGCCACCGCGGCGATCGCCGAGCGTGGCCTCGAGGGTCGTCCTTGGAACATCTGGCGCTTCGAGGAGCTGCTGCCGATCACATCGGCGGACGCCCAGGCGCGGGTCGGCCAGTTCGCCGGCAAAACGCCGCTGATCAAGGCCGACCGGCTCGGCGCCGAGTTCGGCCTGAAGAACCTGTATCTGAAGGACGACTCGACCAACCGCCCGTCGCTCTCCTACAAGGACCGCGTCGTCAGCATGTCGATCGCCCGTCTGCTGGAGCTGGGCAAAGACGAGATCGGCTGCGTGTCGACCGGCAACGTCGGGACCGCGGTCGCGGCGCTCGCCGCCAAGGCCGGCGCCACCGCCTACGTCTTCTACCCCGGCAACATGGAGAAGGGGAAGGCGAAAGCCTGTCGCGCCCTCGGCGCCCAGGTCTGTCAGCTCGACGGCAATTACGACCAGGCCAACCGCGCCTGTCGTGAGCTCTCGCTGGCGAGCGGGATCGAGTTCGCCAACATCACCCTGCGTCCGTTCTACGCCGAGGGGGCGAAGACGATGGCCTTCGAGGTCGTCGAGGAGCTCGGCTGGACCTCGCCCGACCACTGGGTGATCCCGGCCGCCGGCGGCACGCTCTCCTCGCGCGTCCACAAGGGGCTCAACGAGCTGGAAATCGTCGGCCTCGCCGAGACCTCGGGCAGCCGGATCAACATCGCCCAAGCGGGCGGTTGTGACCCGATCGCCACGGCGATCCTCGAGGGCGGCGAGATCGAGCCGCAGACCCCGGACACCGCCGCCCACTCGTTGGCGATCGGCTCGCCCGGTGACGGCCCGCTGGTCGTCGATGCCGTCCGCACCCGCGGCGGCTCGGCGGCGACGCCGTCGGACCCGGAGATCTGGGAGGCGATCGACCTGCTCGGCGCCACCGAGGGCATCCTCACCGAGCCCGCCGGCGGCACCACGATCGCCACGGTCGGCCAGCTCGCTGCCCAGGGCAAGATCGCCCCGGACGAGACGGTCGTCGCGGTGATCTCCGGCAACGGCCTGAAGACGATCGCCGACCACCCGGACAAGGCCTGGCCGGAAATGGTCGCCTGCAACCTCGATTCGATGGGCGAGCAGCTCGAAGAGTTCCGCCGCACCGCGACGACCGTCGCCTAGACAGAGCGACGGCGCGGGGGCCTGGCGCGTGGCGGAGCCGCCGGTAGTAGACGGCGTCCGCCACCGCTGGGTCGAGGCGCGTGGCCTGCGGTTCCACGTAGCCGAAGCGGGGGAGGGCGACGATGTCGTCCTCTGCCTGCACGGCTGGCCACAGCACTGGTACGAGTGGCGTGACCTGATGCCGCGGTTGGCGGTGGCGGGGTACCGGGCGATCGCGATCGACCTGCGCGGCTTCGGCTGGTCGGACGCGCCGCGCGACGGCTACGAGAAGGAGAACCTGGCCACCGACATCCTCGCCGTGCTCGATGCGCTCGACCTTCAGCGGGTGAAGCTGGTCGGCCACGACTGGGGCGGCTGGATCGGCTTCCTCTTGTGCCTGCGAGCGCCCGAGCGCTTCTCGCAGTACCTGTCACTGAACATCCTCACCCCATGGGTGGACCTCCGCGCAGCGGTCCCCCAGATCTGGCGCTTCTGGTACCAGTTGGTGATCGCCGCACCGTTGATCGGCTACCGCGCCCACACCAGCGGCAAGCTCGTGCCCAAAGTCCTCGTCGGCGGCTCGACCGTCCGCGGCAACTGGGACGAGGCGACCCTCCGTTCCTTCGCCGACAACCTGGCCGAGCCCGACCGCGCCCGGGCCTGCGTCCAGATGTACCGGGTCTTCCAACTCCACGAGTCGCCCGCGATCCTCCGCGGCCGCTACGCCCACGACCGTCTCACCGTCCCCACCCGGCTCCTCTTCGGCACCGACGACACCGCCCTGCGTCCCCAGTTCCTCGCCGGCTACCAACACCACGCCGACGACATGCAGGTCGAGCTGGTCCCCGGCTGCGGCCACTTCATCGCCGACGAGAAACCGGACCTGGTCGCCAAGCGCGCGCTCGAGTTCTTCGGCTGACCCGTTTCTCTAGCCGTTAATCCGTCTAGGCGGTCAAGGTACGTACCTATACTCGCTCGATGAAGGGTCGACCCGATTGTGCCAATTTCCGGCGATTTTTCCTCCCGCTCCTGCTCAGCGTGCTATTGCTTGCGCTGCCTGCGAGTGCGATGGCAGCCGAAGGCGAAACCGGGAGCATCGCCGGCACGGTGAGCGCAGAAGACGGCAAACCGATCGGCGAAATGGAAGTTTGCGCCAGGGCGGTCGACGAAAGCAGTTACGAATGCGTCCCGTTGCCCGACGGCGGGCCCTATGTAGTCCCCAATTTGCCGGAAGGTAAGTACCAGGTCGGCTTCTGGCCGATCGGCAATTTCGTAACGCAGTTTTGGCATAACGCGCCGACCTGGAACCAAGCGGAGCCGCTGTCCGTGACCGGCGGCGAAACTAGGGGTGGCGTCGACGCCACGCTCGTCCCGGGCGCCACGATCAGAGGAATCGTCGCCGCATCGGCGACGGGGCTGCCGGTCGGCGAAGTCGAAGCATGCGCGACCTCAGGCGAAATCGAACGATGCGCGAGGAGCGACGCGGCCGGCGAATACGTCATCGACGGTCTGGCAGGAGGCGTCTGGAACCTCTATTTCTACGCTCAGGACGCGGTGGTCGACGTGGTTTCCGAAGCGTATTCCGGCGGCGCCTTCGAAGTCTTTTCCGGAGAAGACAAGACGGTGAACGCTGCGCTCGGACCGGGCGGCCAGATCGCCGGGACCGTCCGCCTGGCCGCGACCGGCGCTCCGCTTGGCGGAGTTCAGGTCTGCGTCACGATGGCGGCCTCGCCGATTCCATTGGGGTGTGTCCACACTCCGAGCTCCGGCGCCTACCGGTTCATGCGCGTCTGGCCTGGGTCTTACAAGGTCGTCTTCTCGCCCGAACCGTCCGGCACCGAAGGCCCCAACTCCTTTCCGACCCAATGGTGGGGAGGCCAATCGACCTTCGCCTCCGCCGCGCTGATCGAGATCACTCCGCCGGCGATCGTCAACAACATCGACGCATCCCTCACCGCCCTGCCGGCGCCGGCGACCCCGATCCCCCCGCCGGTCGCGAAGAAGCCGCTGAAGTGCAAGCGCAACTTCGTCAAGCGCAAGGTCCACGGCAAGCAGCGCTGCGTGAAGCGCCACAAGGCCAAACCGAAACCGCGGCACGGGCGCCACAAGGCGAAGCACCAGGCTCCGCAGTCGCGCCCGAAGCGTCCCTAGTCCCGATCTTCTTCTTCGCGGCGCCGTGCGGCTGCCGGGTCCTTTTTCCATTTCGCCAAGACGTCGCGGGGAGTCTTCGTCGAGCGCTTACTCCAGGTCGGTGTGCCGTCGGCCGCCCAGTAGCGCATGACCCAGGGAGAGTTCGGATCGACGTACCAGCCCGGCGGCCGGTCCTCGTCGGACCAGCTGTTCGGGTCGAGCGGGTGGCCGGTGGGCGGGACGTCCCACTCGGGATCGGGTGGCGCCTTCTCGTCCGCCGCCGATCCGGCCATCGTCCGACTACGTGCCGTCAGGTCGAAGTAGAGGAGGGCGGTGGCGAGCGCGGTGAAGGAGCGGACGACGGTCTGCAACGCGGTCCCCGCCACGAAGGAGGCGACCGTCGTTGACGGGTGACCGAAGGCCCTTACCAGCCCGTACGTGACTACTGCGCTGATCACTCCGACCAGGAAGAGCAGTCCGAATACGTGCCAGTAGTTCTTTCGCGTCAGCTCGGAGCTCCGCCGCAGAGCGTCGGTCCAGCTACCGCGCTCGAGCGCCGCCGACTGCGCGACTACAGCCCACCGCAGCGACAGCAGGATGCCTGGCACGATCAATGCGACGAAGCCGAGGATGATCCCGAGCCAGCTGATGATGACGGCGGCGATCACGACCGGCAGGACAGTCACGGCCTTCGAGGCGACCGACGCGAGCCGCGGCTGAGTGCCATCACGGATCTCCTGAACCGCGTGAACGTGAAGCGCCGAGATCAGCGGTCCGATCAGGAACATGTCGATCACGTCCAGGATCAGGCTGGTCGTGCCGCTCACTTCGCGAAGCGAAAGCGGGCCGGCCCCGGTGACCGCGAGGACGATCAGCTCGTACGGCACGACGACACCCGCGGCGAGGATCAGGAAGAGGAGTGGAAAGCGTTGGTAGACCGAGAAGGTCGTCGAGACCAATTCGGGCGCGGAGCGCTCACGCTCGATCTCGATGGTCCCCCCGGCCACGAGTGAAAGTTATTTGTTTGGACGATCACGGTGGCGCGCGGCGTCCCTAGACTGCGCGACGATGCGGGCGCTCGTGCAACGTTGCAGCCAGGCGGCGGTCGACGTCGAGGGGACGCGGGTCGCGCAGATCAAGGCGGGGATGGTGGTGCTGCTCGGGGTGAAGGTTGGGGACACCGAGGTCGAGTGCGACCGGCTCGCCGAAAAGGTCCTGGCGCTGCGGATCTTCGATGACGCCGAGGGGAAGATGAACGAGCCGCTCGGGCCGGAGCGGGAGATCCTCTGCGTCAGCCAGTTCACGCTCTACGGTGACACGCGCAAGGGCACGCGGCCGAGCTACATCAAGGCCGCCCGGCCCGAGGACGCGGAGCCGCTGTACGACCGCTTCTGCGAGAGGACCGGCGCCAAGAAGGGGGTCTTCGGCGCCTGCATGGGCGTGGCGCTGATCAATGACGGGCCGGTGACGGTCGAGGTCGAGGTCGAGGCGCCCGAGGAGAAGGCGTGAGCGGGGAGGGGGCCGGCACGGTCGAGGTGCGGCCCGGGCGTCAGATCGCCTGGCGGGCGTTCGGTGACGGGCCGCCACTCCTGCTGATCAACGGCTACGCGCCGACCGGCGCGGACTGGGACCCGGCCTTCCTCGGACTGCTTGCCGCGGACCACCGGGTGATCTGTCCCGACAACATCGGCCTCGGCGCCTCGCCGATCGCCACCGACGACACCGTCGGCGGGGTGGAGGGGATGACCGCCGACATGGCCGCCCTACTCGACGCACTGGCGATCGAGCGAGTGGCGCTGGTCGGTTGGTCGATGGGCGGGTTCGTCGCCCAGTCGCTGGTCCGCGCCATTCCCGATCGGATCACCTCGGCCGGCCTGATCTCCACCCACACCGGCGGGCCCGATTGCGTCAACGGCGCGCCTGAGGTCGCCCGCGAACTGGTCGACCACTCGGGCACGCCTCGCGAACAGGCGACGCGGCTGATCTCACTGCTCTTCCCGCCCGACCGTGCCGCCGAAGCCGACGAGCGCTTCGGCGAGATCGTCGCCGCCGCGCGCGCCGAGCTCCCCGCGCGGGTGCTCTTCATGCAGGAGGAAACGCTTCGCGAGTGGCACGGGCGTCCGGACCCGCTCCCGCTCTCCGATCCCAGCATCCCGGTCGCCGTCGTCCACGGCTCCGTCGACACCGTGGTGCCGCCGGGTAATGCCGAGGTCCTCGCGCGGTTTCATCCCGGCGCCCAGGTGACGATCGTCCCCGACTGCGCCCACGCGCCGATGGCGCTCGAGCCGGACGCGGTCGCCGCGGCGATCCTGGCGACGACCAGCGCCGCCGCTTAGGTCCTTCGGCGGGGACTACGGCTTGCCTGGCGCGACCGTCCAGCCGATGATCAGGACCACGATCCCGATCGCTCCGAGCACGAAACCGGAGTACTGCAAGAGGTTGGCGATCCGCGGCGGCTCGACCGCGACGACGTCTTCGCCGCGCCGTTCGCGGACGTAGCGCTCGTCCCGATTCTCTTCGTCGAGGCGCCGCTTGATCAGCGAGCCGGCGACCGCGGCGATGATGCCGAGGATCAGGACGACCGCGCCGATCGCGTAGAGGCCGTGGGCGGAGTCGAGCGATTCATGGACCATCGCCGGCGACTCTAGCCGCCGGCGATAGTCGTCCGCTTGTGTCTACGCGTCTATTTCTTCTTCGGCTTCTGCAGCACCGCGTCGATTGTCCGGTAGCCGGTGCAATTGGCGTGGCTGGTCTTCAGTTCGCCCTGGAAGCGTCCTTGGAAGATGCTGCCGGTGAGCGTCACCGTCCATTCTTCGGGCGCTGCGGATTTGGTCACGCCAAAGACCGTGCCGTCAGGCGCGATCTTCGCGTTCCGCAGGTGGGCGGGGACTTCGAGCTTCACGTCCTGCGCTTTGGTCGGGCCTTTACAGGTCGTTTCGGCTTCGACATTCAGGTTGCGGAGCACCGTCCCGTTGCTCGCGACGCTGAATTCGATCGGCCATTCTTCCCGTTCTTTCCCGCTCGCGGCGAGGTAGCTGCCGTCGTCGGCGGCGCTGGTGACGCGCTGCTTGGTCGGCTTGCGGACCACCTTCGACACCGATTCGAGCCCCTGCGGCTGGGCGCCGCCGAGGACCAGCGGCCGGAACACGTGCCGCCCTGCCTTCTTCGGCTTCACGTAGAAGGCGTTTTCGCCGCCGTTGCTGCCGGGCGCTTCGGCAATCGTTTTCCAGGCGCCGTTTTCCCATTCCTGCAGCTGCACGACCGCGCCGCCGAGTTCGGCTTCATAGTCGAAGCCGACCTTGGTCAGGTACCCCGCGAAGATCTGTTCGCGGAAGATGAGTTCCGGTAGTTCGATGAAGGGAAAGACCATGAACGAGTGGACCGGGCCGACTTCGACCCCGTTTTCGCCGAACGCCGATTCGCGGAAGACCTGCCAGTAGATGCGGCCTTCGTAGAGCGCCGCGGGGACCGGTTTGGTCGGCAGTTCGAGTTCCGAGCTGCACTGGGCGGCGGAGCCTTTGATCGGTTCCGAGGAGCCTTCGCCCGCTTCGCCGAAGCCGGTGGTGCCCAGCTGGCCGAATTTGTCGGTGGTGAAGGAGGTGGAGAAGTGGACGCCGTATTCTTCGCCGCCGCCTAGGACCGGCGGTTCGCGCAGGACAACCGGCGGAACGACTCCTTCTTCAGGGAAGACAACGCCTTCTTCTTCTTCTTTTATTTGTTGCAGTTCCCGTTCCGCGCGTTCTTTTCTTTCTTCGAGGGTTTCTTCGACCGCTTCTTCTTCAGGTTCTTCGATCACTTCGCCTTCTTCGGCGGCGAAGGCCGGACAGGTGAAGGTGACCGCGAGCGGTTCGGCGCTCGCTTGAACGCCGGCGTTCTCACTGGGGGTCAGCGGTTCAATCGGCGGGCTGGTCGCGGTGGTCGCGTCTGCCGAGGCGACCGCCACGATCAGGCCGGTGAGCGCGGCTAACGCGACGAGTAGAGGGACAAGACGGGAGAAACTTCGCGGACGGTTTTTCATTTTCAAAAGATAGATCGATTGACCACAAGGTTCAATTGTTGATCAATCGTTTTTGGATACAAATTCAGCGATGGTGGCGGAGGCGGTCCACCTTGCGGACCACGTCCCGCTCGCCGTCGAGGGCGACGGCGGTGAAGCGGAGGCGGGCGCGGAGACGCTCCGGCCCGGGGGTCGCTCGCATCCAGGCGCGCATCGAGCGGGGATGCGGCAGGCGCCGTACATGGTGCAGTTGGTCCATGCGGTGAGGCGTCCACGCCTCTTCGGCAGGGTCAGTTTGAGCAGCGGCACTTCGCCGCGCACGCCGCCGTTGCCTTCGCTCTGGCCGCCGCCCTTGCTCTCCGGCGCACTGAGTTCGTCGCCGGGCCTCTTCCCGCCTTCTTCGGATTCTTCCCCGGTCACTTCGCTCGCGACCCAGGAGTAGGCGACGGTGGTCGAAGCTCCCCGCGCCGCGTTTCCGGAAGCGCGGTTCACCGGCTTCGGGGAGCGTCGCGGTGAATTCGTAGGTGCGCTCCTCCTTCGCTACTTCGGGGGCCTCGGTTATCCGACCTGGGTGTTCAGACAGTTACTGGTTCTGAGCTTCCCAACGGATGATGGGAGAGCCGGTCGATTTGCCCTGCGCCGGTTCGGGCGCGCTCGAGGACAGCGTTGCGGTGAACCTGTAGACGACCGAGTTGTTCGTTTCCATTTTGGTCTGGCCGGTCGGGAAGGTGGAGGGTTGCCTGCGTGCCCGCTTCTACTTTGAGGTTGACGTAGGGACCGAGTTCGCCGATCGTCGACGGCGTGAACAGTGTTGACCGTCGACGCCGGGGAGCCGACGTAGCTGACCTTGATGCACGACGTTTTCGTGTCACCGGGTTTGGCGACGGTGATCGCGTAGAGGGCGGTACCGCCGTCGTTGTCTTCGAGTTTCACCGTACCCGCGGTGATGATGTTCCGGGGTTATCGGTCTGGCTCGAGAACGCTGAAAACACGCCTGCTCCCGCGATGCAGGCAACTATGCCCAGCGCAGGAACGTGCGCAGAACCTTCGATCGGTTGCTCATTCCACAACCCTTTTCGAGGGCGCACAACCGTCATCGCTGTCTGACTACGGCTCCTGCATCGGCAGCGAGATTGAGAAAAGGGTATGAACGGCGTTTGGATTCCGCCGATTCTGTGAGGATCTACTCAGGCTTCATCGGAATCTCGAAGAGGCTCTGGAAGCTGATGACCCGGAAGGGTTTCTCGTCCCCGTCCGTCATCCGCGCCGCAGCGGCCTCCTGGATCTCGAAGATCCGCTCGTAGAGTTCCAGGTAGGCGGTGGTGGCTTCACCCCAACCCTCCTCGTCGATGTTGAAGGCGAGGCGGGTGAGGTGGCTGTCGGGCCGCTCCAGATAAGTACCGTCCTCAAGCGAATGGGCCGCATTGGCGGCGTGGATCGAGAGGATGCTTTCGGCGACGATCCGACGCTCCTGCTCGGTGTAGGCGCCCATCTGGTCGCTATCGACAATCGGAAGTTGGACCGCACGGTAAAAGTGCTCGACGGCGCCACGGACGGGGCGACTGCCGATTTCTTCGATCAGGTGGGCATCGGAGAGCGCGCTCACGTGATAGCCGACCTTGCTGACGTCGAGGTGAAGCTGGCGCGCAATTTCGGCCGGACTCGCCACGCGCTCGGCCAGGATCACCAGGCACTTGCTCCGGATCGGATGGGCGACCGCCGCCGCCAGCGTGGTTTCGAGACGTTTCCGCTTTTTGGTCGTTGGCGCCATTTGCTCATCCCCTCCTCAAGTGGTGGAACGACCTAGACCATACCGTCGAATCAATCCGACGAAGCGGATTTATGCGCGGTTTCGTCAAAGCTTTTGAAACTCGCAGTCCAAACATCCCGGTCCGCCAAGGCGAATAACAACGACTCGTTCGCCTAATCGGGAGGGGGGTGACGTGATGAAGATGTCCGCGACTGCGGTCCTGGTGCCCGCTGTGTCCATCGCGAAGGGCCAGTAACAAGAGGGACGACAGCACCGGTTCCCACGCCTGGAGGGAGCCGGTGCCGGTCCCGCCTCACCCGGCTGTGCGCGGGACGAGGAGGTCCGTGCCATGGGTGCGCTTAAGCATCGTTCATACGTCCGTCATCGGCCACCGTCCGACTGTCGCGCGGCGTCTTCGAGCACTTCGAGTCGAGCGCTGATCGAGCGCAACTCTGCGAGGATCAGATCCTCTTTCGCCTCGGTCCCGGCCTGCACGTTGATGAAACGGTCGGCGATGAATGCGGTGAGAAGAGCGACGAACCCGATCCCGACCAGCATGATCGTGATCGCGATGATCCGACCGGCGGTGCTTTCGGGGTAGATGTCTCCGTAGCCGACGGTGGTGACCGTCGTAACGGCCCACCAGATCCCGTCCCACGTTGAGATTGCCACCCCTTCTTTGGTGGTTTCTTCGACGCTGGCGAAGACTGCGCCGCCGACGATCACGGTGCCGACCGCGACCGCCGCGGCATATTTCATGCCCTCCAGCGAGAGCAGGCGTCGAAGCGCGGCGACCCGGACCAGGCGCAGTAGGCGTATCAGCCGGAAGAGGCGTCCGTTTTGCCACGCCTGCGGCGCGAAGGGAGGCGTGATCACCACCACGGCGAGGTCGATCAGGTGGTGACGCAGCCAGCGGCGTCGATCGGGGACGACCGACAGCATGACCACGGCCTCGGTGAGGAACACGAGCCAGGTGCCCCAGTTGAGGATCGAGGCGACCACTTCCCACGGTTCCCCGAAGTCGGACTCTTGGATGACCAGGATCGGGACCGTCAAGAGCGCAGCGACGACGACCGGCCATTCGAACCGGTCCTGCATCCGCTGCGCCCTTGCCGCGCGCGGCTCGACAGACACCCCCACCTCCACGGCAGTCATCCTCCCTAATCGGGCCGACGGGTCGTCGGGTCCGGCTACCATTGAGCTGTGGCTACCACGGTTAAGAAGCTTGATCTTCACGTTGGCGAGCTGGTCGAAATCGACGGGCGTCGTTACGAGGTCGTACCGGCCCGCGAGGGCGGCGGTTTGACCCTCGAGCCGCCGATCACGCCCGTCTCGGAGCTCTACGCCGAGCGGGGCTGGAAGCCCGCCTCGGCGGAGGATTTTGAGCGGATCGCCGGGGATCTACCAACCGATGGCGAGGGCTAGCGGCTAGCCCGAACACCCCCGAGGGGTCAGCGTGGGCTTCTGGGAGAGTGCGAGGCATGGCCGTTAGAGGACTGAGCCCCGCCGAAATCCCAATCGAGTTCGGCGAGAAGGAGTGGCGCGAGGAGGTCGAGCGGTTGAGGGAGCGCTCACCGGCACGTACTCAAGGCGAACGCGCCCGCAGCGAGATCGAGGCGTCGCCGGCAGTTGCCGGTCTCCTGAAGTGCGAGGCCTACGGCGCGGACGCAACCAGACTTCCAGGGTGCATGAAGCTCTACGTGCCGCTGGGTCGGCAGGGAGCATCTGAGGCTCCCTTTGGGTTCGTTTTCCAACTGGCCCAGGACTCTGGTGGCGGATTCATCTGGACCTTTCTCGCCTTCGGGGAGCGCCACCCCGACAACCCGTCCACCCGCACGGTCTACGAACGCGCCCACAAGCGACTGCACTGTAGCTATCCGTAGGCGCGCGAATTAGCCGGGGCGGTGACCACGGCGAGGCCGAAGAGGACCAGTCCCAGGGGATGCCGGAGGAGGGACTCGAACCCCCGACACGCGGATTATGATTCCGCTGCTCTAACCAGCTGAGCTACTCCGGCGGGGAGCGCATAGTAGCGATGCCATGCTTGGAAGATGGCCGGCGGTTCTGATGGACCGGAAATGTGGGGCTGGGCGACGCTGCGGCCGGTCTTCGTCGGGATGCTGTTGGCGGTCGATGCGGGGATCGTGTTGGTGCTCGGGATCGGGCGGCACAAAGGGTGGCTGCCGCCGTTCGTCGGTTTCGGGATCGTGCTGGTCGGGTTGATCTGGTTCATGGGATGGGCGATCGGGCACCGGCATGACGACGACCCTGCGAGCTAGACGGTCGAATCCTGGTTTCAGTGCACCGGGGGCGGGCGTGGCCGAGCAGATCAAGGACGCAGGGCGCAGCCTCTGCTGGTTGCAAAGGCAAGGCCGAGGACGCCGAGATGCGACGTGCCAGGCACGTCATCCGGGGGTGCTGAGGCCGGGGTTCGATCGTCTAGGGTGAGCGCGTGAGCGGAGCGGATCTCGACAGCGCGGTGCGGACGGTCGTCAGGCAATGCATGGGGGTGTCCGCAGGTGAGGAGGTCCTGGTGATCTGCAACCCGGTGACGGAAGAGATCGGGGCCTTGATGCGGATCGAGGCGCAGGGAGACGGGGCCGACGCGACGTTGGCCGTGATCTCCGAGCGCGAGTCGCACGCCGCTGAGCCGCCGCGCCCGGTCGCCGCGGCGATGAGCGCCGCCGACGTGGTCCTCGCGCCGACCATCCAGTCGCTCTCCCATACCGCGGCGCGTAAAGCGGCGAGCGACGCCGGCGTGCGGATCGCGACGCTGCCCGGCGTCACCGAAGAGATGCTGGCCCGCCTTATGAACGGCGACCTCGACGAGATGCGCCGGCGCGGCTGGGCGATCGTCAACGTGCTCAACGCCGGCTCCGAGGCGCGTATCACCGACCGCAACGGCAGTGACCTGCGCTTCTCGCTCGAGGGCCGCGAGGGGATCGTCGACGCCGGCGAACTAACCGCCAAGGGCGCCTTCGGCAACCTGCCCTGCGGCGAGGGGTTCATCGCGCCGGTCGAAGGGACCGCCGAGGGCACGCTGGTGGTCGACGGCTCGATCGCCGCGATCGGCCTGGTCGAGTCACCCGTCCACCTGACCATCGAGGGCGGTCACCTCACCGGCGCGACCGGCGACCAGGGCGCCCGGCTGATGGAACTGCTGACCGTGCACGGCCCCGACGGCACCAACGTCGCCGAGCTCGGGATCGGCACCAACGAAGAGGCGATCCTCACCGGCAACATCCTCGAGGACGAGAAGATCTTCGGCACCGCACACGTCGCCTTCGGCGCCTCGGCGGGGATCGGCGGCACGATCCAGGTGCCCGTCCACCTCGACGTCGTGATCAAGGAACCGACCGTCGAAATCGACGGTGAGGCGATCCTCGGCGGCGGCGAGCTGCTGATCTGAGCGGCTGACGATGCCCGACCTGCTCGCCGTCCCCAACGTCTCGACGGCCGGCGACGAGGAGGCGCTCGGGCGGCTCGGCGAGGCGTTCGGCCGCTCCGCCCGCGTCCTCGACTTCCACACCGATACCGACCACGGGCGCAGCGTCTTCACGATCGCCGGCGAGGCCGGCGGACTGGCCGAGTCGCTGCTCGCCGGCGCCGCCGAGGCGGCCGAAGCGATCGACATGTCGGATTACCACGGCGCCCACCCGGCGATCGGGGCGCTCGACGTCTGCCCGCTGGTCTGGCTGCGTGAGGAGGACCACGCGGCGGCGCGCACCGAGGCGGTCGCGATCGCCGGCCAGATCGGCGGCCTCGGTATCCCGGTCTTCCTCTACGGCGAGTTGGCGCGCGAGCCTGGCCATACCGAGCGCGCCTACTTCCGCAACGGCGGGCTGACCGAGCTTTGGCTGCGGATGCAGGGAGGGGAGCTGCGCCCCGACTTCGGGCCGCCGCTGCCGCACCCGCGCGCCGGCGCCACTCTGGTCACGGCGCGCCCGCCGCTCGCCGCGTTCAACGTCGAGCTCGAGGGCGCCGACCTCGACGCCGTCCGCGTCGTCGCCGCCGAACTGCGCGAGGCCGGGGGAGGGCTGCCCGGCGTGCGGGCGATCGGCCTGATGCTGTCGAGCGGCCGCGCCCAGGTGTCGACCAACGTCCACGACCCGCTGACGACGACCCTCGCCACCGTGGTCGAGGACATCCGCGGGCTGGCGGCGCCGCTCGGGGCGCGGCCGGTCGAGGCGGAGCTGGTCGGGTTGATCCCCGCCGGCGCCCTCGTCGACTACCCCGCCGACGTGCCGATCCGCGGCTTCGATCCGGGGCAACACGTGATCGAGCGGCGCCTCGCGGCCCCGACCGATTAAATTCACCCCATGGCCCAAAGCAGCAACAAGCGTCGTCGCAAGCATCGCGGCACCCAGGGCGGCCGCATCGACACCACCGGCCGCCGCGCCCGCCCGCGCACCCGCGAGGAGGCGAAAGCGCGCGCCGGCTCCAAAGGCAAGAGTGCCGCGTCGAAAAAGCGGGACCTGCCGCCGACCTGGAAAGGCTCCGCGATCCGCGGCGCAGGCGCCGCGGTGATCTTCGTCCTGATCCTGCTCGTGCTCTTCAAACGGCCGGTCCCCGTCTCGTTGATCTTCGGCCTCTTCATGCTCGTCTTCTACATCCCGACCGGCTACTACATCGACCTCTCGATGTGGCGCAAACGCGAGCGGCAGCGGATCCGCGACCGCGAAGGGAAGTCCTAGCTTGGCGCTCGACGTCGAGATGCTGACGGTCGGGCCGATCGCCGAGAACGCTTTCCTGGTCCGGCCCGAGGGCGGCGACAAGCTGGTCGTCGTCGATCCCGGCGAGGAGCCCGAGCGGCTGCTCGCGGCGATCGAGGCGACGGGTGCCGAGGTCGACGCGATCCTCCTCACCCACACGCACTTCGACCACGTCGGTGCCGTGGCGCCGCTCGCCCGCGCGACCGGCGCGCCCGTCTACGTGCCGGTGCTGGAGAAAGCGGTGCTCGCCGACATCATGTCCTTCGTCCCCTTCGAGGGCTTCGGCCCGTACGAGAGCTGGGACGCCGAGGAGACCGTCGCCGGCGGCGAGACGCTGGAGCTCGCCGGGCTGGCGCTGGACGTCATCTTCACCCCGGGTCACAGCCCTGGTCACGTCACCTATTCGGTCCGCGGGGAGGACGCGATCTTCTCCGGCGACGTCCTCTTCCAGGGCTCGGTCGGCCGCGTCGACCTGCCCGGCGGCGACTGGCCGACCCTCGCCGGCTCGATCGCAACGCTGCTCGACTCGCACGCGGACACGACCGTCGTCCATCCCGGTCATATGGGGATCACGACGCTCGGTGCCGAGCGGGCGACGAATCCGTTCCTTCAGGCCACGGCTCCCTGAGCCGAGCCGCCCGCGCAAGCTAAGGTCGCCAGCGAGATGGCAGCAAAGTTCCAGGCACCCCGCGGCACCTTCGACGTGCTCCCCGCGCCGATGCGCGCGCGGGCCCACATCCAGGCCGTCGCGGCGGGGATCTTCGAGCGGGCCGGCTACGAGACGATCCAGACCCCGACCTTCGAGCACACCGACCTCTTCGAACGCGGGGTCGGCAAATCGACCGACATCGTCCGCAAGGAGATGTTCACCTTCGAGGACAAAGGGGAACGCAGCCTGACCCTGCGTCCGGAGGGGACGGCGCCGATCTGCCGCGCCTACCTCGAGCACGGGATGCACAAACTGGCGCAGCCGGTGAAGCTCTCCTACTACGGGCCGTTCTTCCGCCACGAGCGTCCGCAGGCGGGGCGTTACCGCCAGTTCCACCAGCTCGGGATCGAGGCGATCGGGACCGCCTCGCCGCTCGCCGACGCCGAGGTGATCATGCTGCTGAGCGACCTGCTCGGGGAGCTCGGTGTGCCCGGGGTGGTGCTGCGGCTGGGAAGCCTCGGCTCGCTGGGGGCCCGCGCCGCCTACCTGGAGGAGCTGAAGGCGCACCTGCACACGCACGAGGGCGACCTCACCGCGGACGTGCGCGAGCGCATCGACATCAACCCGCTGCGCGCCTTCGACTCCGACGACGAGGGCGTCAAGGGCGTGATGGCGAGCGCGCCGACGATCCTCGAGGCGCTGTCGGAGGAAGACGCCGAGCACTTCGCCGAGGTCCGCTCGCTGCTCGACGCGGCCGGGATCGACTACGAGCTCGACGCGACCCTCGTGCGCGGGATCGACTACTACACCCGCACCATCTTCAGCTTCGTCTGCGACGCGCTCGGCTCGGTTTCGGAGATCGGCGGCGGCGGGCGCTACGACGGGCTGATCGAGCAGCTCGGCGGGCCGGCCACCCCGGCGGTCGGCTGGGCGGCGGGGATGGAGCGGATCCTCTTGGCGCTCGACGAGGAGGAGCCCGCGATCGGCCGCGACGCCTTCGTCGCGATCGCCGACCAGGAGCAGCGCGGGCGGGCGATGGCGCTGGTCACCGAGCTGCGGAACGCCGGCTTCTCGGCGGAGATGGACCTCGGCGGGCGCGGCCTCAAGGGCCAGCTGAAACACGCCGACCGGCTCGGCGCAGCGCAGGTGCTGATCCTCGAGGCCGACGGCACCGCGCAGCTGCGCGACATGACGAGCGGCGAGCAGCGGGCCGCCGACACGGGCAATCTTCTCGGCGAGATGACTGGAGGCGAAGGATGAGTTCGGCGGAGCAGGCTGGGGCGGAGCGGACGCTGGGCGATCTGCCGGAGCCGAGCGCGAATGGCTACCGCGACACCTGGTGCGGCCGGGTCCTCACCGACCGGGTCGACGACGACGTGCGGGTCGCGGGCTGGGTCAACCGCCGGCGCGACCACGGCGGCCTGATCTTCATCGACCTGCGCGACCGCACCGGGATCGTCCAGCTCGTCTTCCACCCCGACACCTCCGGCCCGGCCTTCGAGCTCGCCCACCGACTGCGCGCCGAGGACGTGCTCAGCGTCTCCGGCAAGGTCGTACGGCGCGACGCCGAGACGATCAACCCGGCGCTGCCGACCGGTGAGGTCGAGGTCGCCATCGCGGCCGCCGACCTGCTCGCCGACTCGGAGACGCCGCCCTTCCAGATCGAGGGCTACGCCGACGACGTCGGCGAGGACACGCGCCTGCGCTACCGCTATCTCGACCTGCGTCGGGCGCCGATGCGCGAGGCGCTCCTGCTCCGCCATCGGGTGACCAGCGCGATGCGCGAGTTCCTCGGCGCCGAGGGCTTCGTCGACGTCGAAACGCCGGTGCTGACCCGCTCGACCCCGGAGGGCGCGCGCGACTTCCTCGTCCCCAGCCGCCAGCAGCAGGGCTCCTTCTACGCGCTGCCGCAGTCCCCGCAGCTCTACAAGCAGCTGCTGATGGTGAGCGGGTTCGAGCGCTACTTCCAGATCGCCCGCTGCTTCCGCGACGAGTCGACGCGCGCCGACCGCCAGCCGGAGTTCACCCAGCTCGACGTCGAGATGTCGTTCGTCGGGGTCGACGACGTGCTCGAGGTGAACGAACGGCTGCTGGCGCACGTCTTCGGCGCCGTGGGCGGTCCCGAGGTGACGGTGCCGATGGAGCGGATGGCCTACGCGGAGGCGATGGAGCGCTTCGGCACCGACCGCCCGGACCTGCGTTTCGGCCTCGAGCTGGTCGACCTCGGCTCGGCGCTGCAGGGCACGGAGTTCAAAGTCTTCAAGTCGGTGCTCGAGGGCGGCGGCTCGATCCGCGGGATCAACGCCGGCAAGCGCGAGGTGCCGCGCAAAGAGCTCGACGGCTTCATCTCGCGGGCCCAGGAGCTCGGCGCCAAGGGTCTCGTCTGGGCGTTCCGCGAGGGCGACGGCTGGCGCTCGCCGACGGCGAAGTTCCTCAGCGACGCCGAGCTGGCGGAGCTGAACCGCCTGCTCGGGGCCGAGGAGGGCGACCTGCTGCTGCTCGTCGCCGACAAGCGCCCGGTCACCGACGCGGTGCTCGGGCAGATGCGCCTCGACCTCGGCGAGCGTTTCGGCCTGATCGACGAGAACGAGGACCGGCTCGTCTGGATCGTCGACTTCCCGCTCTTCCTCTACGGCGAGGCCGAGAAGCGCTGGGACGCGATGCACCACCCGTTCACCTCACCGGTGGGCGAGCTCGATCCGAGCGATCCGGGCGCAGCGTTGTCGAAGGCCTACGACGTGGTCTGGAACGGACAGGAGATCGGCGGCGGCTCGATCCGTATCCACGACGCCAAGGTGCAGGGGCAGGTCTTCGACGTGCTCGGGATCGCGCCCGAGATCGCCGAGGCGCGCTTCGGCTTCCTGCTCGAAGCGCTGCGTTACGGCGCGCCGCCGCACGGTGGAATCGCCTATGGCATCGACCGCTTCGTCCAGCGTCTCGCCGACGCGGACACGATCCGCGACGTGATCGCCTTCCCGAAGACGGCCTCCGGCTTCGACCTGCTGACGGGCGCGCCGGCCCCGGTCGACGCGGTCCAGCTGCGCGAGGTCGGCGTCGCCATCCACAAACCAGGCAAAGCCGGGCACTGAGATGGCGCTGCGGGACTGGTTACCCCGCAGATGGACCGCTGGGCGCGGGCCCGGCCAGACTCCGGTCTACGTCGATGATCCGCTCTACGAGCGCTGGGAGGTCGTCCGGGACTTCGCCGACGTGCGGACCGCGCGCGCATGGCACCAGGCCCTGACCGAGGCCGGCATCGAAGCCGTGCTGACCGCCGACTGGCCCCTCGACCGCTACGGCCACGGTGACATCTCCCTCTGCGTCCCCGGTGATCGCTGGAGCGAGGCTGAGATGCATCTCAGCAACCTTGATGTCCCCGACTACTGAGACTGCTTCGCAGCGGTCCTCCGGTGCTACGGTTTGCGAAGGCTCGAGCCCGTACGAGAGCCGCCTCACCGTTTGACCCAACACAAACGGCTCGGGAGCCGATTTCTTGGGACCCCTTGGGATTCTGAGTAGGCACCCACCTTCTTTTGAAGGGATCAAAGCTAGAGGCGGTACCGGCGGGCTGGTGCCCCTTTTCTTACAAAGTGCGCACCACCCGTGCGCATTTCCCCGGCAGCATCGGCGTCATGGCATGTCCCCGCCAAGACGCCCGTCGACTTTTGGTCCCTCAGGGACCAGAACTAAACACGGAGACCCTTGACCGGAAGGTCGCGTGGCTGGCGGGCCGGCAGCACGGGGTGGTGGGACGGTGGCAGCTCCAGGAGCTGGGCTTGTCCGAGAAAATGATCAAGACGCGGATCGCGCGCGGTGGCCTCAACCGTCTGCATCGAGGTGTCTACGCCGTGGGACATCGAGCGACGACGGTCGAGTCGCGCTGGATGGCGGCGGTGCTGGCCCAGGGACCGCACGCGGTGCTTAGCCATCGCTCGGCGGGGCAGTTATGGGGGCTGCACCCCCGGAGTCGCATCGAACCCGAAGTGACCTGCCCGGGGTCGAAGAAGACCAAGAAAGGGATCGTCGCTCACCGTGGAACTCTGCTCAGGGATGAAGTGGTGCGGGTGCGGGGGATACCGGTGACGTCGGTGCCGCGGACGATGTTCGACCTCGCGGCGACCCGCTCGGAGCGGGAAGTCGAGCGAGCCTGGAACGAGATGGAGTTCCGGGGCTTCCGCGGCCGACTCTCGGTGCCTCATCTGCTGGAGCGTTATCCGGGGCGCAAGGGGTCTCTTGTGCTGGCCCGGCTGGCGGAGCGCAAGGAGCTGCCGGTCGGGATCACGCGCAACGATCTCGAGGAGGCATTTCTGGCTCTGATCGATCGCTTCGGGCTCCCGCGGCCGCGGATGAACGCCCACCTTGCCGTTCGCGGTCGCTTCTATGAGATCGACTGTCTATGGGAAGACCGGCGGGTGGCGATCGAGCTCGACGGAGGAGCCGCCCACAAGACGACCAAGGCCTTCCACGACGACCGCGAAGGCGACCGGATCCTCACCGCCGAAGGCTTCACCATCGCCCGCATCACCTGGGATCACATCCGCGATACGCCCCAAGAAGTCGCCTCCGACCTGCGGCGCATCCTCACTCCGTACCCTTCACCCAATGGATCGGGAGCTCTTCGACCACTTCCTTCACGATGAGTCGCATCGCGGCCCGGTGCCCGACGACGCCTTCACCGGTGCAGCCGGAGGCGCGGCCTGCGGCGACGTCTCCCGTCTCTCCCTCACCGTGAGCGGCGGCCGGATCGCCTCGGTCACCTTCGACACCGAGGGCTGTGGCGCCACTCGCGCCGCCACGGCGGCCCTGGCCGAGACCATCGAGGGCGCCACCGTCCTTGAGGCGGCCGCGACGTCGATCGACGACACCGAAGCCCTCCTAGACGGCCTCGTCTCGTCCAAGCGGCACGCCGCCCAACTCGCGACCGATGCGCTCCATCGCGCACTGAGCGCCGCGGCGGCGTCAAACCTGCCGCTGGACCCGAGCGTCTGCGTTTCGGGGCGCATACCGCCCCCAAATGCAGACGGCACGCTTGATCTGGGACCCGAGCGCGTCGCCGTGGCCGTCTCCGGCGGCGTCGACTCGGCCGTGGCGGCTCTCCTGGAACGCGAGCGCGGCGTCGAGGTCATCGCGATCACGGTGAAGCTCTGGGCCGATCCCGAGACCGACGGGACCAAGGCTTGCTGCTCGCCGGAGGCGGTGCTGGGGGCACGGGCGGTGGCGCACTCACTCGACATCCCGCACTTCACCCTCGACCTCGAGGCCGACTTCCGGCGACGCGTCGTCGATCGGTTCGTCACCGGCTACGCCGAAGGGCAGACGCCGAACCCGTGCATCCTCTGCAACGGCGAAGTGCGGCTCGCGGCGATGCTCGACCTGGCGGAGCGGTTGGGGGCGACACGGCTGCTCACCGGGCACTACGCGCGGATCGTCGAGGACGAGCAAGGGCCGCTGCTCGCGGCCGGTGTCGACGCGGCCAAGGATCAGAGCTACATGCTCGCCGCGTTGCCGCCGGAACTGCTCGGGAGGCTGGGCTTCCCGCTCACCGACATGACCAAGGACGAAGTGCGCGCGGTGGCGACGCGACACGGGCTCGCGGTGGCGAAGAAGCCCGAGTCGCAGGACCTCTGCTTCCTCGCCGGCCAGGGCAAGCAGGGCTTCCTGCGGCGCCACGGCAACCTCGTCGACCGCGAGGGTGCCGTCGTCGATCGTGCGGGACGCAATCTCGGCCGTCATCGCGGCCACCACAACTTCACCGTCGGCCAGCGCCGCGGCATCGGCGTCTCGCTGAACGAGCCTGGGTACGTCGTCGCCACCGACGCCGCAACCAACACGGTCACGGTCGGCACCCGCGAGGACATCGAAACGCGCCGCGTCAGTGTCCGCGACGCGGTCCTCCACCGCGACGGCGCCCGGGTCGACAACGTCCGCCTGCGCTACCACTCGGCGACGCTGCCCGCGACGCTCGGCGCCGCCGCGCCGGGCCGCCACAAGGCGCTCGAGCTGCAGCTCGCCGAGCCGTTCGACGCCGCCGCCCCGGGCCAGACCGCGGTGCTGATGGACGGCGAGACGATCGTCGGCCACGGCACGATCACTTCCGCCGCCTAGCCCGCCGCCCGCGCCCCGACCGACCAGCGCGGCACCGTCCCGCCGCCCGCCTACGATCCAGCCCGCAACATCCGATACACGAACTGTCAGCAAACCGTAGGCTCTCCCTCATGAAGGCCCAACAAATCCGCGATACGTACCTCGCGTTCTTCGAGGAGCGTGGGCACAAGATCGTGCCGTCGGCCTCGCTCGTGCCTTCCGTGCTCGACCCGACCGTGTTGCTGACGACGGCCGGCATGCAGCCCTTCAAGCCCTATTTCCTCGGCCGGGAAACGCCGCCCGCGCCGCGCCTCACCGACGTGCAGAAATGCTTCCGCACGACCGACATCGAGGAGGTCGGCAACACCGCTCGCCACATGACCTTCTTCGAGATGCTCGGCAACTGGAGCTTCGGGGACTACTTCAAGGCCGAGTCGATCCCCTGGGGCTGGCAGCTCGCCACCGAGGGCTTCGGCATGGATCCGGAGAAGATCTGGGTGACCGTCTTCGCCGGCGACGAGGAGCTCGGGCTCGGCCTCGACACCGAGGCGATCGAGATCTGGGAAGCGACCGGCGTCCCCGCCGAGCGGATCGTCCCGCTGGGCCGCGGCGACAACTTCTGGCAGGGCGGGCCGACCGGACCGTGCGGCCCTTGCTCGGAGCTCTACATCGACCGCGGCCTTGACTTCGGCACCGCCGACGAACGCCCCGGCGACGAGGGCGAGCGCTTCCTCGAGTTCTGGAACCACGTCTTCATCTCCTTCGACCTGCAGGAGGACGGCACGCTCGCCGAGCTGCCGATGCGGAGCATCGACACCGGCATGGGCCTCGACCGGATGGCGGCGATCCTCCAGGACGTCCCCTCGGTCTACGACGTCGACCACGTGCGGCCGCTGATCGCGCTCGCCGAGGAGCTCTCCGGCCACGCCTACGACGAGTCGCCGGAGGTGACGAGGGCGATGCGGATCGTCGCCGACCACTCGCGTGGCGCCGCCTTCCTGATCGCCGACGGCGTCGTCCCCTCGAACGAGGACCGCGGCTACATCCTGCGCCGGATCATGCGGCGGGCGATCCAGCAGGGCAACACGCTCGGCCTCGAGGCACCCTGGCTCGGCCGCTTCGCCGAGCGCGTGATCGAGCTGATGGGCGAGGTCTACCCGGGGCTGACCGCCGAGCGAGAGAACATCGCCCGCTGGGTCGGCGACGAGGAGGAGAGCTTCGGCCGCACGCTGGTGCGCGGCGAACAGCTGCTGGAGCGGCTGATCGCCGAGGCGAAGGAGTCCGAGACCTCCTGGATCGACGCGGAAGATGCCTTCAAACTGCACGACACCTACGGCTTCCCTTACGACCTGACCAAAGAGCTACTCGCCGAGCAGGGCCTGGCGGTCGACGACGACGGCTTCGTCGAGCTGATGGAGGAGCAGCGGACGCGCGCCCGCACCGGCGCCGCCACCGCGCACGGCTCCGAGGACACCCACGAGCGGGTCCAGAAATTCGCCGCGGCGACCTCGCCGAGCAACTTCGTCGGCTACGAAACGCTGCGGGCGACCACCGGCGTGGCGGCGATCGAGCCGCAGGGCGAGCGCGCGCTGCTGAAGCTGGAGACGAGCCCCTTCTACGCCGAGGGTGGAGGCCAGGTCGCCGACTCGGGCCTGCTGCGCTGGGACGGCGATGAGGCCGAGGTGGTCGACGTCTACCGCGTCGGCGGCGACCAGGTCGTCGCGATCGAGGCGAAGGAGATCCCCGCGGGCGCCGAGGTCGAGGCCGTGGTCGATCGCGAGACGCGCCACGCCACCATGCGCAACCACACCGCGACCCACCTCCTGCACGCGGCGCTGAGGGAGCGACTCGGCACCCACGTCCGGCAGGCGGGCTCGGCGGTCCGTCCCGACAAACTACGCTTCGACTTCACCCACGGCGCGTCGCTCAGCCCCGAGGAGCTGCGCGACGTCGAGGACCGCGTCAACGAGTGGATCAAGGCGAGCGCGCCGGTCCGCTGGCTCGAAATGGAGCGCCCGGAGGCCGAAGCGCTCGGCGCGATGGCCCTGTTCGGTGAGAAATACGGCGAGTGGGTGCGGGTGGTGGAGATCGACGGCGTCTCGCGCGAGCTCTGCGGCGGCACGCACGTCGCCAACACCGCTGAGATCGGCATCTTCAAGGTGACCGGGGAGGGCTCGAGCGCCGCAAACGTGCGCCGCATCGAGGCGATCACCGGCCCGGCCGGGATCGACTTCTTCCGCGACCGCGACGCGGCACTGCGTGAGGCCGGCGAGCTGCTCGGCAACCCGCAGGACGCGCTCGCGGGCGCCCGGCGCGCGGCGGAGCGACTGAAAGAGGCCGGCGCGCAGGGCGAGCAGGCGCAGCGCCAGGCGCTCGGCGAGGAAGCGAAACGGCTGGCGGGCGAGGCCTACGAACTGGCAGGCGTGCAGGTGCTCGTCGCCGCCACCGAGCTCACCGACCAGAAGTCGCTGCTCGACGTCGCCAACCGGATCCAGTCCACGCTCGGCGGCGACGTCGTCCAGGTGCTGGCCGGCGGCGGCAAGGACAAAGTCGCGCTGGTGACGCTGGCGACGCCCGGGGCGATCGCCAAGGGACTCTCGGCGGCGGAGCTGGTGCGTACCGCGGCGAGCGTCGTCGGCGGGGGCGGGGGCGGCCGCGACGACATGGCTCAGGCAGGCGGCCGCGAGCCGGCGAAGATCGACGACGCGCTGGGGGCGGCGCGGGCTTTGATCGAGGAGAAATTGGGGTAAGGCTTGCGAGTGCTCGCCCTTGACCACGGCACCGTCCGGATCGGCGCCGCGATCTGTGATCCGACCGGAACCCTCTGCACGCCCCTGC
The DNA here is from genome assembly GCA_025964255.1 of Solirubrobacterales bacterium. Lineage (GTDB taxonomy): Bacteria > Actinomycetota > Thermoleophilia > Solirubrobacterales > 70-9 > VAYN01. Next base: position 9,717 of record JAOPZF010000120.1, on the reverse strand, counting down.
CGGTGATCGAGCCGCCCGAGGCCGACGCCGTCGCGGCGCTCGTTCGCGAGCGCGAGGTCGAACGCGTCGTCGTCGGCCTGCCGGTCCACCTCAGCGGCGAGGAGGGGACCCAGGCGGCGCTGGCGCGCGCGTTCGTCGCCGAGCTCGGTGAAGTGATCGAGATTCCGGTCGACACCTACGACGAGCGACTGACCAGCCGCATGGCCGACGTCAGCCGGCGCGAAGGCGCGGGCGCCTCGCGTGACTCGATCGCGGCGGCGCACCTACTCGAGGCCTACCTGATGAGCCTGGCGCGGAAAGGCGAAGCATGAGCGACGAACACGGCTCGGAATACCCGGGCGGCGACCCGTTCATCGACCCGAACGACCACGACGCGGTCGAGCGGGAGCAGCGCCGGCGCGAACGCGCAGCGAAGCGGGCGGGCAAGGCGTCCAAGCGCAAGCAGAAGGAGGCCGCCGCGCCGCCACCCCCGCCGAAAGAGCCACCGCCTCCTACCCGGCCGCGGACCCCGGAGCAGGAGTTCTGGGACGAGCCCGCCGAGCCCGTGACCCCGCCGCCGCTCCCGGTCCCAGAGCCGGGTGGTGAGCCACAGAGCAGTGCCCCTGCCGAGCGGGGACGGAAACGACTTCTGGGACGACGGAAAGCAAAACGCGCCGCCTCCGCGAGCGCGGCAGCGGCCGGTGGAGCGGCGGCGGCGAATGCAGCGAGCGATGCTCCCGCCGGTCCGCCGACCGGCGAAACGCCCGCGCCGCCGCCAGCGCCGCCGACGTCTGAACAACCCGCAGCCGCAGTCCCACGGACGGGGGAACAGCCCGTGGACGCGGGTCCCCCGACCACCGAACAGCCTGCCGCCCCGCCCACGGGAGAACAAGCCGCGCCGCAGCAGCCCGACCCTTCCACGGCCGAAGCCCCCGCCGCCCCTCCTCCGACCGCGGAACAGGCTCTCCCTGAGCCGATCCCGCCGGAGACGGAAGCGCCGCACGCGCAGGCGGCTGAATCGCCGCAGGCCGATCCCGGTCCGGGCACGGCCGAAACGCCGCAGCTCGATCCCAACCAGCCGCGCCGCGAGCAGGTGCCGTTGCCTGTGCCGGTCGAGCGGACCGGGGCGGGGGACTGGGAGCCGCCGCCACCGCGCGACGACTGGGGCTTCGACGAGGACGAGGACTTCCACGACGAGGGCGACCCGAACATGGCCGGCGCCGCGCGTACCGGCCGCCGCCATGGCGAGGGCGGCAATCGTCGCGGCGGGTTCCTCGGCGCGCTGCTGCGCCACCCGTTCCGGATCCTCGCGACCGTCGTCCTGATCCTCATCCTGGTCTTCCTCAACTCGCTCTTCCAGCCCTTCGTCGGCGAAGGGCACGGCAAAGTCGTCGTCGACATCCCGAAGGGCTCGAGCGTCGGCGAAGTCGGCACCCTGCTGGAAAAGAAGGGCGTCATCTCCGACGGTTTCGTCGTCTCCGGCTCGACCCTCTTCCAGGCCCGCGTGACGATCGCCGGGAAGCGCTCCGACCTCTTCGCCGGCAAATTCACGATGAAGGAAGGGATGAGCTACGGCGACGCGATCGACGAGCTCACCGAAGAACCCAAACAGGCCGCCAAGCCGGGCATCGTCACGGTGACGATCCCCGAGGGCTATACCCGCAAGCAGGCCGCGCAGCTCGCCAGGGAAGACGGCCTCAAGGGCAACTACATGAAGGCGACGGTCAAATCGAAGTACCTCAACCCGGCCAAGTACGGCGGCAAGAAGGCGAAGAACCTCGAAGGGTTCCTCTTCCCCGACACGTGGGAAATGAAGCGACACGAGCCGGTGAAGAACCTGGTCCAGTTGCAGCTCGAAGACTTCCGGCGCAAGATCAAGCACGTGAACATGAAGTACGCGAACTCGAAAAACCTGACGATCTATGACGTGCTGACGATCGCCTCGATCATCGAACACGAGTCCGGAGTCGCGGGCCAGCGCAAGCAGGTCGCATCGGTGATCTACAACCGGCTGCGCGAAGGGATGACGCTCGGCAGCGACGCGACGGTCCGCTTCGCCACCGGTAACTACACCAAGCCGCTGACCCAGTCGGAACTGGAAAGCGAATCGCCCTACAACACCCGCAACCACGCTGGGCTTCCGCCAGGCCCGATCTCCAATCCCGGGCTGGCGACGATCAACGCAGCGGCGCATCCGGCGAAGAGCAACTTCCTCTTCTTCGTCACCAGCCCGAACTGCAAGACGCTGAATTTCTCCGCGACCGAAGCGGAATTCGAAGTGGACGTGAAGAAGTACGAAGCGTCCAAATGCACCGAATAGCCCGATGCCCGGACTGGCGGTGATCGGTCACCCGGTGGCGCACTCGCGCTCGCCGGACATGCAGACGGCGGCGCTCTCCGACCTCGGCCTGGCGGGCGAGTGGACCTACGGTGCGATCGACGTGTCGCCGGAGGACTTCGAGGCGACGATCGCCGAACTGTCGGCGGCGGGCGAGTACGCCGGGGTGAACATCACGGTGCCCCACAAGGAGGCGGCGGTGGCGATGGCCGATGAGGCGACCGAGAGCGCCCGCGCGATCGGCGCCGCCAACACGCTTACCTTCCGCGACGGACTGATCGTCGCCGATAACACCGACGCCGGCGGCCTGCTGCGTTCGCTTCCCTACCTACCGGATGGTGAGCGTGCCTTGGTGTTGGGTGCGGGTGGAGCCGCGAGGGCAGCGATCTGGGCATTGGCAGACGCGGGGGTGAAGGTCGATGTGTGGAATCGAACCCGGTCCAAGGGTGAAGAACTGGCTGCGCACTTCAAAGTTGGATTCATGGAGCACCCGAACCCCGCCGACTACGCCCTGATCGTCAATACGACCGCGGTGGGGCTCGGTGGCGAGGACGCGTTCGCGCACCTGCCGCTCACCGCCGACTCCTTCGTCCCCGGCCAGGTCGTCCTCGACATGGTCTACACGGAGGAGCCGAGCGCCCTGCTCGCCGCGGCCGCGGCCGCGGGCGCGACCACGGTCGACGGGCTCGAGATGCTGGTCCAGCAGGGCGCGCTCTCGATGCGTATCTGGACCGGCGAGGAGCCCTCGATCGAGGCGATGCGTACCGCCGTTCGTCGCTAGATGGTCGATAGGGTGGAACGTTCATGACCGCCTTCCGATTCACCACCGCCGGGGAGTCCCACGGGCCTGGGCTGACCGCGATCGTCGAGGGCGTCCCGGCCGGGCTGCAGCTCGACCGCGAGGCGCTCGACCGCGACATGGCGCGGCGCCAGCTCGGCCACGGGCGCGGCGGCCGCATGCGGATCGAGACCGACACGGTCGAGGTCCGCTCCGGCCTCCGCCACGGTCGTACGCTCGGCAGCCCGATCGCCCTGTTGGTCGCCAACCGCGACTACAAGAACTGGGAAGACCGGATGAACCCCTGGCCGGTCAAGGACTTCGAGCCCGAAGAGGTCCACCTGCCGCGGCCCGGCCACGCCGACCTCGTCGGCTCCCAGAAATACGGCTTCACCGACATCCGTAACGTGCTCGAGCGCGCCAGCGCCCGCGAGACCGCCGCCCGCGTTGCCGCCGGCGGGGTCGCCCGCGGATTCCTCACCGCGCTCGGCGTCGAGGTCCACAGTCACGTGTCCCGGATCGCCTCGGTCGTCGCCGCCGAGCGCGAGAACCTGACGCCCGCCGACTTCGCCGGGATCGACGACGACCCGGTCCGCACGCTCGATCCCGACGCCTCCAAAGAGATGGTCGCGGAGATCAACCGCCTGAGGAAGGCGAACGAGAGCCTCGGTGGCACCTTCGAGGTGCTCGCCTTCGGGCTCGTCCCCGGGCTCGGCTCGCACGTCTCCTGGGAAGACCGCCTCGACGGCCGCCTCGCCGGCGCGGTCGCCTCGATCCAGTCGATCAAGGGCGTCGCGATCGGCGAAGCCTGGGACGTCGCGACCCGACCCGGCTCGGAAGCCCACGATGAGATCTTCTGGTCGGAGGTGGACGGCTACTTCCGCGAAACGAACCGCGCCGGCGGCCTCGAGGGCGGCATGACCAACGGCCAGCCGCTCTCCGTGCGCGCCGCAATCAAGCCGATCTCGACGCTGACGAAACCGCTGCGCTCGGTCGACACCGAAACCCACCAGCCAGCTCAGGCGCTGAGGGAGCGGACCGACTCGACCGTCGTCCCGGCCGCCGCCGTGGTCGCCGAGGCGATGGTCTGCCTGGTCCTCGCGCGCGCCTACCGGGAGAAGTTCGGCGGCGACCACATCGACGACGTCCTCGGCGCGATCGACGCCTACAAGGCGCGGATCGACGCGCGGTGAGCGGGGCGGCGGCCCGGTGAGTGCGGCGGGCGAGTCGCGGCAGCCCTCGATCGTCTTCGTCGGCTTCATGGGCGCGGGCAAGTCGACCGCGCTGGCGGCGGCACGCGGCGAAGGGCTGCCGACGGTCGAGATCGACGAGCTGATGGAAGCGAGCTTCGGCTCGACCATCCCGCAGGCCTTCGAGAACCACGGCGAGGAGGGCTTCCGCGAGCGCGAGTCCGAGGTGGTCGGCGCGTTGCTGGAGGAGGCCGACGACGGCGGCGCGATCGCCCTCGGCGGCGGCAGCGTCCTCTCGCCGCGGATCCGCGCCGCGATGGCCCGCCACATAGTCGTCTGGCTGCAGGTCGACGCGGCCGAGGCCTGGCGCCGCATCGCCCACTCCGATCGCCCGCTGGCGAGCTCCGCCGAGTCGGTCGGCACGCTGCTCGCGACCCGTCTGCCGCTCTACGAAGAGCTCGCCGACGCGGTCGTCCCGATGGGCGATCGCCAGATGATCCGGCGCGCCTTGCCGACGATCCGGCGCCTCGCCGACATGCCAGCGGGCACCAAGCTCCTCTGGGCGAGCGCGCCCGGCGGCGAGTACCCGGTGCTGGTCGGCCGCGGGCTGCTCGACGCCGACTGGTGGCCGCTCGAGAGCCGCCGCTTCCTCGTCACCGATCGCTCGGTCGGCCCGATCTACGCGGAGCGGCTCGAGCCGCTCGCCGCGACCGCCGAAATCGAAGCGGGGGAGACGGCCAAGACGCTCACCAACACCGAGAAGGTGCTCCGGGCGATGAGCCGCGAAGGCGCGACCCGCTCCGACCACGTCGTCGCCCTCGGCGGCGGTGTCGTCGGCGACCTCGCCGGGCTCGTCGGCCATCTCTACCAGCGCGGCGTGCCGGTGGTCCAGGTGCCGACCACGCTCGTCTCCCAGGTCGACTCGGCCTACGGCGGCAAGGTCGGCGTCGACCTGCCCGAGGGCAAGAACTACGCGGGCGCCTTCCAGCAGCCCGCCGCGGTGATCGCCGACGTCGAGACGCTCGCCTCGCTGCCGCCACTGGAGCTCGCGGCGGGCTTCGTCGAGGTGCTGAAGACGGGGCTGCTCGCGGGCGGCGCGCTGTGGGAGCGGGTGCGGGCGATCAAGGAGCTGAACCCGGCCGAGCTCGACGACGTGATCTTCGCCTGCGCCCGTTACAAGTGCGCGATCGTCGCCGCCGACGAGCGCGACACCGGCCTGCGCAACGTGCTCAACCTCGGCCACACGGTCGGCCACGCGATCGAGTCGGCGACCGGGTACACCGCCTACCGACACGGCGAGGCGGTCGGCCTGGGACTGCTGGCGGCCCTCCGTCTCTCTGACGCGCCGGCGCTCCGCGATGAAGTCGAGTCGGTACTAGCCACGCACGGCCTGCCGACCCACGTCGAGGTGCCGATCGAGGTCGACGACATCATCGAGTCGCTCGGCCGCGACAAGAAGCGGACCGCCGCCGGCGTCGGCTTCGTCCTCCTCTCCGAGCCCGGCGAACCCCGAATCGGCCAGCTGGTCGACCCCGCTAAGGTCGAAGACGCCGTGAAGGAGCTGATGAAGTGAGCACCACGAGAAATCGAGTTGCCGTCCTGCACGGGGTCAATTTCGACATCCTCGAGCGCCGCGATCCCGACCTCTACGGCGGCCGCTCGCTCTCGCAGCTGGAGCATCAGATCGCCGGCTGGGCGCGCGAGGCGGGGCTCGAACCGCTGTTCTTCCAGACCAACCATGAGGGAGAGTTCGTGGAGTACCTGCACCGACTGCCTGACCTTGCCGACGCCTCGCTGATCAACGCCGGCGCCTGGACCCACTACAGCCGCGCGATCGCCGACGCGCTCGACGTCGCCGCGCTCCCGGCTGTCGAGGTGCACCTCTCCGACGTCGACGCGCGGGAGGACTGGCGCAAGGTCTCCGTCTTCGACGGCCTGGTCATCGAGAAGATCTCCGGCAAGGGCGCCGACGGCTACCGCGAGGCGCTAGACGTGCTCGCCCGCGAACTCGGGGTGGCGGCCTGATGCGCGGCCGCGGCGATCGCTTCGAGGCGGTCCTCGGCGAGCGCGGGCTCGACCGCTTCCTCGTCACCGACCTGACCAACGTCCGTTACCTGACCGGCTTCACCGGCACCAACGGGGCGGCGATCTGCGGCCCCGGCGTCCGCGTCTTCCTGACCGACTTCCGCTACACCGAGCGCGCCGCCGCCGAGGTCTCCGAGTGGGAGATCGTCACCGTGACCGGCGACTGGCTCGCCGGGATCGCCGAGCGCCTCGCCGGCAAGGTCGGCTTCGAGGACGACCACGTCTCGGTCCGCACCTTCTCCAAACTCGAGGAGAAACTGGGCGAGAGCGTCGAGGTGGTCGCCGCCGGCGGCACGGTCGAGGGGCTGCGCCGGGTCAAGGACGAGACCGAGCTGGCCCTTATCGCCGAGGCGACGAAGCTCGCCGACGCGGCGCTGAAGCAGACGTTGGAAAACGCCTTCGTCGGCAAGACCGAGCGCGAGGTCGCCGACTACTTCGAGGCCAAGGTCCGCGGCTTCGGCGGCACCCTCTCCTTCGACTCGATCGTCGCCGCCGGCCCCAACGGCGCCCAGCCGCACGCCGAGCCCGGCGACCGGGTGATCGGCCGCGGCGAGCTGGTCGTCTTCGACATGGGAGCGAAGCTCGACGGCTACTGCTCCGACGGCACCCGCACCTTCGCGACCGGCGACATCGGCGACGAGGGGCGCAAGGTCTACGAGACCGTGCTGGAGGCGCAGCTCGCCTCGCTCGACGCGATCCGCCCCGGCGAGAAGGGCGAAGACGTCGACAACGTCGCCCGCAAGATCATCGGTGACGCCGGCTACGGCGAGTACTTCGGCCACGGGCTCGGCCACGGCGTCGGCCTCGACATCCACGAGGGCCCGCGACTCTCACTTCGCTCCGACGACGTGCTGGCGGCGAATGAAGTCGTCACCGTCGAGCCGGGGATCTACCTGGCCGGGAACCTCGGCGTGCGGATCGAGGACATCGTCGTCGTCACCGACGACGGCATCCTCAATCTCAGCTCGCTTCCCAAAGATTTGACCTTCGTCGACTAACGACTCAGGTCGACGCCCGCTTTGATGCGGCTGCCGAACGCCGCGAGGAGGTTGACGACCGCCTCGACGTCCTGCAGGTCGACCATCTCGACCGGCGAGTGCATGTAGCGCAGCGGGATCGAGACCAGGCCGGTCGGGATGCCCGAGCGGGCGATCTGGATCGAGTCGGCGTCGGTTCCGGTGCTGCGACCGCTGGCGGCGACCGAGTACTCGATCCCCTCCGCCTCGGCGGTCTCGACCAGCAGCTCAAAGACCTTCGGCGAGAGGGTCGAGCCGCGGCCGATCACCGGGCCGGAACCGAGCGGGTGCGAGCCCAGTTCCTTCTCGTCGACCCCGGGCGCGTCGGTCGCGTGGGTGACGTCGACGGCGACCGCGATGTCCGGTTTCAGCGCGAAGGCCGAGGTGCGGGCGCCGAAGAGGCCGATCTCCTCCTGCACGGCGGCGACGCCGGCCATCGAGCCGCCCGGGCCGGCGTTCTCGGCGCAGCGGCGAGTGCTCTCGAGAGCGACGTAGGCACCGAGCCGGTTGTCCATCGACTTGGAGACGAGGCGGGAGCCAGCCACCTGCAGCGGCTCGGTGCGGATCACGATCGGGTCGCCGACGCGGACCAGGGCCTCGGCCTCCTCGCGGTCTGAGACGCCGATGTCGATGTGCATCGATTTCAGTTCGACGACCTTCTTGCGCTGGTCGGGCTCGAGGAGGTGGATCGGTTTGCGGCCGGCGACGCCGGGGACGGCACCGTCGCTGCCGGTCACCTCGACCCGCTGGCCGACCAGGATCTGCGGGTCCCAGCCGCCGATCGGCTCGAACCAGAGGAAGCCCTTCTCGTCGATGTGGGTGATGATCAGGCCGATCTCGTCGATGTGGCCGACGATCGCGACCAGCGGCTCGGCCTCGCCGACGCGGGCGATCGTCGAGCCGATGCCGTCGTAGGAGAGCTCGGCAAAGCCGGCGGCCTTGCGCCAGACCTCGGCGGCCGGTCCCTCGTATCCCGAGGGCGCGCCGACGCGCAGCAATTCGTCAAGGACCTTGGGTACCTCGTTTGAAGTCGTCATAGGTTCGCCAGTATGTCGAAGTCGTACTTTCGTCCGGCCTCGGCGTAGACGCTTTTCCCACTCAGAGATCCTTAACTAACAAGGGCGCGAGACGGCCGGGAGCGCCCTTACGGCGCCTACTCCTCCTCGGCAGCGGCAACCAGCTCGGCCTCCGCCTCGGTCATCGTGTTGCGGGCGCGCAGCTCGTCGCGGCGCTCGTCGTAGCCGGCGTGCTCGGCGGCAACCAAGATCGCCAGGAGGGCGGTCGCAATCGCCAGAGTGGCCAGGGCCGGGATCGCCGTTCCGATCGGGATCAGCACGAGCAGGCAGGCGGCGGCGACGGGTTTGTAGCGGTTCCAGGTGCGGCGTTGGCGGTAGCGGAAGGCGACCAGGCCGAGGAGGTAGAGCGCGATCCCGGCCGACAGCGCGAAGGACGGCACCCAGCCCAGGTCCTCGCCGGTCCCCTGGATCACCGTTTTCAGGCCGAAGGCGGTGAGCACGATCCCGGCGACCAGGAAGAGGTGCAGGTAGGAGTAGGAGTCGCGGGCGAGCGCGTTCTGCTCGCGGCCCACCTCGGCTTCGCCGAGCCGCCGCGCCGAGATCAGCGCGACGACGTCGAAGTACACCCACCACAGCGCCGCCGCGACGCCGACGCCGAGCACCGCGGCGATGCCGATCCCGAGGTCGAGGTGCCCGGCGGCGCCGGCGCCGATCTCGACGATCGACTCGCCGAGGGCGATGATGATGATCAGGCCGTGGCGCTCGGCGAAGTGGCCGGGGACGAGCTGCCAGCCCTCGATGCCGAAGAAGGAGGGCCCGCCGAAGTCGAGCGCCAGCGCCAACACCCAGAGCGCCGCCTGGGCCCAGCCGTCGAAGGCCGAGGCGAGGGCGAGCAGGGTGACCGCGATCGCGGTCGAGACGGCGAGCGCTTTGGTCGAGGTGCGCAGCGCCGTGGCGTCGGGGCCGGCGGCGATCGCGAAGAGGGCGATGTGGGCAACCCGGAAGAAGCCGATCGCGAGGGCGAAGGCGAGCGCCAGGTTCGCGAACGCCTCTGGCACGCAGATCGCCGCGATCAGCATCGCCGCCATCGCGGCGAAGAAGACGAGGCGCACCGCGCCCGCCTCGGGGTCGATCACGCTGGTCAGCCAGGCGTAGCTCGCCCCGGCCCACCAGAGCACGCCCAGCACCAGCAGTCCCTGCGCCAGTCCCGTCCACCTCGGATGGTGCGACATCAGCGCGGTGCACTCGGTGATCGCGAGGACGAAGACGAGGTCGAAGAAGAGCTCGAGCGGCGTCACCCGCTCCCCCTCGCGGC